>SFNW01000065.1 GCA_004554105.1 Clostridiales bacterium | reverse complement strand
ATCCTGCTGATGGTGCTCTCGGGAATGCCGCTTATATCCGAAATCTGTTTTGTCGTCAATTTTGACTTTTCTTTCAATTCTTTCAAAAATTCTGTTTTCATGTCAATTCCGTTTCTGCAATGCTTTTGCAATCCGTTAAGGCTCTGTTATAGCCAAAAGCGGCATAAAATCAAGGCTTTTTTCGCAAACATGAAAGGCATAATTGCATCCTTGCAAGCGCGTCTCATATTTGCGTATTTACAACGGTCAAACGGTTTGATAGAATCAAACCATGAAATATTTGGTTAATTATACAACAAAAATAAATGATTTTCAATATTTTACCGTAAAATTCTAAAAAGGAGAAATAAAAAAATGCCTGAAGGAAAACTATGTGTGTTTACCAATCGCTATTCCGAAATCGAAGGATTTCAAGCAAGCCGAACCGTCACCTATTGTGCAGAGCCGACGTCTGACGGAATCCGTCTTTCCGTCCGGCAGGAGAGCGGAAGCGACCTACATACCGAATCCTGCATCTGTCCGACCGAGGTGTCGGAACGCGTCGCCTCTTTTCTGCGTTACATCTGTGAAAACAGCATCGGGCTCGGCAACTGGTTCGATGTTTTGGAGGATTCGGGAATCCCCTTTGCGGTTTCCTGACACACATAGACTTCAATTTACAGCCAAAAGTCCCGAGAGCAGCTCGGGACTTTTTTTATTGCGTTTTTTCCACCGTAAACCGCAGACCGTCCTCCGACATCGAGCCGATGCGGCGAATTTCGGACTGCATCATGCGCATGTGGCGCACCGCCTGTACAACGTCGCCCGTGCCCGGCTCGCCCTTGGTGCGAATCATCGCAGCACCCTCATTGATGCGGCGAAGCGCCTCGCCGAGGTCCTTTGCGCCGCAGACAAAGGGAACATCAAACTGCGTCTTGTCAATATGGTACTTATCATCGGCGGGCGAAAGCACCTCGCTCTCGTCGATGTAGTCAATTTCGATTGCCTGCAAAATCTGCGCCTCGGCAAAGTGACCGATGCGGCATTTTGCCATGACGGGAATCGAAACCGCATTCTGTATGCCCTTAATCATCTTGGGGTCGCTCATGCGGGAAACGCCGCCCGCCGCGCCAACCATCAAAACCCTATGGATTTGGTATGTATTATAATCATGTCAAGTGTGTTTGTCAAGAGCAAGCGGCAAAAAAACGAAAAAACAGTTTTTCCGCGAAAAAGCAAGGCGGCGGAAGCCCTGCTTCCGCCGCCGACACGGTCAGATGACATAATCGTTTGCGCCCTGCTCTTTTTGTCTGTCCAAAATATCCTGCAGTGTAATGCCGTCGAGATATTCGTTGACGACGCGGTAAAGTCCCTCCCAAACCGTCAGCGTAGCACATTCGCCGTAGCGCTCACACTCGTTCGGCTCATGCTCCAGGCAGGCAACGGGAGCAAGACTGCCCTCGGTCTGCCGCAGAATCTCGCCCACCGTGTATTTGTCCGGCGTTTTTGCCAGCCGATAGCCGCCCTGAAAGCCGCGGTTGGTGCGGAGAATATCGGTTTTGTTCAAAATCGGCACAATCTGCTCCAAATACTTTTTGGAAATGCCCTGCCTGTCCGCAATATCCTTGAGCGCGACATAGCCGTCGTTCTGATGCTCCGCCAAATCGAGCAGCATTCGCAGCGCATAGCGTCCCTTGGTTGAAATCTTCATAAGTTCATTCTCCTTTCGCCCGTCTTTTGTTGCATGAACCTATATTACCATATATTTAATAGGTTTTCAACCCCCCAACCGCAAATCCGCGAAAAAAGATTTGAAAAAGCGCTTTGCCAAGTCCATATAGGAAAAGGCTTCGCTGAAAGAACGAAGCCTTTTATACCTTTTATATCGGTTAGACAAGCCGGAAGTTGTACTGCCTACCGATTATTCAGTTCTTCTTTGATATCTCTTATCAGGCAAATCAAAAAATCTTTACATTGACCACACCCTTTTGCGGCTCCGGTTGCATCCTGAACATCCTGAAATGTCTCTGTGCCATTTTTAATCGCGTCTTCAATCATTCCATACGTTACATTTCTGCAATGGCATGCTTCTTTATTTCTATTCATATTCAGACGCCTCCAAATTCATCAATATTTTTCAAATGTTGTTTTCTCTCTTATAGAAATTCAAGTTTATTGAGTTTATTATAACACAAAAATACCGACTGTGGGTGTTTTTCTTCAAATAAAATGTGCCCTCTCCCCCGCACTTGACAAGCGGGGCGCGTCGTGTTATAATGCGCGCATAAAAACCAATTCGTTTGGTAGGTATTTACCTGCCGCCGCGAAGGAAACGGAGAAACGCCATGACGCTGCAGCAGCTTCACTATGCAATCACCATATCCGAGACCGGCTCGCTGAACAAGGCGGCAGAGGTCCTGTATGTCGCGCAGCCCTCGCTGTCCGCGTCCATGAAGGAGCTGGAAAAGGAACTCGGCATCACGATTTTTCACCGCAGCGGCAGAGGCGTTTCGCTGACGAGCGACGGGCTGGAATTTATCACCCACGCAAGGCAGATTGAGTATCAGTATGCGCAGCTGCTCGGCAAATACGGCAAGACCGGCAAGCGGAAAAAGAAATTCGGCGTATCGACCCAGCACTATTCCTTTGCCGTCAAGAGTTTTGTCGAGATGGTCAAGCAGTTTGACACCGAGGAATACGAGTTTGCCATTCGCGAGACGAAAACCAAGGAGGTCATCGACGACGTCATCACCTCGAAAAGCGAAATCGGCATTCTCTATCTCAGCGACTTCAACCGTCAGGCAATCGAAAAACTGCTGCGGACAAACAATCTCACCTTTCACAAGCTGATTGAATGCGACGCCTACGTCTATTTATGGAAAGGTCACCCGCTGGCGCAAAATCGCTCGATCCGCTTTGAGGAACTCGGCGATTACCCCTGCCTGTCGTTTGAGCAGGGGGCGAGCGGCTCGTTTTACTTCGCCGAGGAAATTCTCAGCACGCGCGAATACCCACGCATGATTAAAGCCAATGACCGCGCAACCATGCTAAACCTGATGGTCGGACTGAACGGCTACACGCTCTGCTCGGGCATCATCTGCGAGGAGCTGAACGGCTCAGACTATGTCGCCGTGCCGTTTGAAACCGACGCGGACACGCGCGGCAGCCGCATGGAAATCGGCTATATCGTCAATCAAAGCATGATTCTGAGCAGCATGGGCGAACTGTATATCAAGGAGATTGAACAGTATCTGAATCAGCACGCAAAGAGGCAAAAGGTATAGATTCAGCCTATAACACAGTATTCCCATCGGGTATTTGACAAACCGGTGTTCTCCCCGTATAATAAAGGCATCAAAACAAATTTCGGAAAGAACGAGGACACCGCAATGAGCAACTATAAATTTGAGACCTTACAGCTTCACGTCGGCCAGGAGCAGCCCGACCCCGCCACCGATGCGCGAGCCGTACCGATTTATCAGACCACATCGTATGTTTTCCGCAACTCCGCGCACGCTGCTGCGCGCTTCGGACTTGCCGACGCGGGCAACATCTACGGACGCCTGACCAACTCCACGCAGGACGTTTTCGAGAAGCGCATTGCGGCGCTTGAAGGCGGCGTTGCCGCACTGGCGGTCGCATCGGGCGCGGCGGCAATCACCTACACGATTGAAGCGCTGGCGCAGAAGGGCGATCACATCGTCGCGCAGAAAACCATCTACGGGGGCAGCTACAATCTGCTTGCTCACACCCTGCCCGGCTTCGGCATCGAGACGACCTTTGTCGACATTCACAATCTGAGCGAGGTCGAGGCGGCGATCCAGCCCAATACCAAGGCGGTCTTTATCGAGACGCTCGGCAACCCCAACAGCGACATTCCCGACATCGATGCGGTTGCGGACATCGCGCACAAGCACGGCATTCCCGTCGTTATTGACAACACGTTCGGCACGCCCTATCTGATTCGCCCGATCGAGCACGGCGCGGACATCGTCGTCCATTCCGCCACGAAGTTTATCGGCGGCCACGGCACGACGCTCGGCGGTATTATCGTGGATTCCGGCAAGTTTGACTGGAAGAAGAGCGGCAATTACCCGCAGATTGCCGCGCCGAATCCGAGCTATCACGGTGTTTCCTTTGCCGACGCGGTCGGTCCTGCGGCGTTCGTCACCTATGTCCGCGCGATTCTGCTGCGCGATACCGGCGCGGCGATTTCGCCCTTCAATGCGTTCCTGCTGCTGCAGGGCGTCGAGACGCTCTCGCTTCGCCTCGAGCGCCATGCGGAGAATACCAAAAAGGTCATTGAATATCTCGTCAAGCACCCGCTTGTCGAAAGGGTCAACCACCCCTCCCTGCCCGACCACCCGCAGCACGCCCTCTATGAGAAGTATTTCCCGAACGGCGGCGGCTCGATTTTCACCTTTGACATCAAGGGCGGACAGGCAGAGGCGCACAAATTTATCGACAACCTTGAAATCTTCTCGCTGCTCGCCAATGTCGCCGACGTGAAATCGCTGGTCATTCACCCCGCAACGACCACGCACTCGCAGCTCACCGACGAGGAGCTGCTCGACCAGGGCATTCGCCAAAGCACCATTCGTCTGTCCATCGGCACGGAGCATATCGACGACATCATCGCCGACCTTGAAAAAGGCTTTGCCGCCGTCGCCGCAAAATAACCGAACAAACGCAAAAAAAAGCACCCCGCAGGGTGCTTTTTTGCTGTTTTGTGTTCTGCGTGTCACGCGCGGAGCACGACCTCAAACTCTTCGCACACGACGAGCATATCCTCGGAAAACGCCGCGCCGATTTCTTTCAGTTCCGAGGTGAAGAACTTGCGGTGTACGTCCCGCCAATAGCCGAGACTGCGGTCGCCCTCTCCCTCTTTATACGCATGCCGTTCGGTCACTTCGCAAAACGGCACGACCGTGACGGCGGTGTTGCGCAGAACGCAGAGCGCGTTTCCCGCCGTATCGAGCAGGACGCTGTGTGTGCCGACGGTCGGCAGCGGGCTGTCCTCGGCGGCGTAAAGCGCATACGCCGAGGCGGTCGCCGTCTTGATGCCGTCAAATGTCAGCCGTGCCAGCTCGTCGGGAATGTCGCTCCCGTAGCACCATGCGTCATAAGGCGCGTCCCGATACGCGGGATTTGCGTCGGTATAGGCTTTCCATAGTTCTTTTTCGTTCATCAGGCACTTTTCCGCCCTTCAAAAGAATTTGTCAGTGCAGCCGCTTGTCCTTCAGCGCGATACGCGTGAAAATGACGCAAGCCTCGCTGCGCTTGATGTTGTCGCTCGGGCGATAGTTGCCCTTGTCGTCGCCGCCGACAATGCCCGCGTTATAGAGTTTCCGCACCGCATCGCGGCAAGCCGCGCCCTCCGTCACATCGGCGGGAAGTCCCTCCCGCACTGCGGCATATTCCTCTGCGGGCAGAATGTTTGCAAACACAACCGCCATATCGCCGCGCGAAATCGCCGTATCGAAGCTTGCAAACTGCCCCGCCTTGATGATCCCGTTTTCGATACAGTATTCGACATAGGGCGCATACCAGTTTTCGCCGCTTGCCGCCGCGCGCACTGTTTTGCCGAAGTAGACGCCGTGGATATTCGCCGCAGCGGTCAGTGCCTGCGCGACCGTAAAGGACGCGTCGGGCGAGAACTTTGTCGCGCTTGTCCCGCTTGCAAGTCCGATGCGGTAGGCGTCGCGCACATAGGGATAGAACCAGTGCGCCGCCGTCACATCGGTAAATGCGTCGGTATATGCGCGGGTAAACGGGAATTTCCCGCCGGTCTCGGTCACGCTGTCAAACCCGCTTGTCTTATCGGCAAGCGACATGGGATTCAGTGCCGCCGTATAGACCGTGTCGAGCGAAGCGGGGTGCTTTGTCCCCGCACCGATGACAACGCCGTTTACGGCGTCCGCCGTGTACGGCTCGACAAAGGCGTAGCGCGTCCCCGACGCATTCGGATTGAGATAAGCGTTGTAGCAAATCCAACTCTGCCCCGCCGTGTCGGTGACGTAGCACGCACTGCCGCAGCCGCTGATGGCGTCGGATTTCATGAGAATCGGGGTTTGCTTCTTTTCCCAACTGCTCTTCAAGGTCGGGTCGCCGCCAAGATATTTGAGCTGACCGAGCTTATAGTCGGGCGTCGAATAGCCGCAGGCGGAATAGACGATGAAAATACTGCCGTCGGGCGCGTAAACCGCCGTGCCGCATTCGACGATGTAGAGGTTTTTGTGGTTGCCGATTTCCCATGCAAGCTCGGGCTCACAGATGACCGAGGACTTGCCGCCTATGGTCCACGGATTGGTCATCGGCACGATGTTGATGGTCTGGTGCTTCTTTCCGCCGCCGTCGTCGACCACCGTGACATACATCGTGTAGACCTTGCCGTCAATACGAATGTCGGTCATGCCCGCCGCCCAGGTGTCATGGAAATTCTCGATGTCGGGCGCGTCCACGACCTGCGGTACGTTGACCTCACCCGTCACGGGATTGCCCCAGCGTCCGAGCAGATTGTCGCCGTCCAGGCACTTGATGACATACATGCGGTGCGCTTCCTCGGAAAGGTCGGACGTGTCCGAGCCGGCAAGATAGCAGTACCAGCCGCCGTTGCCCGCGCCGACTTCCTCGTCGGTGTAGTGGTGAATCTCGGGCGACCATGTGCTGATTGAATAGGGCTTCCCCGCCTCGGGCTTGTAAATCGTCGTGCCGCCCGAATAAATCAAGTCGCCGATGTTGGTGACGCGGACGAGCTTCAATTCCGCCTTGTTTGTGGTCGAGGTGTAATAATAGTAGCCGTCATGGTAAAACAGCCACGGGTCTGCGCCATCGGCGCGGACATAGTTTGTAAAGGTATAACTTCCGCTCTCCGCTTTGTCGAGGTCAATTCCGCTGACAAGCGTCGAGGTCATTGCGCCGTCCAGTCCCTCGCTGCCGCAGAGCTCGACAAGATGCGCAAAGTCGCCGCCGTTTATCGTGACGGCAAAGCTGCCGGCGTAGTTTCCGACCGCGGTTGCCGCCGGCGCAATTCGGTTATAAAAGACGCCGCCGTCAAGCATCAGACGGACATTTCCGTCAAAGCGGTCGGTCGCGGACGAGAGCGTCGCCGCGTAAATGCCCTGATAAAACGTACCGCCGTTTATCCGTGCCGTGATGTCGCCGCCGTGCGAGCCGCTGTCACCGAGCGTCAGCCGCTCGACAAATTCGCCGCCGTTTACCGTCAGCTCGATTTTGTAATTCTTGCTGCCGCTTGCCGCCGTGCCGCCGCGCACGCGCTGCCACTTGCCGCTGTTGACAGTCAAACTGCTCACGGTGTCCCGCATGACCTCACGCGAGCCGCCCATGAGCGAGAGATACTGCGAAGAGCCGACGCGCTCGCTTGTGATGCCGTCACCGAGCGTCAACTCGTAGTTGCAGCCGAAAATCGAGAGGTACGTCCCGTTTGTGCGGAGCGTAATGTCGCGAAATTCGGTGTCGCCGCCGCAGTAGAAATTCGCCTTAAAGACCATGCGCGCGCCGCTCGTCGCCGCGAAATCCTCGCCGCCGTAGGCACTTGTAATCGTAATTTTTCCCGCGTTTTTGACATTGATAAACGCTTCGCGCACGGTGTATCCCCCGCAGACAACAACCGTGCCGCCGTTCGGCAGCGCGGCATACGCTGCGGCAAGCGACCCGCCCGCCGCCGCGGGCGAAGAGCCGTCGCCCGTGCCGCCGTCCTTCAGGTAGTAGACCGTCTCCGCCGCAAACGCAGTCGTCAAAAGCCCCGCCGTAAGGAAAAGCACTGCGGCAACGCCCCAAAGAATCCGTCCGAGTTTCAGTTTCATAGCGTTTTCCCCTTTCTTATGACGCCGCCTCGGCGCCTTCCTTAAACATGGCGTTGATGGCGGTCAGTTTTTTCTCTGCCGAATTGAAATAGGTGTCGTATATCACGGTCAGCGACATATTGTTCACCAATATTTTTCCGATTTGCTCCTTGTAGGTGCCGAGATTGTAGTAATACCCGACGTCGTAGGTGCGCGTGGCGAAAATCAAATCGAGCATCTCGGCGCTCTCCTCATCGCGCGTATACTGCCCGACGAGCGTCTTTTCGTAATACGCGGGCGTCAGCAGTTTTTTCCCTTGGTAGGCGAGCATCTCAAGCACAAATCCCGTGCGCGAAAGGTCGTTTACGTTCTTCGGCACGCAGAGAAATTCGCTGTGCCATGCACTGACAAGGTGTCCGTAATCCGCTTGGCTTGCCTCATACTTGGGATAGGGCAGAATGCCGAAATCGGTTTCGAGGTCGCGCAGCTCGTCGATGATAAAGAGCATGTGGAAGTAGAAGAGCGCGCGATTGCTGTTCAGCATATCGGCAAGCTCCGCCGTCGTCGCCACATTGCCGTAGGTGCCGGTCTGATAATTCATCTGCCAGTTAAAGGTGTGCGAATGGTCGCCGACGAGCGCAAGATAATCGTCGTAGAGGTTGACTGTGCGCTCGCTGTAGAGCGTCAGCTCGATTTCGCCGTCCGCGTTGACCGAGGCAATCTTTTCACCTGCCGCAGCGAGAATGGCAATGTTGTTGTCGACCGCTGAGAGCAGCCCCATGCAGTCCTCTTTGTTGTAGACGCCGTCCTGATTCAGGTCCTCGCCGACCGCCTTCACCATCGAGGCAAACTTTTCGAGCGTCCACCCGTTGTTTCTGACCAGCTCGTATGGGTCGTCCAGCCCGTACATTTTAATCATTTCCTTATTGAAAATCAGCGCGTGCGTGCTGCGGTTATCGCTGAGCGAAATGTCGCCGGTCGTGTAATACATTCTGCCGGCGACAGACAAATCGGCGTTGGCGCGCTGATCCCAGTAATCCTTATCAAGGTCGATGTGCGGCGTATCGTTCAAGTCCTGCAAAACGCCCTGATACGCAAGGTTTGCCGCGTCATAAGTGCCGATCATGGCGGCGTCGTAGACGTTGTTGCCCGACATATAATTCGTATACAGCTCGGTAAAGCCGGTTCCGCTGCCCATAGCGGAGGAGTACGCAACAACGTCCTTATTCGTAATGTTCACGCCGTAGGTGTCGCGCATATAGCGGTTGCGGCGATAAATCGCACTGTCGACGACCGTGCCGTCCTCGCCGTCCGCCGCATAATCGTTCCACGCCCAGTTGCCCGCCACGAGGAAGTGAAAATCTCCCGCGAGGTCAAGCGTGGCGGCATCGGGCAGGTCGGGGGTGTCCCCGTCTTCGGTGATTGCGGCGATTTCGGAAGCCGCAGTTGTCGTTTCGGGCGTCTTTTTTTCGCCGCAGGCGGAAAACAGCAGGCACACGGCAAGGCACGCGGCGCAAAGCATAAGCCGTCTTTTCATCTTATTTTTCCTCCCGCTCGATGTTTCCGCTGATTGCCTGCAGTCCCTCGTCAAAAATTGACCAGTCGGGGTGCCAACGCAGATTTTCCAGCCGATACGCGCAGGGCCATGCGGGCAGCCACTGCGAAGGACCGAACGGCGGCACGCCGTAGCGTCCCCAGCGCGTGTGGAAAATCGCCTCGTCCTGCGCGCCTGCGGGGCGAAGCCGCCCGTTGATGTACTGTGTGCCGTCCGAGATGCACTGGCAGGCATTGCACCAGAACGCCAGCGCACGCTCGCGCCACTGCACATTTCCGGTCAGCTCGTACAGCCGAAAGAAGGACAGCACATCGCGCAGCGCGTACTGGTCGAGTGCCTGATGGGCGGTCGATACCGAGGTCGAGCCGAAGGTGTCGTAGCCCATTTTGCCGAGCAGCGAATCCGCAGGGTACTTCACCGTAAAATGCATCATCCAGGTGCATAAATACCACGCAATCTTTTCGGCGGCGGCGACATACTTCTTATCGCCGGTCACGTCATAGAGCGCAAGTGCGTCGCGTAGCAGCGGGCTTGAGGACTCCTTGTCGATGCATTAGGTGTCGAGTGCGCCCGCAGTTGTAAAGCCGTCGCGCTCCAGTG
>SFNW01000004.1 GCA_004554105.1 Clostridiales bacterium | reverse complement strand
TCAGCGGCTTCTCTTGCAGACATAAATTCCATAACAACCTCGCAATGCTTTTGCTGTTTGTAACAATTATATTCTATATCTCGAATAATAGCAATACTATTTTTGAATATTTGCGTCTGCACCGGAAATAAAAAAAGCTAACTGACACGAAATCAGTTAGCTCTTTGTTTATGAATCGCGAATCGTTTGGGGCATTATTCCCATTCAATGGTTGCCGGGGGTTTGCCGGTGATGTCGTAGAGGACCATATCGACCTTATCGCCGAGCTTGTCCTTGATCTGCTTTGCGGCGGAGGTAAGTGCCTCGGGCGCGAAGTGGACGCCGGGGACGGCGGCGCGGGCTGTCATATAGTCGCTGGTGACGACGGCGCGAATGACGACCGAATAGGGCTTGTCCTGCACGGTCGAGACCGGAATTAGAACGGCGAAGCACTGTGCGATTTTCTTGTTCATCACGGTGCCCGTCACGATGGCGTCCGCCTCGCGGAGAATTTCCGCCGTCTCATGGCAAATGTGCATCGGAGAGCAGGAGAAGACCGAAATCGGGTCGGTGCTGTCGACGCGGTAGGCAACGCGGTTGATGAAGGGCAGGTTGTTCGGAATCGCGCGCGCGACGTCAAACGCCTCCTCAAAGTTTGCGGGCAGACCGCCGCCGAGAATCACAAGGCTCTTATACGAGCGGTTGTCGCCCTGCACGCCGACGCTGCGAATCGGCGCGATTCTGCCGGTGTATTTGCCGCCGGCATAGCTGCCGAGGAATGCGGCGAGCTGTTCGCGCTGCTCGGTCGTAAAGGCAACGGTCGAATCATTGCAGATAATGCGGACGCCGAGCCCGGGACCGGGGAAGGGCTGGCGCGAGGCAATCTCCTCATCGAGCCCGAGCATACGGGCGACCTGGCGCACCTCGTCCTTGTGCCAGTCCCAGTTGGTCTCGATAATCTTGCCGCGCTCGCGGAATTTGCGGATAATATCGACGTCGTTGTGATGCGTCTTGATCTTGTTTGCGTAGCCGCTGACGTCGGGGTTGCCGCTCTCGATTAAGTCGGGGCGGAGCGTTCCCTGCGCAAGGAAGGTGTTTTCAAAGTCGATGCCGATCTCCTCCGCCGCCTTGGCGGTGACCTTAATGAACATCGAGCCGATGATCTTGCGCTTCTTTTCGGGGTCGACCGTCTTGGACAGCGGCCCGATAATCTTGCCGTCGCCGTCGTCGACCGCGCCGTTGAAGAACTCGTTTTCGGCGTTGACGCGCTTCATGTGGACAAGTCCGAGCTTCTTCAGGTTTTCGCAGATGAGGTCGCTCTCGTTCTTGCGCATCATGCCGTGGTCGATGTGGATCGCATAGACGTTTTCCGGCGGGAGCGCGCGCACGAGCAGCGCGGCGGTGACGGCGCTGTCGACGCCGCCCGAAACCAGCACGATGACCTTGTTATTCCCGACCTTTTCGCGAATCATTTTGACCGAGGTCTCGATGCGGTCCTCGAGCGCGTAGGTCTCTTTCAGATTGCAGAACTTGCGCAGGAAGTTTTCGAGCATTTCGACGCCGTGCTCGGAAAGGTCGACTTCGGGGTGGAACTGCACGCCGATAATCTTCTTTTCGGCGTTGTAGATACCGGCGACCACATCGCCCGTAACCGCGAAGGTGACAAAGCCGTCGGCGTGCTTCTGCACGGCGTCGCCGTGGCTCATCAGGACGGTCTGCTTTTTATCCAGCCCGTCGGTGAGCGGGCAGGGCGCGACGATGTCGATTTCGGTCGGACCGTACTCGGTTTTGACCTCGGGGCGCACAATGCCGCCGAAATGCTCGTTGATGAGCTGCATACCGTAGCAGATGCCGAGCGTCGGGATACCGAGCGAGAAAATGTTCGGGTCGTAGGTAGGCGCACCGCTTGCCCAGACGCTGGACGGACCGCCGCTGAGAATCATCGCGTCATAGCCGATCAGCTTGTCCGCGCCGACGCCCATCGGGAAAATGTCCGAATAAACGCCGAGCTCGCGCACCTTGCGGTCGATGACCTTTGTGTACTGACCGCCGCAGTCGAGAATCGCAAGTTTTTCCATGGTTTAAGAATTCCTTTCCGACGAAAGAACGAAATAATAGTACAACCTACATTATATCCGCAAACGCCGTCCGTGTCAACGGCAAGAATGAACAAAAAGCGGGAAAAGACGCCGAAAAGGTCGACGCCTTTTCCCGAAATGCCTACAGCATGGAGAGGGCGGTCATTTCGGCGCGGATTTTTTCCTTGAGCGCGCCGTCGACCTCGGCGAGCGGCAGGCGAAGCTCGCCCGCGCAGAGCCCGAGCAGCTCCATCGCGTATTTCAGCGGCGCGGGATTGGTCTCGGCAAAGAGCAGCGAGACAAGACGCGCGTATTTGTGCGCTAATCGCCGCGCCGTTTGAAAATCGCCGTCCGCTGCCGCGTGCGCCATTGCCGAGACCGCGGCGGGCGCGAGGTTGGACAGCACCGAGATGACACCGCTTCCGCCGAGCGACACGACCGGCAAAGTCATGTCGTCGTTGCCGCTGTAGACGGCAAGCGGCGTTTCGGCGCAGAGCCGCGTGACTTTTGTCATATTCGGCGACGCCTCCTTGACCGCGCGGATATTCGGAATTGCGGCAAGGGCTTTGTACTGTTCGAGCGTCAAATCGACGCCGGTGCGCGACGGGACATTGTAGACGATGATCGGTATGCCGTCCGCCGCCTCTGCGACGCGCCGATAATGCTCCAAAATGCCTTGTTTTGTGCCCTTGTTGCAATAGGGGGTAATGACGAGCAGGGCGTCCGCACCGAGATTTTTGGCGTCTTCGCAGAGCGTACACGCCGTTTTCGTGTCGGCACTGCCGCAGCCGGCAATCAGCGGAATTTTGCCCTCGGTCAGCGGCTTTGCGGCGGCGAGCAGCTTGCGGCGTTCGCTCCGCGAAAGCGTTGCCGCCTCGCCGGTCGTCCCCGCGACGCAGAGCGCGTCGATGCCCATGTCGATTTGCCAGCGGACCTGGCTTTCAAACGCGGCGAGGTCGGGCTCTCCGCCCGAAAACGGCGTTGCCAGCGCCGTCGCCGCGCCCGTAAAGAGCGGAAAATTCGTTGTATGTTCTTTCATAGCAGCCTCTACTTGAAATTCTACGGAAACCGTATTATAATACCAGTAGTATCTTATGAAAGTTTGGAAATTTTGCGAAAGCGAGCAATATGGTAAAGAACGAACGAATCAAAACCGACCTCTGCAAGGAAGACTTTTTTTATGAGCTGCCGCAGAGCCAAATCGCGCAGCACCCCGCAGAGCCGCGCGACACCTCGCGGCTGATGGTGATTGACCGCAAAAGCGGGGAAATCGCGCATAAGCATTTTTACGACATCATTGACTATCTCCGTCCCGAGGACGTTTTGGTGATTAACGATTCCAAGGTCATTCCCGCGCGGCTTTACGGAACCGACGCGGAAAAAGCCGACCGCACGGTCGAATTTCTCCTTTTGCGCCGCCGCGGCGACCGCGCGTGGGAGACGCTGGTGCGTCCGGGCAAAAAGGCGAAGCTCGGCAGGAAGTTTATCTTCGGCGACGGACTGCTCACGGGCGAAATCACTGACATCGTCGAGGAGGGCAACCGCATCGTGACCTTTTCGGCGGGCGGCGCCGAAATTTACACGCTGCTTGACAAAATCGGCAGTATGCCGCTGCCGCCCTATATTACCGAAAAACTCGAGGACGGCAGCCGCTATCAGACGGTCTACGCCAAGGAGGAGGGCAGTGCGGCTGCGCCGACGGCGGGGCTGCATTTCACAACCGAGCTGCTCGACCGCATTCGCGAAAAGGGCGTCGCCGTCGTGCCGGTCATGCTGCACGTCGGGCTCGGGACCTTCCGCCCGGTCAAGGAGTCGAAGGTCGGCGACCATGTCATGCACAGCGAGTATTTTTCGGTCAGCCCCGAAAGCGCGGACGAAATCAATCGCCGCCGCGCGGCGGGCGGGCGCGTGATTGCCGTCGGCACGACCTCCTGCCGCGTGCTGGAGAGCGCGTCGGACGAAAACGGGATTCTGCACCCCATGGCGGACGATACAGGCATTTTCATCTATCCGGGCTATCGCTTCAAGATGACCGACGCGCTGATTACGAATTTTCATCTGCCCGAAAGCACCCTCTTGATGCTGGTCAGCGCGTTCTATGACCGCGAAAAGATGCTCGAGGCGTACAAGCTGGCGGTGCGCGAGGGGTACCGGTTTTTCAGTTTCGGAGATGCGATGTTCATCGAATAATTTTCCGCAATACTTTGTTGCTCCTCGAAAGCGGCTCGACGTAGAGAACTACGCCTTCGGGAGGGCGGCTCCGGTGCGCCTTGTCTCGCTTGCTTCTTGAATGAACATTTTGCTTCTCCGATTGATATATTTCAAAAGAAAGGTTATATTTATGCTTGAAAACAAAAATGCTTCGCGCGTGCTGGGCGTGGATTACGGAGACCGGCGCACGGGGCTTGCGCTGTCGGACGAAAAGCGCTTTCTCGCCGGCGGCATCGGCACGGTAAGCGAGGGCGGTATGCGCGCGACGGCGCAAAAGGTCGCCGAGACGGCGGCGGCGCGCGGCGCGGGCGTTATTGTCATCGGTATGCCGAAGAATATGGACGGCAGCGAGGGGGCGAGCGCCGAGAAAATCCGCGCGTTTGCGGAACTTTTGCGCCCGCTGACCGACGCGGAAATCGTCTTTTTCGACGAGCGGGTGACGACGATGGCGGCGCATCAAATTCTCAACCTGACCGATACGCGCGGCGCAAAGCGCAAAAGCGTGGTCGACACGCTTTCCGCCGAAATTATCCTGCAAAACTACCTTGATATGCTCAAAAATAAAAGAGAATAGCCCGATCGCGCGTGCAGAATCAAATGCTTGCTTGAACTGCATAAAATTTTCAGTATAATTTCCAAACGCGGTCATAAAATCGTCACAATGGCGGGGTATACTGATAGCACAAAACGGAAAACGGAGGTCTTATCATGGCTGAATATCAATTCAACAATTCCGAAAACAGCTATTCGCAGGAGGCGGAGCGCAACACGAGCGAGCCTGTTGTTCTTCACTTTGAGGGCGAGCCGAAACCCGTGGAAAAAGACAAGAAAAAGAGCAAAAAAGTCGTTAAAAACCTTGCAATCGGTCTTCTGATCGTCGGTTTGTCCGCAGGCAGCGGCGCGCTCGGCGCAATGCTGGCGGGCGGCGGCGAGACGGCGACCGAAGCGCCCGCGCAGACGACGGTTTCGACGCCGGTCGTCACGATGCCGGGTGCGCAGACCGCCAATACGGCGCTTTCGTCCGACGGCGGCATGACCTATGCGCAGGTTGCGGCAAAGGTCAAGCCCTCGGTCGTTGAGATTACCACCGAACAGACGGTCAACGGCTCGTATTTCTCGCAGTATGTGCAGAGCGGCGCGGGCAGCGGCGTTCTGATCACGGCGGACGGCTATATCATCACCAACAACCACGTCATTGAGGGCGCGACCAGAATCACGGTCAGACTGACCAGTGGCGACGAATATGAGGCGAAGCTCATCGGCGCCGACTCGCAGGAGGACATCGCGGTCATCAAGATTGAGGAAACGGATTTGCCCTGCGCCACGCTCGGCGACAGCACAAAATTGGCTGTCGGCGACGAGGTGCTTGCCGTCGGCAACCCGCTCGGCTCGCTGGGCGGCAGCGTGACCAACGGCATCATCAGTGCGCTTGACCGTGAGATTATCGTATCCGGTCAGTCGATGACGCTCCTGCAGACCAACGCGGCAATCAACCCCGGCAACAGCGGCGGCGGTCTCTTCAATATGCGCGGCGAGCTTATCGCTATCGTCAATGCGAAGGCGGCGGGCAGCGACATCGAGGGACTCGGCTTTGCGATTCCGATTAACACGGCGTATACCATCGCAACCGAACTGATGACCAACGGCTATGTTTCGGGTCGTCCCGCCATCGGCATTTCGTATATCGAAATCGACGACTACATGGATTTGATGCGCTACAGAGTCAACTCCTACGGCATCTACGTCTATGACGGCGGCGAAACCGGTTTGCAGAACGGCGACCGCATCGTCCGCTTCGGCGACTATGAGGTTTCAAACTCCGCGACGCTGAAGAGCGCGCTCCAAAGCTATAAGGTCGGCGACAAGGTCACGATTACGGTCATTCGCTCCGGCAAATATGCCGAGATCGACGTCACTCTGATTGAGGACAAACCCGCCGAGACCAAGATTGAACTTTCGACCGAGATACAGTAACAAATAAAACGAAAATGCCCCGCTTTACGGGGCATTTTCGGGATTGAGGGAAACGATGTACAAAATACTTGTAGTAGACGACGAAGAAAAAATCCGCGAACTCATCGGCAAATACGCAAAATTCGAGGGGCACGAGGTGGACTATGCCGAGGACGGTATGCAGGCAATCGAAAAGTGCCGCGACAACAAGTACGACATCGTGATTATGGACATCATGATGCCGAATCTCGACGGCTTTTCCGCCTGCCGCGAGATTCGCAAAAAGTCCGACGTGCCGATTCTGATGCTGTCGGCACGCGGCGAGGAATACGACAAAATCAACGGTTTTGAACTCGGCATCGACGACTATGTCGTCAAGCCCTTTTCGCCGAAGGAACTGATGCTGCGCGTGGAGGCGATTCTGAAGCGCGCGCAGAAGCCGCAGACCGAGGAGCAGCCCGCCGCCGAGATTTACAAGAGCGAGGGGCTGGAGGTTAACTTCACGGCGCGCCGCGTCTATGTCGACGGCGAGGAGGTCAAACTTTCGCCGAAAGAATATGATCTTCTCTTTTACATGATTCGCAATCGGGATATTGCGCTCTCGCGTGAAACGCTCATCAGCAAGGTTTGGGGCTACGACTTTTTCGGCGGCGACCGCACGCTGGACACGCACGTCAAGCTGCTGCGCAAGAGCCTCGGACGCTACAGTTCGTACATTGTGACCCTGCGCGGCGTAGGCTACCGCTACAGCGATGAAGCATAAGACCGAAAAACACCCGCACCGCGTCATGCAGATGCGGGCAAAACTCTTTGCCAGTTTTGCCGCCTTTACGGTGGCGGCGATTGTGCTGCTCTGGGGTTTTCAGATTCTGTTCCTCGACCGCTTTTACTATGAGGTGACCAAGAGCCGCATGGTTTCGGCGGCGAACGAGATTGCCGCGCTCTACGACAACGAGGACGAAAACTTTATAGGCAATGTCGCGGGCATCGGGCTGAACAACGAACTTTGTATCAGCGTCTTCGGCGCGGACGGCAGGCTGGTGACCACGGCGGACATCGGCGGCTGCATGATTCACAATGTCAGCGACGATATGCTGAACAAGCTCTATCAGCGCGCGCTGTCCAAGGGCGGGGACTATTTCCATCGCGCCGCGCTGAGCGGATTCCAAAACGGTACGGACGGCGGATTCATCGGCAAGAATTACAGCGTGCGCGACCGCCTGCTTTACGCTTCGGTCAAGGAAACCTCGCGCGGCACGCTGATTCTGCTGTTTGACAGCGCGATTTCTCCGGTCAATATGATTAAGGGGGCGCTCATGCTGCAGCTGATGCTGGTGACCGTCATGCTGCTGCTGATTGCAGGTTTTGTTGCCAATTCGCTTGCCAAGTGGCTGTCGCGTCCGATTGCCGACGTCAACCGCGCGGCAAAGCAGCTCACCGCGGGCGAATACGACGTGCAGTTTGACGGCGGCGGCTATCGCGAGATTGTCGAGCTGTCCGACACGCTCAATCGCACGGCGGAGGAACTGCAGCGCACCGACAAGATGCAGAAAGAGCTGATTGCAAATATTTCGCATGATTTGCGCACGCCGCTGACCATGATTACCGGCTACTGCGAGATGATGCGCGACATCGAGGGCGAGAACACGCCCGAGAATATGCAGGTCGTTTTGGACGAGACGGCGCGGCTGACCTCGCTTGTAAACGATCTCGTCGAACTGTCGAAGTACCAAAGCGGCACGCAGAAGGTTGAAATCGAGCACGTTGACATGGACGCGCTGCTCGTCGAGGTGGTTGACCGTTATCGCAAGCTGATGGCGGGCAAGGGCTACACCTTCGTCTATGAGAGCGTCGGCGCACGCTATGCGGACTGCGACAAGAAGCGCATTTTGCAGGTCATCTACAACCTCGTCAACAACGCCATCAACTACGCGGGCGACGACAAGACCGTCATGATCCGCCTCTGTGACGCGGCGGACGGCAGACTGCGGGTTGAGGTCATCGACCACGGCGAGGGCATTGACAAGGAGAACCTGCCCTATATCTTCGACCGCTATTATAAGGTGGACAAGGTGCACAAACGGGCGGTCACCGGCACGGGGCTGGGGCTGTCGATTGTGAAGAATATCCTGACCGCACACGGTGCGCCCTTCGGGGTGACGAGTGAGGTGGGTGTAGGCAGCACCTTCTACTTCGAATTATAAGGGACGACGCCTTTGGCGCAGACCGAAAACGGCACGGTTTCCGTGCCGTTTTTCTATCGCCGAGGAGCGACTTGCCGTATCGTATACGGCGGCGTCGTTCTTCGACGATTCTGCATCCAAATCCGCCGCCCCCGGGAGCAAAGTGCTGTCTGGGGACAAAGCGCGGCTGCGCACCAACCGTAGGGCGGGGGCTTGCTCCCGCCGCCCCGCACACAAATCCGTAGGGACCGGCGTCCTCGACGGTCCGTCCCTCGACCCCGACGGTCTGTCCCATTCTTGAAGTTTTTTGCGGATTCTCAAGGGGCTTTTTTACAAAAAAGCCCCTTGAGCGGGGGCGGGGCAGAGCCCCGCGCTCTTCCCGCCGCCCTGTGCTCTTCCTGCGCTCTTTCGGTTTTGCATAGAGCGTCGGCTTTTCTCATATATTTTTATGAATATTCGGGAAGGGAGCCTTGGCGTATGACCGAAGCAGGCGACAGCAGCATCATGCTGAAAAACCGCAAATTTCTGAAGATGGACGGCGTTTCCGAGGTGCTGTCCTTTGACGACGACTTCGTCGCGGTTATGACCGCGCTCGGCAAGGTCGAGATTGAGGGCAAGGGACTGAAAATTATCCAAATGTCCGCCGAGAGCGGCGACTTCACGCTTGAGGGACGGGTGGACGGTCTTTACTATTCCGCAGCGCCCGGCGAGAAAAAGGGACTGTTTTCCCGCCGCGTGAAATAATGGAAGTTTCGATGGTCGGACAGGCGGCGAGCTTCGCCGCCTCGCTTGTCCTCGGCGTCCTGTACGGCATTTTGTACGATGTAATCCGCTTTACGCGCGTGCTGCTCTGCGTCGACGTGCGTCCGCCGCGCGGCAGGCGCGGGTGGGTGCGCAGCTTTATCGTCGCGCTCGGCGACCTTTTGTTTTTCGCGGTCGCGGCGGTGCTGATGTGCGTTTTTTTCTTTGTCACCAACAACGGGGAGGTGCGCGGCTTTGCGCTGCTCGGCGCGTTCTGCGGCTTTCTCGTCTACTACAACACGGTCGGGCGGCTGTTTATCGCGGTCTGCGAGACGGTCGCCGCGTGGGTCAAGCGCGGGCTGCGCTGTCTTGCCCGTCTGCTTTGGCTGCCGTTGCGTTTTCTCGGCAGACATTTGCGCGCTTTCGCGGGAAAAATCGCAAAGCCTATTGTCAGCCGCGTTTCGGCTTGGTATAATAAGAAGAAAGAAGCAAAACTCGAAAAGAAGCGAAAGCGGCGCGCCAAACGGCGCATGGAACGCTGCGGCGATGTCTGCCGCAACGGCACGGAGGGCTAACGCGCCGCCGCTCGCAGGAAAGGAAGCCTTTTGCCGACAGGCGGGCTTTGCCGAAAATAAAATGAAACAAAAAAACGAAAGAGTGCGCACGCCTGCTTCGGCGCGCGCGGCGCTTGCCGTCGCATTGGTTCTCGGGCTGATTTTCGTCGGTATCATCTGGATGCGTACCAACGAGATGCACGCGCGCAACGAGGAACTGGCGGCGCAGCTCGCCGCGGCAAAAGAAGAGCAGGCGCGCCTCAAGGAAGAACTTGCCGCGCCGTTTGACGACGAATATGTCAAACGGGTCGCGCGGCGCAAACTCGGCTACTGTATGCCGGGCGAGATCATTTATTTCAACGATTTGGAAGAGTAAACATGGACAGAATTACGGTTGACGGAAAAACGCTTCGCCTGATTGAGGCGAAGCGCATTGAGGACGCAGTGGCGGAACTGTTTGTCAAGGCAAATTATACCCTGACGAGCGACGTGACCGACTGCATCGCCTGCGCGGCAGAAAAGGAGCGCTGCCCGCTTGCCAAAAGCGTGCTGCATCGCCTTGTCGACAACGTCGAGGCGGCAAAGGAGATTGACGTGCCGATTTGCCAGGACACCGGCATGGCGGTGGTCTTTCTCTATGTCGGCGAGGACGCGCATATCCTCGGCAATGTTGCCGAGGCGGTCGACCGCGGCGTGCGCCGTGCCTATGTCGACGGTGCGCTGCGCCTGTCGGTGGTCTCCGACCCGCTCTACGACCGCCGCAATACAAACGACAACACGCCTGCCGTCCTGCATATTCGCGCGGTTTCGGGCGACCGCGTCCGCATCGTCGCGCTGCCCAAGGGCTTTGGCAGTGAGAACAAGAGCGCGCTGAAGATGTTCACCCCCGCCGCGACCGAGGACGACATCGTGCGCTTTGTCGTCGACACGGTCGAGCGCGCGGGCGCAGACCCCTGCCCGCCGATTTCGGTCGGCGTCGGCATCGGCGGCGACTTTGAGAAATGCGCGTCGCTCGCCAAGGAGTGCTTCACGCGCCCTGTCGGGACGCACAATCCCGACCCGCGCTACGCCGCGCTGGAAGCGCGTCTGCTCGACGAAATCAACCGCACCGGCATCGGTCCGCAGGGCTTTTCGGGCGACACCACGGCGCTTTCGGTCGCCGTCGCCGCCTATCCGACGCACATTGCGGGGCTGCCCGTCGCGGTCAACATCAACTGCCATGTTCTCCGCCACGCGGAGGTGGAGATATAAGATAGTTTGGGGTGTCGCCCCAAGCCCCTTGAGATTCCGAAAAAAACTTTGACAGTCTAAAAAGCCTTCCCCCTTGGGGGAAAAGGTACCGCCATAGGCGGGGAACGAGGGGTAGGGCACGCAAGTGCCCGTCAAAGAAGTTCCAAGATAACCGCCGCGACGCCATTCTGCGAATGGCTACCCCTCATCCGGTGCTTCGCACCACCTTCCCCCAAGGGGGAAGGCAAATCTGCCCGAATTTTATCTACACGAAAAAGCCGCCGTTCGGCGGCTTTTTTTTTGCATTTCGCAAATTATTTTTGCTTACCCTATTGACAAACGCAGGGCGGTATTGTATCATAACGTATGAACAAATATTCATATATTCAAATAGAGAGGGTCAAAGCATGGAAGACGAAGAACTGATCTACGATTTAGCCGACCTGTTTAAGATATTTGCCGACTCCACGCGCATTCGCGTGCTGTACTGCCTGATTGAGCAGGAGTGCTGCGTCGGCGACATTGCCGCCGCGCTCGAAATGAGTCAGACCGCGATTTCGCATCAGCTCCGCATCTTGAAGCAGAGCCACCTTGTCCGCTGCCGCCGCGACGGCAAGCAGATGCTTTACTCGCTGGCGGACGACCATGTCAAAACGATTCTGAGTGCAGGGCTTGAACACGTGGAGGAATGAAGATGAGCAACGATACCGAAAAAGAAAAAGAGCCGTGCTGTGCGCACGAGCATGAACATGAACATGAGCACGGGCATGAACATAAGCATGAACATGATGATTGCTGCTGCTGCTCGCGGGACGGCGAACACAAGCACGGACATCGGCACGATGAGGACGACGACGGCTGCGGCTGCGGGTGCTGTCACGACCATGACGACGCGGACGACGACGGCGACGGAAAGTCGCTTTTGATTCGCCTCGGGATTGCGGCGGTGCTGTTTGCGGCGGGTCTCGGCGCGGGATTTTTGCCCCTGCCGACTTTGGTTTCGGCACTCCTGTTTGCCGCCTCCTATCTCGCAGCGGGTTACCGCGTTTTGCTCGGCGCATGGAAGGGCATTCGCAGGGGCGACTGGTTCGGCGAGGAATTCTTGATGAGCATTGCCTCGCTCGGCGCGTTCGCCATCGGCGAATTTGCCGAGAGCTGCGCCGTGGTGATTCTCTTTGAATTCGGCGAGTATTTGCAGGGCAGAGCGGTGGCAAAGAGCCGCGGCAGCATTCGCAAGATGCTTGAACTGCACCCCGAGACCGTGACGGTCGAGCAGAACGGCAAGCTTGTTGCCGTAAGTCCCGAAAACGTGCAAATCGGCGACATTGTCGTTGTTGCCCCGGGCGAAAAGGTTTCGCTCGACGGCATTTTGACCGAGGGGACGGGCGATATGGACTTGTCGGCGTTGACCGGCGAGAGCCTGCCGGTCTCCCGGACGGTCGGCGACGAGGTGCTGTCGGGCAGCATGAGCGTCGACGCGACCTTCAAGCTGCGCGTGACCGCCGATTATGCAAACGGCACGGTCGCGAAGATTCTCGCGATGCTGGAGGACGCCAAGGAGCGCAAGAGCCGCACCGAGACCTTTATCCGACGCTTTTCCAAGGTGTACACGCCGATTGTCTGCGTGTTTGCGGCGCTGATTGCGGTTCTGCCGCCGCTCTTCGGTCTCGGCGACTTCGGGACATGGATTTACCGCGCGCTCTGCGCACTGGCGGCGTCCTGCCCTTGCGCACTGGTCATTTCGGTGCCGCTCGGTCTGTTCGGCGGACTCGGCGCGGCGTCGAAAAACGGCGTGCTCGTCAAGGGCGGCAACTATCTTGAGGCCCTGACCGCCGTGAACGCCGCCGCCTTTGACAAGACCGGCACGCTGACGCGCGGCAGCTTCGCCTATGTCGGCGCCAAGGACGCGCCGAATGAGGAAGCGCTCTGCCGCGTTGTGGCGATTTGCGAAAAGTACAGCACGCACCCGATTGCGCTCGCCGCCGTGCGCACGTTCGGTGCGCTTGCCGACGGCATCGACGTCACCGATGCGGTCGCCATTCCGGGTAAGGGCGTTCGCGCTTCGGCGGAAATCGGCGGCAGGACCGTCGCCTGCCTGTGCGGCAACGCCGCGCTGATGCGGGAAAGCGGTATTGCGTTTACCGAGACCGACGCGCTCGGTACGGCGGTCTACGCCGCCGCGGACGGCAAGTATCTCGGCTGTGCGCTCTTTGCCGACGAGATCAAGCCCGACAGCGCCGAGGCAATTCGCTCTCTCGCCGCGCTCGGCGTGACCGATACGATGATGCTGACCGGCGACAAGCGCGCGATTGCCGAGCAGGTCGCAAAGGAAGTCGGCGTGAAGACCTGCAAGTCCGAGCTGCTGCCCGCCGACAAGGTCGAGGCATTTTCCGCCGCGCGTGACGAGGGCAAAAAGATGGTTTATGTGGGCGACGGCATCAACGACGCGCCCGTCCTCGCGCTTGCCGACGTCGGTGTTGCGATGGGCGGCATCGGCAGTGCCGCCGCGCTCGAAGCCGCAGACGTGGTGATTATGGGCGATTCGCTGACCAAGCTGCCCGCCGTTTTGCGCATTGCGCGCAAGACCATGCGTATCGTGCGCGAGAATATCATTTTTTCGATTATCGTCAAGGTCGCGGTCGTTCTCCTTTCGGCGTTCGGCATCACCAACCTGTGGGTCGCCGTTTTCAGCGACGTCGGCGTCTGTCTGCTTGCCGTCGCCAACGCACTGCGGACGATGAGAAGTTGAGAGAAAAACGTTGCGGGGCGCCGCCCCGCGCCCCGCTTAAGGTGCTTTTTGTAAAAAGCGCCTTTAGAATCCGCAAAAACTTTCGGGAAAACGGGGGCTTGCTCCCGCCGTCTCGTTGCTTAGAACAAGGAAAAAACCGCCTTCGGGCGGTTTTTTCTGTAGTTTATGACTTCACATCTCGGCGAGCCGTCGCAGGCAGGGCTCGAGCAGGACGCCGTCGCGGTGCGGGGTGTCGAATTTCGCCGAATAGTCGATGACGTCGCGGACAAAGGCGCTGGCGGCGGCAACTGCGGCGGGAAACTGCGTGCCGGTCAGCAGCTTGCCGAGCAGGACGCAGGCAAACAGGTCGCCCGTGCCGGGATAAGAGCCGCCGACTCTGCGCAGATTGACGAAAAAGGGCGAGCGGTCGAGCGAGGTCTCGGTGCGGTCGAGTCCCGCGGTGGAAACGCCGCTTTCGCGGTCGGTGACGATGCCGGTGATGACCACGCGGCGCGGACCGAGCGCGGTCAGGCGGTCGAGCAAGTCCGAAATATACGCGCTGAGCGCGGCGGGGGACATTTTCGCGGTGTCGGGGTAGGGAGTATCGCAGAGCAGGCAGGCTTCGGTCAGATTCGGCACGATGATGTCGGCGTGCGTGCAGAGCGTGCGCATTCGCTCGACAAGCGCGGGCGTGCAGGCGGAATAAAGCACGCCGTCGTCACCCAGCACGGGGTCAATCAGCGTCAGCGTATCGTCCGACGCAAAGCGACGAAGAAAATCCTCGATAAAATCGCACTGCGGCGCACCCGAAAGAAAGCCGGTATAGACTGCGTCGGGACGAATGCCGAGGCTTTCCCAATGGTCGGCGATTTTGCACAGCGAGGGGGTCAGATCCTCAAAGCTGTAGCCCTCAAAGCCGCCGGTATGCGTCGAGAGCAGGGCGGTCGGCAGCGGCAAAACCTGCACGCCGAGCGCGGAGAGGGCGGGAATCACGACGGTGAGCGCGCACCGCCCGAAGCAGGAAAGGTCGTGCATTGCCGCCACGCGGCGCACGGGGGACGGATTCATACGGCACACCTCACTTTCGTTTTTACTCTCCCATTATAGCGTTTTTTTGCCGCTTTTGCAACCGATTTCGGAAAAGAATTCGGCGAGCGTCTTGACACCGTACCTAAAAATATTGTATAATAAACAACGTGCAGGTATTCCCCGCTTTGCCTTGGCAAAACGGGGTTTGCATAATTTCCCGAAAAGAACGAGGAGGTACGCTGCAATGGTAGTTTACATTGCAGTCGGTGCCGTCGCCTTGGTTGTGGGATTGCTGCTTGGCGCGGTGATCGGTTCGATTCATCGCCAGCGCGTCGCCGAAAAGGAAATCGGCAGCGCGGAAGAGCAAGCGGCAAGAATTGTTGAAGATGCGATTAAGACCGCCGAGAGCAAGAAGAAGGAAGCCGTGCTCGAGGCGAAAGAGGAAGTTCTCAAAATTCGCACGGATACCGAGAACGAACTCAAGGAGCGCCGCAAGGAAGTCTCCAGACAGGAACGCAGAATTCAGCAGAAGGAAGAATCGCTTGACGCAAAGACCGAAGCCATTGAAAACAAGAACGAACTTCTGAACCAGAAAATCAAAGAGACGGAAGATCTCCGCGGGGAGATTCAGCAGACCCTTGACTCGCACGTCGCAATGCTCGAACGCATTTCGGGCTTTACGCGCGAGCAGGCAAGGGACGAGCTGCTTTCCCGCATGGAGACGGCACTGACGCACGAAAAAGCGATTAAAATCGCACACTTTGAAGAGCAGTTCAAGGACGAAGCCGAGGAGAAGGCAAAGGATATTCTCTCGACCGCTATCCAGCGCTGCGCTGCCGACCATGTCAGTGAAATCACGATTTCGACCGTTCAGCTCCCGAACGAGGACATGAAGGGTCGTATCATCGGACGTGAGGGCAGAAACATTCGCGCCATCGAGACGCTGACCGGCGTCGATCTCATCATCGACGACACGCCCGAGGTCATTACGATCTCCGGCTTCGACTCGGTGCGCCGCGAAATCGCGCGCATCGCGCTTGAAAAGCTGATTGCCGACGGGCGCATTCACCCCGCGCGCATCGAAGAGATGGTTGAAAAGGCACGCCGCGAGGTTGACGCCACCATCAAGCAGGCGGGTGAAAAGGCAACCTTTGAGACCGGCGTACACGGTCTGCACCCCGACGTTATCAAGCTGCTCGGCAGACTGCGTTACCGCACGAGCTACGGGCAGAATGTTCTGCGCCATTCCATCGAGGTTTCGCTGCTCTCCGGCATTCTCGCAAGCGAACTCGGCGCCGATGTGACGGTCGCCAAGCGCGCGGGTCTCTTGCATGACATCGGCAAGGCACTCACGCAGGAGGCGGAGGGCTCGCACATTCAGCTCGGCGTAGAGGTTGCGAAGAAGCACAAGGAATCGCACGAAGTCATCAACGCCATCGAGGCGCACCACGGCGACGTGGAGCCCGAGACGCTGACCGCGTTTATCGTACAGGCGGCGGACGCCATTTCGGCGGCACGTCCCGGCGCACGGCGTGAGGATCTGGAGAACTACATCAAGCGTCTGCAGAAGCTCGAAGAACTTGCCAACGGATTCTCGGGGGTCGAAAAGACCTTTGCGATTCAGGCGGGACGCGAGATTCGCGTCATGGTCAAGCCCGAGCAGGTCTCGGACGATCAGATGACGGTTTTGGCGCACGAGATTGCGTCGAAAATCGAGAGCGAGATGGATTATCCCGGGCAGATCAAGGTGCATCTCATTCGCGAGAGCCGCACGGTCGACTTTGCGAAATAAGCGCATGGGCTGTAAAAAAAGCGCAGACCGAAAAAGCAATTTTGCTTTTTCTCTCGCCGAAAGCCGCTTCTGCCGTACAAAGTACGGCGACGAAGCGCCTTTCAACGATTCTGCATCTTTTTTTCCGAGCCCTTGCCTTAATAGTGGCATAAACATAAAAAGCAGCAGGCTGCACGGTGCGCTCACACTTGTGCAGCCTGTCTTTGCATCGGAGGAGCGAACGATGAAGATTTTAATGCTCGGTGACATTGTCGGCGGCGATGCCGTCGATTTGCTCTGCAAAAAGCTGTGGGGACTGCGGCGCGAGCTTGCCTGCGACATGGTTGTTGCCAACGGCGAAAACGCCACCGGCATCATGGGGCTGTCCGCCGAGGACGCGGGACGGCTGCTCGACGCGGGCGTCGATGTGCTGACCGGCGGCAACCACACGCTGCACAACCGTTCGATTTATACCTTGCTGGACGACAGCCGCTTTGTGCTGCGTCCCGCGAATTTGCCCGCCGCCGCGCCGGGCTGCGGCGACACGGTGTTCGACTGCGGCGGCGTGCGCGTACTCGTGATGAATCTCGTCGGCATGATGGGCATGGAACACGCCGGCAACCCGTTTGAGACGGCTGACCGCATTCTCTCCCGCCGCAAGGGCGAATACGACCTTGCACTGGTTGACCTGCACGGCGAGGCGACCGCCGAAAAGGAAGCACTCGGCTATTACCTTGACGGCAGGGTGACGGCGGTCGCCGGTACGCATACGCACGTCCAGACCGCCGACGAAAAGCTGCTTGCGGGCGGCACGGCATACATGACTGACCTCGGTATGTGCGGTCCCGAGGGCGGCGTCCTCGGCACAGACCGTGCCGTGATTTTGCGCCGCTTTACGACCGGATTGCCGCAGCGCTTTGTTCCCGCAACAGGCAAAATTGTCCTGCGCGGCGCACGCATTACGGCAAACGGGCTACGCGCCGAGAAAATCGAGCGGATTGTACTGTAAGGAGGACGCTATGCTGACGAAAGAAAAAACTTATTGGATTTTCTTCATCGGCAACAGCTGCACCTATTTCTGCGGAATGGCGGAAACGCTGTTTTCCGCGCTCGTGGCGGCGTCGGGCTTCGTCGGGCGGACGGTATATAAATCATTGTAAAGTTTTTTGCGGGTTTCGAAGGGGCGGGGCAACGCCCCGCAATTTGCATTCCAACAAAAAAGGCGATCGGATTTTCCGACCGCCTTTTGCACTTTATTTGGATTTTGCAAGATTGGACGCTTTGTAATCCTCGCCCCAACTCCACATCGCATCGAGAATCGGCTTCAGGCTCTGCCCGAGCGCGGTCAGGGAATACTCTACCCGCGGCGGCACTTCTGCATAGACTTTTCGGCTGACCAGCCCGCTCGCTTCCATGTCGCGAAGCTGCGCGGTCAAAACCTTTTGCGACACGCTGCCGACAGACTTTTTCAGTTCGCCGAACCGCTTTGTCCCCGACATCAAGTCTCGCAGAATCAAAACCTTCCACTTGTCGCCGATTAAGGTCAGCGTTGTTTCCACGGGGCAGGCGGGGAGTTCCTTGATTGTTTTTTGTTCGCACATAAAATGTCTCCTCAAGCATTTCCGAAAGGATTTGACAACTAAATTGTACGCCCCGCACCCGAATTTGTCAATGCCCGAAAGCAAAATTCAGCCTGCTTTGAAAAAATTCTTATGCCGAAATGCCGCATGAATACACAATTGTTTCGATTCGGTAACTACAGCACAAATTAGTGCTTACTTTACAAAAGAAACGATGCGGTCTATAATGAAGACGAGCTTAGGGGAACGGCCGCTCCGATGCTCGCAGACAAAAAGGAACATTCAAGAACTTTCGGAAATGACCGAACCAAAACCAAGGAGGAACAGAAAATGAAAATTGCAGTTGTTTGTGCAAACGGAAAAGCAGGCAAGCTCATTGTCAAGGAAGCCGCAGACAGAGGACTCGATGTGACCGCCGTCGTGCGTGGAGAGAATCGGACTGCGGCACGGAATGTGCTGAACAAGGACTTGTTCGATTTGACTGCCGCCGATTTGGCGGGCTTTGATGTCGTGGTTGACGCCTTCGGCGCATGGACGGCAGAAACCCTCTCGCAGCACAGCACTTCTTTGAAGCATCTGTGCGATATTCTTTCCGGCACGAATACCCGTCTGCTTGTGGTCGGCGGCGCAGGCAGTTTGTATGTAAACCCCGAGCATACCGTTCAGGTTATGGACGGTCCCGGCTTTCCCGAGATGTTTAAGCCGCTTGCAGCCGCACAGGGAAAAGCGCTTGAAGAGCTGAGAACAAGAAAGGACGTCAAGTGGACCTTCATCAGTCCTGCCGGTGATTTCCGCGCGGACGGTGCGCGCACGGGCAAGTATATACTCGGCGGCGAGGAGCTGACGCTGAACGCCAAGGGTGAAAGTGTCATCAGCTATGCGGACTATGCAATCGCCATGGTTGACGAAGCCGTAAGCGGGAACCATATTCAACAGCGTATCAGCGTTGTTTCCGAGTAAAGAGGAAATCCGATGACACAGGCGGAAAGAAGAATCCAATTGATTCAACGGTTATCGGCGGAGCAGCCGCGGTACAAGGGAATCCAGATACCGAGCGAGGAAACAGAGCAAAAACGGCTTCTGCGCGCTTTGCTGAATCTTCGCCCGCCGCAGGCTGCCTGTGCGGATTTCCTAAAGGTGCAGGACGAGTATCTGCGGGAAGAAATCGCGTCAAAGGGTATCACCGATTTGTCGGCGCTTTCTCCGATTGCAAAGGATATTTATTTGTGGCAGGGGGATATTACAACGCTTCGCTGCGATGCGATTGTCAATGCAGCAAATGCGGGGCTGCTCGGCTGCTTTTGCCCTTGCCACGGCTGCATTGACAACGCGATTCATACCTACGCGGGCATACAGCTTCGCTTGGAATGTGCAGAGATTATGGAAAAGCAGGGGTACGCAGAGCCGGTAGGCAGGGCAAAGCTGACAAAAGCCTACAATCTGCCCTGCAAATATGTTCTCCACACAGTCGGACCGATTGTCAGCGGAAAACTGACACAGCAGGACTGTGACTTGCTCGCTTCCTGCTACCGTTCGTGCTTGGAACTCGCCGAACGGGAGGATATACGGAGCATCGCGTTTTGCTGCATTTCTACGGGCGAATTTCATTTTCCGAATGAGAGAGCCGCCGAAATCGCAATCAAAACCGTGCGGGACTATCAGGCACAGACGAACAGCAAACTCGAGGTGATATTCAATGTTTTCAAAGATTTTGACTACGAAATCTACCGAAGGCTTCTCGGATAGGATCAAACGGCTGCGCGAAGAAATCCGAAGCGCCGATGCTGTCGTGATCGGCGCGGGCGCGGGACTTTCCGCGTCGGCGGGGCTGACCTACGGCGGGAAGCGGTTTGAAACGTATTTTGCGGATTTTAACCGAAAGTACGGCATAACCGATATGTATGCGGGCGGTTTTTACCCCTATGCCACACTTGAAGAATACTGGGCGTGGTGGTCAAGGCATATTCTTGTAAACCGATATGATTGTCCGGTCGGCAAACCCTACGCCGACTTGCTGGCGCTTGTGCAAAACAAGGACTATTTTGTGCTGACGACAAATGTTGACCATCAGTTTCAGCGGGCGGGATTTGATAAACAGCACTTGTTTTACACGCAAGGCGATTACGGTCTGTGGCAATGCTCCAAGTCTTGCCATAATAAAACCTACGACAATGAAGAAGCCGTGCGGCAGATGTACATACGGCAAACGGATATGCGGATTCCGTCCGAACTGATTCCGAAATGCCCGATATGCGGCGCGCCGATGACGATGAATCTGCGTTGTGACGACACCTTTGTGCAGGACGAGGGTTGGTATGCCGCGGCGAACCGTTATGCGTCGTTTCTTCGCCACCACGGAGAGGCGCACATCTTGTTTCTCGAACTCGGCGTCGGCATGAACACGCCCGGGATTATCAAATATCCGTTTTGGCGGATGACGGCGGCGAACGCAAAAGCGGTGTATGCCTGCGTGAACCTGCACGAATGCTTTTGCCCCGCCGAACTTGCAAAACGGTCGGTCTGCATCGACGGCGACATCGGCAAAGTGATTTGCGCCGTCGGGACATAATCAAGTTTTTGCGGATTTTGAGGGGCTATCCCAACAAAAAGGCGGTCGGTTTCCCGACCGCCTTTCGGCACTTCCGCTTAACTCGGAACGAGCCGATTTCCTTTTTTCAAAGTCCTTTGAAAGGGGTTCGGGGGAAACTTTCGTACACGAAAGTTTCCCCCGACGTTTTTTATTTATTTATTTATTTATTTGTTCTTACCGCACTTTCTCTGCACGAATTTGACCAGCTCGACGAGCGGAATCATGAGGAACGCGAGTCCGATGGCGACGGCATACTCGGAAAGTTCAACCGTGGTAAAGCCGAACGCATTGGCAAGGAAGGGAACCTCGCAGACCAGCGTCGTTGCGATGAGGCTGCCGATTGCCGCGATGTTCAGCACCTTGTTCATGCCGCCCAGCGAGAAGAGCGAGCCGCGCTGCGAGCGCATATTGAAGCTGTGGAAGATTTCCGCCATGCTCATGGTAAGGAACGCCATCGTCATGCCGTCGGCGCTCTGCGTGATTTCCCAAACGCCGGATTCCATAAAGTGACCGATGCAGTAGGAAAGCAGGGTCAGCGCCGAAATCATCAGCCCCTGGTAGGCGATGTCTGCTGCCATGCCGCCGGCGAAGATGCCCGCCTTGGCGGAGCGCGGGCTGCGCTTCATGATGCCGGGCTCGGCTCTTTCCATGCCGAGCGCGAGGGCGGGGAAGCAGTCGGTGACGAGGTTAATCCAAAGCAGGTGAACCGGCTCGAGAATCGTGAAGCCGAGCAGGGTTGCGGCAAAGATGCTGATGACCTCGCTCATGTTTGAGCCGAGCAGGAACTGGATTGCCTTGCGGATATTGTCGTAGATGCGTCTGCCCTCTTCGACCGCGCCGACAATCGTCGCAAAGTTGTCGTCGGCGAGCACCATGTCGGCGACGTTCTTGGTGACGTCGGTGCCTGTGATGCCCATGCCGACGCCGATGTCGGCGGATTTAATCGAGGGCGCGTCGTTGACGCCGTCGCCGGTCATGGCGGTGACGTAGCCCGCGCCGCGCCATGCGTTGACGATGCGGGTCTTATGCTCGGGCTGTACGCGCGCGTAGACCGCGATGTCGCGGAACTGCTGTTCAAATTCCTCGTCACTCATCTCGGAGAGCTGCGTGCCGGTAATCGCGCGTCTGCCCTCGGTCAGAATGCCGAGCTCCTTCGCAATCGCGACGGCGGTGTCGATGTGGTCGCCCGTAATCATGATTGCGCGAATGCCCGCGTTGTGGCACTCCTCGATTGCCGCCTTGACTTCGGGGCGGACGGGGTCAATCATGCCGGTCAGACCGACAAAGCAGAGGTTTTCTTCGAGCGCTTCGGGCTCAAAGGAGGCGGGAGGTGCGTCGTAGGAGCGGAGTGCCGCCGCGAGCACGCGCAGCGCGCGGTCTGCCATATCCTTGTTTGCCTTCAGGATTTCGGCACGCACCTCGTCGGTCAGCGGTGCTTCCTTGCCGTCCTTTAAGTAGCTCGTGCAGCGGCGCAGAACCTCGTCGGGTGCGCCCTTGGTGTACTGCACGGTCTTTCCGCTTGCGCTGTGGACGGTCGACATCATCTTGCGGACGCTGTCAAACGGCGCTTCGCCGATGCGCGGGAACTTTTCTTTCAGTTCGTACTTTTTCAGCCCGAGCTTGTCGGCGTAGGCGACGAGCGCCGCTTCGGTCGGCTCGCCGGTGACGTTGCCGTCTTTGTCCAGCTCGGCGTCGGAGCAGAGCGCCATCGCGGCGGCAAGCAGCTCCTCGTTTTCGCCGAAGTGGTCGACGACGGTCATCTTATTCTGGGTCAGCGTGCCGGTCTTATCCGAGCAGATAATCTGCGCGCAGCCGAGCGTTTCTACCGCGGTGAGGCGGCGGATAATCGCGTTGCGCTTCGACATATTCGTTACGCCGATCGAGAGGACGACGGTGACGACCGCAGCCAGTCCCTCGGGAATCGCCGCAACCGCGAGCGAGACCGCGACCATGAACGAGTGCATGACCGTCTCAAAGCCGAAGCCGTAGCGAATGAGCTGTACGCCGAAAATGACGACGCATATACCGAGTACCAGCCAAGTGAGAATCTTCGAGAGCTGCGCGAGTTTGATCTGCAGCGGGGTCTGCCCTTCTGCGGCGTTGGCAAGCGCGTCCGCAATCTTGCCCATCTCGGTGTCCATACCGGTGGCGGTGACAACGTACTTGCCTCTGCCGTAGACGACCGTGCTGCCCATGTAAACCATGTTCTTGCGGTCGCCGAGCGGCACTTCCTTGCCGTCACGCAGATTGATGATGTCGATGAATTTATTGACGGGGACGCTCTCGCCGGTCAGCGCCGCCTCTTCGATTTTCAGACTGGCGTTTTCGATGAGACGACCGTCCGCGGGAACGGCGTCGCCCGCTTCGAGCAGAACGATGTCGCCGACGACGAGGTCCTCGCTCTTGACCTGCATGACCTTGCCGTCCCGCAGCACCTTGGAGGTCGCCGCGCTCATTTCCTGCAGGGCTTCGATGGCTTTTTCCGCCTTGCTCTCCTGGTAGACGCCGAGCACCGCGTTGACGATGACGACAAAGAGGATGATGACAACGTCCGCCGCACCCTCGCCCTCGTAAATCGAGGTTATGGCGCTGATTGCCGCGGCGACGAGCAGAATAATAATCATCGGGTCTGCCATCTGCTTGAAGAAGCGCTTGATTATCGAGTCCTTCTTCTGCTCCTTCAGACGGTTTTTGCCGTTTGCCGCCAGCCGTTTTTCGGCTTCGGCGGAGGATAGACCGTCCGTCGTGGCGGCGGTTTCCCGCAGCGTGTCCTCCACGCTGTCCGTGTAGAACTTCATTGAAAACTCCCTTTCGTATGTGAACTTGCCTTGTATTTTTTATAATAAAAAGACTCATGGATAGACAACTGCCTATCCATGAGTCTTGTCATTTCATTCGCGCCAGACCAAAACGGTCGGTTGTTGGCATCGAAGCGCCTTCGCGCCGACTACTCCCTCACGGAACAGACAGCAGTATACCATATCGTGCAAAATTTGTCAAGCGAGGTTTGCAAAAATTCACGCGACGGTCACATTTCTTCGCCGTGAATGCGGTCGTAGTAGCATTTGTAGCACATACCGACGTATTTGTCGTTGCCGCCGAGGCAGACCTGCGCGCCCTCGGTGATAATCTTCCCGTTTTCGTCGAAGCGCGCGTTGACCGTCGCCTTTCTGCCGCAGCGGCAAATCGACTTGATTTCCGAAATGCTGTCGGCAATCTCGAACAGCCGCTTGCTGCCCGGGAACATCTTGGTCTGAAAGTCGGCGCGAAGCCCGAAGCAGAGCACCGGCACGTCAAAGCGGTCGACGATGTATTTGAGCTGCTCGACCTGTTTTCCGGTGAGGAACTGGCATTCGTCGCAGATGATGACGTCGGTCGGCGCGCTTTCGCTGCGTGCGCGGAAAAGCGCGAGCAGGTCGTCGCCCTCGGCGACGGCGTCGGCGGGGGCGAACAGCCCGATGCGCGAGCGCGCCTCGGCGATGCGCCGCCCGTTTTCGATGCGGTCGTCGCGCGTGTCTATCGCGGGCTTGATCAGCCAGACGGTCTTGTCCTTTTCTTCATAGTTGAACTTGGTCATCAGCGCCTGCGCGGTCTTGGAGCTGCCCATCGCGCCGAACTTAAAGTAGAGTTTTGCCATGACGGTGTCCTTTCAAGCGGTTTCGAGCATTATTTTGTAGAATCGGGAAGAAGCGGCAGCAGCGCGTCGGCGAGCGCCGCAAATTCGGCGGTCGAGAGCCGCTCGCCGCGAATGCGGGGGTCAAAGCCGAGCGAGGTGAGCGCGTCCGAAAGCTGCTCCTTATTAAGGGTCGGAAACGCCGTGCCGAGCGCGTTGGTCAGCGTCTTGCGCCGCTGTCCGAACGCCGCGCGAATCACCTTGAAGAAGAGGTCGGGGCTTTTCGGCTTTACCGGCTTGTCGCGGTAGAGGTCGATGCGCACGACGGCGGAATCGACCTTGGGCGCGGGCATGAAGTTGCCCGCCGTCACCGTGAAGAGTTTTTTCGGCACGCCGTAGTAGCAGAGCGAGGCGGTAATCGCGCCGTAGTCCGCGCTGCCGGGCGCGGCGGTCAGCCGCGCGGCAACCTCCGCCTGCACCATCACCGTGATGCTCTCAAACGCCGCGCCGCATTCGACAAGGCGCATCAGAATCGGCGTGGTAATATAATAAGGAAGATTGGCGCAGACCGAAACGCGCTCGCCCGCCGCTTTTTCGGCGAGGACGGCGGGAAGGTCGACCTTCAAGATGTCCTCATTGATGACCTCGACATTGGAAAAGCTGCCGAGCGTATACTTCAGAACAGGCATCAGCGTCTTGTCGATTTCAAAGGCGATGACGCGCTTGTAGCGTTTCGCAAGCTCCGCCGTCAGACAGCCGATGCCCGGACCGACCTCGACAATCACGCTGTCGCGCGCGTCGCAGCATTCTTCGGCGATGCGCTCGGGCACGGCGGCGTTGATGAGAAAATTCTGCCCGAAGCCCTTTTTCGTTCCCGTGCCGAATGCCGCAAGCAGTTCACGCACCGTTCGTATATCGCATAAATTCATAAATTACCCCTTGACAAAGGCGGAAAGCCTGTAGTATAATAATGAGCGTGCTGGTATGGCTCAGTTGGTAGAGCAGTTGATTCGTAATCAACAGGTCGCCGGTTCAAGTCCGGCTACCAGCTCCAACCGAAAACCTCGCCTCGGCGAGGTTTTTGCTTTATGTGCGGTTTTGACGTACTCAGTATACCAAATTGCGGTGTGTATTGCAAGTCGCAGACTGCACGAATTTTGAAAACGACTTTTGATGGGGGTGTTCGGCTATGGCAATCTCGCTCGGCGGCATCAAAAAACTCTGCAAGGAGAAGGGGTACGCATTCCGCGCGGCAAGTCTCTTCGGCATCGGCAAAAACGACAGTGGCAAATGCGATTTTTACGTCGAGACGCCCGATACCTATTACGCGGTTAAGGTGCTGACGCTCGGCGAGGACGCGCACCGCGTCTACTTCCATCGCGTCGGCGGCTACTTGACGGTCAAGGGAGAGGGCGGCGACAGCGACTATATGTGGGTGCGCCCCGATTTTCCTGCAGAGGGACCGAACGGCAAGCCCTGCGTTGGACTTCTGCTGCTCGACGGCGAAGTTCCCGCGCTGGAGATAGGCAAGGGCTGTGTAACCACAGTCACGCCCGGCAGCCGCGCGTTTGACTGCAAGGTCTATACCCCCGCGACCTTTGAAAAACTCCTCTGATATGGCAAATTCAAATGCGGGACACCCGCACGGCGGACATCGTAAACGGCTGAAGGACAGATTCCTGCGCGAGGGGCTTGCGGGCTTTGAGAAGCATAATATGCTCGAGCTGCTCTTGTTTTATGCCATTCCGCAGCGCGACACCAACCCGATTGCGCACGCGCTCATCAAGCGCTTCGGCTCGCTGTCGGGCGTGTTTTCCGCCTCGGTGGACGAGTTGTGTCAGGTTGACGGCGTCAGCGAGCATACCGCCGCGCTGTTAAAACTCGTTCCCGAAATTTACCGCGCGTCTCTGCGCGAGACGCTGCCAACCGAGCGGTACGACAGCCTCAACAAAATCGGGGAGCTGCTCGTGCGCTATTACACCGGCGTGACGGTCGAGACGGTTTATCTCGTTCTGCTCGACAACAGCTATCGGCTGCTCGACGTGGTCAAGGTCGGCGAAGGCTCGGTCAACCGCGTGCGGCTTGAAACGCGCAAGCTTGTTGAATATTGTCTGCGCCCGAATGTCTCGATGGTCGTGTTGGCGCACAATCACCCGAACGGCAGTGCGACGCCCTCCGCGGACGACATCGCGACGACGGCGGAGATTGCAAATGTCCTTCGCAGCGTCAATGTCGAATTTCTCGAGCATTTGCTGGTGGCGGGTAACCGCTACGAGCCGCTGCTCTCGAAAACCGAGGGCGTGTTCTGGCAGCGCGGTAAGACAAGCGCATTTTATGAAAAATAAAAGTGAAAATAGGTAAAAACCGCCCGTTCGGGCGGTTTTTTACGTTGCTTTGAATATATCTTTAAGGTAGCTGAAGGTTTGTGCCGCAGCTCGATTTTACAAAGGCTCCCTCGCCGAGGGAGCTGTCGGCGGAGCCGACTGAAGGAGTGCGTTCAAAGCCAAACTCCTTCCGTCACGACTTCGTCGTGCCACCTCCCTCGAGGAGGGAGGCTGTTTTCGCATAACCTGAAAACCGCCCGTTCGGGCGGTTTTTCTTGCATTTGGAAGCGGCGGCGTGTTCTTACCCCTTTTCCTAAAAGTTTTTTGCGGATTCACAAGGGGCTTTTTTACAAAAAAGCCCCTTGTGTGGGGTTCGGGGCAAAGCCCCGACATTCCGCACTTTTCAACTATACATTCAGCGCAGCGAGAATCTCTGCGGCGTTGGTGTCGGGCTTGACTTTGGGCATGACTTTCTCGATTTTGCCCTCTGCGTCGATGAGGAACGTGGTGCGCACCACGCCCATGCTGACTTTGCCGTACAGCTTCTTTTCCTGCCAGACGCCGTAGGCTTGAATTGCGGTCAACTCGGGGTCGGACAGCAGGATAAAGGGCAGGTCGTACTTTTCCGCAAACTTTGTGTGCGACGCGGCACTGTCCCGGCTGACGCCGATGACCTCGACGCCCTTATCCCGAAACGCCCGATAGTTCTGCGCAAAGGCGCACGCCTGCCGCGTACAGCCGGGTGTGTTGTCCTTCGGGTAAAAATAGAGGACGACGCGCTTGCCGAGAAAATCCGACAGCGAAACGGGGTTTCCGTCCTTGTCACTTAAGGTAAACTGCGGTGCTTTATCGCCGATTGCAAGCATTGTTTTTTCTCCTTTGTATTTTGAAATGAAAATCAGTCGAGCGGGTAGCGGTAGCGGTAGCCCGCGTCGCCGTCGCCGACAAGCTCGACGCCGAAGATTTTCTTGACGACGCCGCTTTCGCAGAGCGCCGCAGGCGTATCGCAGGCGGCGATGCCGCCGTCTGCAAGGACGGCGACTCTGTCCGAAAAGGTAAAGGCGAGCGGGAGGTCGTGCAGTACGGCGGCAACGCCCTTGCCGCCGTCGGCGAGCCTTCGCAGCATTTTCATCAGTTCAAGCTGATGCGCAATGTCGAGATAGGTCGTCGGCTCGTCGAGCAGAATATAGTCGGCGTCCTGCGCCAGTGCCATGGCGATATAGGCGTTTTGCCGCATACCGCCCGACAGCGACGCCATCGGTCGGTCGGCAAACGCCGAAATGCCGGTCTGCTCCATCGCGGCGGCGGCGATTTCGCGGTCGCGCGCACTGTAGCGGCGCGGGTAGTGCAGATGCGGGAATCTGCCGTGCAGAACCATCTGCTCCGCCGTCATGTCGGGCGTGCTTTTGCCCTGCGCGAGGTAGGCGATTTTTCTTGCCACCTCGGTGCGGGAAAGCGCGTTCGCACGCGCAGAGTCGAGCAGTACCGTGCCCGCTTCGGGCGGGAGAATACCGACAATCGCCTTTAGAAGCGTGCTTTTGCCCGAGCCGTTCGGACCGATGACCGAGAGCAGCTCGCCCGAATGAATCGACAGCGAAATGCCGTGCAGAATCTGCCTTTTGCCGTAGCCGGCGCAGAGGTCTTGCAGTTCAATCACGCGAATGCCCTCCTTTGCCGCGGATTAAGATAAAGACGAAGAAGGGCGCGCCGAGAAACGCCATGAGAATGCCGACCGGCAGCTCGTAGGGCGCAAACAGCGTCCGCGCCGCCGTGTCGCAAAGGCAGATGAACGCGGCGCCGAACAGTGCGCACAGCCCGAGCAGATGCGACGACTTGCTGCCTGCGACGCGACGAACGGCGTGCGGGACGACAAGCCCCACAAAGGACAACAGTCCCGCAAGGCTGACGGCGCAGCCCGCGAGCAGGGCGGCAAGCAGCAAAAACAGCGTGCGCATTCGCGATGTGTTCATGCCGAGTCCGCGTGCGCTGTCCTCGCCGAGCGTCAGCACGTCCAGCTCGTTTGTCAGGGTCAGGAGTATCGCGAGCGCAAGAAGAATCAAAACCGCGGCGGGGAGCAGCTTTTGCCCGGTCACCGCCATAAACTGCCCGACCTTGAAGTCGCGGCTCATCGTGCCGACCTCGGGGAAAAAGGTGATCATTGCGTCCGAAATCGCGCCGAGCAGGCTGTTCATCGCCACGCCGAGCAGAATGACCGTGCCGCGCGACGCGCCCCATTTCCGTGCGCCGAGACTGACGACCGTCACTGCAGCAAACGCGCCGAGAAATGCGGCGAGCGCCATGCGCCAGCCGCCGTAAATCCCGAGCGCGGTGCAGAGCGTGACGGCAAGCCCCGCGCCCGCATTGACGCCGATGATGCTTGGCGACGCCAGACGGTTGGCAAGCACGCCCTGAATGACCGCGCCCGAAACGGCGAGCGCACCGCCGCAGAGCAGTGCCGCCGCCGTTCGCGGCAGACGGACATAGAGCAGAATGCGCCCGTCGGCGGAGGCGGTAAGTCCCTCGCGCATCACTTTCCAAAGCGCGGAGAACGGCAGCGGCGTGCCGCCGAGCGCGACGCCGAGAAGTGCCGCCGCAAGCAACGAAACAAATCCGAGCAGATAGAGCGCTCGGATTCGTTTGCGGTTATTTGAGCAGGATTTCGGTGAGTGTTTCATACGCCGTCCCCCAATTTGCGTTCGGCTTGCGGTTGAAGAGATTTCTGTCCATGAGGTGCAGTCGGTTTTCGGCGACTGCCGCAAGCGTTCCCCACGCCGGGTTTTCACCGATCATGCGCTTGAGGTTTTCGGCTGCCGCGTCGGTGTCACTGCCCATCGGCACAACGAAAATGCGGTAGGGCTCGCTGCGAATCACGCTTTCGACACTCAGCGTTTCGAGCAGGGTCTCGTCGCTGTCCGCGATGTTGACACAGCCGAGGTCGCGGAGCATTTCGCCGAGCACGGTCCCGTTGCTGCCCTTGGCTTTGACAAGCCCCGACGACACGCGCAGCAAAAGGACGGTTTTCTTTTCCTCGGGTAAGTTCGCCGCGGCAAATTCGGCTTTGATTTCCGCAATCCGCTTGCCTACTGCGACGCCGTTTTGCTCGTACAAGTCCTTGCGCCCCGTGAGGTCGGTGCAGATCTTCAGCATACGCAGATAATCCGCAAAGTCGTCGACGTCAAAGTAGGCGGTCGGAATGCCCGCCGCTTCAAGCGTCCCCATCAGTTCGACGTCGGCTGCGGTCGAGGCACTGGCAAGCACAAAATCCGGCGCGGCGGCAAGCAGTGTTTCGACGCTCGGCGAATGTGCGCCGCCGAGACTGACGGCATTTTCAAGCGGCAGGTCGTAATCCTCCCACGCATCTGCTGCGGCGGCGCACAGGCTGCCGCCCGCAAGCGTCCAGACCTCGGCAAAGCTGCCGAGCAGGGCGGCGACCCGCTTCGGCGTTTCGGAGAGCGAAACCGTTCTGCCGAGGTCGTCGGTGAACGCGAGATTTGCCGCGCCTGACGGCTGCTCGGCGCGTCCCGCACAGCCGAGCGTTCCGAGCAGGAGCATCGGGACAAGCAGGCAGCAGACAATACGCGCCGATTTACTCGCCGAGGAGCTTCTTTTCCACATTCTCAAATCCCAGTCGCGCAACCGTGTCCGCAAAGCGTTCGCCCTTGACGCCCTCGTCGCGGAACAGCGCAATCGCTTTGTCAATCACCGCGAGAACTTCATCTTCGGCGGTGAAAAGCTTCGACAGCGGTCTGCCCATGGCGGTCTTTTTGCCCCAGCGACCGCCGATGCAGACCTTGTAGCCCTCGCTTGCGCGCTCAAACGCGCCGAACGGGCATTTGCCCGTGCATCTGCCGCAGTTGTTGCATTTTGACGGGTCAATATGAATCTTTCCGTCGACGAGCGACGCCGCCTTCATCGGGCAGGCTGCTTCCACGGCGCATTTCTTACAGCCGCGGCATTTGTCAAGGTCGGGCGTGAAAACGCGCTGACCGATGATGCCGAGGTCGTTTAAGTCGGGCTTGACGCAGTTGTTCGGGCAGCCGCCGACCGCAATCTTGAATTTGTGCGGCAGGGCGACGTCGTGACAGCCGACGTAAAACCGCTCGTGAATCTTTTCGCTCAGGGCGAAGGTGTCAATCAGACCGAACTGGCAGGTCGTACCCTTGCAGGAGACGATCGGACGCACCTTTGCGCCCGTGCCGCCGGTCTCCAGTCCGCGCTCTTTCAAAAACAGGATAAGCTCGGGGATTTTATCGTAGGGGACGCCCTGAATTTCAAGCGTCAGTCGGGTCGTCAGCGTGACCTCATGCGAGCCGAAGCGGTCTGCCGCCTCGGCGACGGTGCGCTGCTCGTCACTCGTGATTTTGCCGTTTCGGGTGATGACGCGGACATTGAAAATATCCGCGTAGCGTTTGTCCCTGAGGCAGCCGAGTCCCTTGACCTTGGCAATCTGGTCGGGGGTCAGCTTGCCGCTTTTCGGCTCGATGCCGAGCCGTTCAAATGCGTTTTGGTTTTCCATTTCACTTTTCCTTATGTATTGAGATTTGACGAAAACTCCCCCGCACGGGTCAAACGCCGCACGGGGGAGTCGTTTGCTTAATAGTTGCCCGAGAACATCTTGCTGTCGTCTGCCGCGGCGTGCTCGCCGAAGTATTTCTTCGGGTCGATGCCGACAAACTTGGCAAATTCAATCATCTCGCGCAGGGTGTTGACGTTGACCGGAACGCCCTCTTTCATGATGCGCGCGGTTGCTTCGACTTCCTTTTCGCCGTGCGTGTAGATGCGTGCCGCACCCTCCGCCTTGGGCGATTCGCGCAGTTCGCGAAGATAGGTCGACAGATGCTCCTTGATGGCTTCGGGATCGCCGAACGAAGCGGGATTGATGGCGATGAAGCCGTGGCAGATGCCGCTTCTTCCGCCGTGCATCGCGTAGTTCGAGGTCGTGCCCATCGAGAGAATCGAGCAGAAGATTTCGCAGAGCATACCGTAGCCGTAGCCCTTGTGGCTGCCGAGCGTCTCGGTATTGCCGCCGAGCGGCATGATGCCGCCGCCGTTCTTCGCGACGATGTTCTTTAAGACATCGGGCGCGTCGGTCGACGCCTTGCCGTCCTTGTTGAGCGCCCAGCCCTCGGGCAGGGGCTTGCCCATCTTGTTGTACATCTCGAGCTTGCCGCGCGTGACGACCGTCGTCGAGGCGTCAAAGAAGAAGTCATACGGCTCGGCGGGCATCGCGACGGCAATCGGGTTGGAGCCGATCATCGCCAGCTTGCCGAAGGTCGGGACCATAATCGCCTCGGAGTTGGTGAACGCCATGCCGAGCAGCCCCGCGTCGCAAGCCATCTTTGCGTAGTAGCCCGCGATGCCGAAGTGGTTGGAATTGCGCACCGAAACGATACCGACGCCGCTGCGCTTCGCCTTACGGATCGCAAGCTTCATCGCCTTGTGACCGGCGAGCTGTCCCATTGCGTCGTGCGCGTCGATGACCGCGGTTGTCGGGGTCTCATGCACAACTTCGGGGACGGCGTGGACGTCGATGAGTCCCTTTTCGATGCCCTTGTGATAGCGGACGAGACGCTGCATACCGTGCGACTCGATACCGAATTTGTCGGACATCATCAAAACATCGGTGATAATCCGGCATTCGCTCTTCTTGAAGCCGAGCTTGCCGAACGCCTTCATGCAGAAGTCGTCAAGCAACTCGACCGGAAACTTTACATATTCAGTCATGGCCGTTCTCCTGTAGTGTCAAAAAATTCGATACTGTCAAACGATTCGAGGGGCGTGAATGCCGCGCTTTACTGTGCGGCGGTGACGATAGCGGTAAACGCGTCGGTCTTGAGCGAAGCGCCGCCGATGAGTCCGCCGTCTACATTCGGCTTGCTCAGCAGTTCTGCGGCGTTCTTGTCGTTCATCGAGCCGCCGTACTGAATGATCATCGCTTCGGCTGCATCCGTGCCGTAGAGCTTGCCGATGGTCTCGCGAATGAGTCCGCAGACCTCGTCCGCCTGCTCGGGCGTTGCCGTCAGACCCGTGCCGATTGCCCAAACCGGCTCATAGGCGATGATGATATTGGCGAGGTCCTTCTTTTCGATGCCCGCAAGGTCGAGCTTGATCTGCATGGCGACCACCTCGTCGGTGATGCCCGCCTGTCTTGCTTCGAGCAGCTCGCCGACGCAGAGGATAACCTTGAGTCCCTTGGCAAGCGCGGTCTTGGTGCGCAGATTGACTGTCTCGTCGGTCTCGCCGAAATACTGTCTGCGCTCGCTGTGTCCGATGATGACGTATTCCGCGCCGACTTCGGTCAGCATATCCGCGCTGATTTCGCCGGTGTATGCACCGCTCTCCTTGAAGTGGACGTTCTGCGCGCCGATTTTGATATTCGTGCCGCGTGCCGCCTCGGCAGCGACCCAAATGTCGACAAAGGGAACGCAGAGGACGACGTCACAGTTCGTTTTATCCGCGACCATGGGGGCAAGCGCCTTGACAAATTCACGCGCCGCGTTCGGGGTCTGGTTCATTTTCCAGTTGCCCGCAATAACTTTTCTTCTCATTTTCATAATTGTGGGCTGTCGCCTTCGGCGCAGACCGAAAGACGGGGGAGATGAAAGATTGCCGAAATTTTGCTTACTACAGAAGCTACTTTTTAAACGAATCTATCGAATCTATCAAGGCTCCCTCCGAGAGGGAGCTGTCGCGTTAGCGACTGAAGGAGTTTCATTGCGTATGGTTACTCCTTCCGTCACGCTCCGCGTGCCACCTCCCTCAAAGAGGGAGGCAAGGTTCGGCAGCCCTGTACTCCTCTGTTTTGCTTATTTGTCTTCGAGGCAAGCGATGCCGGGCAGCTCGAGTCCTTCGAGGAATTCGAGCGATGCGCCGCCGCCGGTCGAAATGTGGGTGATCTTATCGGCAAAGCCGAGCTGCTCGCAGGCAGCCGCGCTGTCGCCGCCGCCGACGATGGTCGTCGCGCTGCTCTCGGCAAGTGCCTTGGCAACCGCAATCGTGCCCTTTGCGAGAATCGGGTTCTCAAATACGCCCATCGGGCCGTTCCAGACGACCGTCTTTGCGCTCTTGACCGCGTCGGCATAGAGCTCCATCGTCTTTGTGCCGATGTCGAGACCCATGCGGTCTGCGGGAATTTCGTTTGAGGGAACAATCTCGGTCTCGATTGCGGCGTCAATCGGGTCGGGGAAGTCCTTCGCAATCGTGGTGTCGACGGGGAGCAGGAGCTTGACGCCCTTTTCTTCCGCCTTCTTCATCATGTCCTTGCAGTAGTCAATCTTCTCGCTGTCGAGCAGAGAAGTGCCGACGCCGTAGCCCTTGGCTGCGAGGAAGGTGTACGCCATGCCGCCGCCGATGATGAGCGTGTCGACCTTGGTGAGCAGGTTGTTGATGACATTGAGCTTATCGGAGACCTTCGCGCCGCCGAGAATCGCGACGAACGGACGCTCGGGGTTGGAAAGTGCCTTGCCCATAATGCCGATTTCCTTCTGAATCAGGTAGCCGCAGACAGCGGGGAGGTAAGCGGCAACGCCCGCGGTCGAAGCGTGTGCGCGGTGCGCAGTGCCGAACGCGTCGTTGACGTAAACATCGGCAAGCGAAGCCAGCTCCTTGGAGAACGCGGGGTCGTTCTTGGTCTCGCGCGCGTCAAAGCGGACATTCTCGAGCAGAAGCGCCTCACCCTCCTTGAGAGCGGCTGCCTTTGCCTTGGCGTCCTCGCCGACGATGTCGGCGGCGAAAGCGACCTTGCCGCCGAGCAGCTCATTCAAGCGGTCGGCAACCGGCTTCAGCGTGAACTTGACGGGGTCGTTCTTCTTTGCTTTTTCCAGCAGCTCTGCCTTTGCGGCTGCCTGCTCTGCCTCGGGCAGTTCCTCAATCTTCTTCTTTTCTTTCTTGTCGAGACCGAAACCCTCGGTGAAGATGGCGTGCGGCTTACCCATGTGGGAGCAGAGAATAACCTTTGCGCCGTGGTTCAGCAGATACTCAATGGTCGGCAGCGCCGCAACGATACGCTTGTCACTGGTGATTTTGCCGTCCTTGAGCGGGACGTTGAAATCGCAGCGGACAAGGACTCTCTTGCCCTTGACTTCGACGTCCTCAATGGTTTTCTTGTTGTACATAACAGACACTCCTTTTATATAAATTTCCTGATTATCCACATAACAATATAGCACAACCGCTTTGGAAATTCAACCGATTTCACGAATATTTTGTTTATTTTTTGACATTTTGTAAAGGAAGATACGCTTCGGTGAAAAAATCATTTACAAACAGGAGAAAATGCTTTAAAATATAAAGCGAAAATGCTGCGGAGGAGGGATACCGTGACCGATGATTACAGTGCGCTGTCTGCCGTCTACGACAGGCTGAACGCCGACCTCGACTACGAGAAGTGGGCGGACTACATCGACGCGCAAATCAAGGCGCATTCGGACATTGCGGCAAAGCTCGTGCTTGACCTTTGCTGCGGCACGGGGACGATGACGCTTGCGCTCGACCGGCGCGGCTACGACATGACCGGCGTCGACCGCTCGCCCGAGATGCTTGACATCGCCAGAGGCAAGGCGGAGGCTGCGGGGCGCGCGGACGCGATTTTGTTCCTCTGTCAGGATATGCTCTCGTTTGAACTGTACGGCACGGTGCAGGCGGTTGTTTCCTGCCTCGATTCGGTCAATCACGTTGACGGAAAAGCCGATTTTCTGACGATGCTCTCGCTCGTGCACAATTACCTCGAGCCGGGCGGGCTCTTTTTGTTCGACGTCAACACGCCGTATAAATTCAAGGAGATCTACGGGACAAACGCCTATGTGCTCGAAGACGAGGGCGTCCTCTGCGCGTGGCAGAATCTCTATGACCCGCAAAGCCGCCTGTGCGAGTTTTTCACAAGCGTGTTCACAGAGGACGCCGACGGCAGGTATACGCGGCGCGACGACTACGAGCGCGAGACCTGCTTTACGGCAGCCGAGATTCGGCGAATGCTGAAACAGCGCGGTTTTGAAGTCGTCGCCGAGCACGGCGACCTCGACGGCAGCGCGCCCGCGAGCAATACCGAGCGCATCTATTTTGTTGCAAAGCGAGTATGAAAACAGGCTTCCCCTCGGGGGGAAGCTGTCAACGAAGTTGACTGATGAGGGGTAGGACGCGCCGCGTCCGTCTGCTTTTCTTCGGTCGAGACTGCGGCAACGCCGCTTTGCGAACGGCTACCCCTCATCCGGTGCTGACGCACCACCTTCCCCCAAGGGGGAAGGCAAAGTCAAGTTTCAATATTACATTATTGTTGAGGAATTCCAATGGAAAATACGACGAATAAACAGAAGGCGCAGATGCTGCGCGCGATGACGCACGACGGCAGTGCGCGGATTCATGTCATCAACTCGACCGCAATGGTCGAAGAAATGCGGAAAATTCATTCGACCGCGCCCACGGCGACCGCCGCCGCGGGGAGACTTTTGACGGCGGCGTCGATTCTCGGCTCGATGTGCGGCGAGAAGCAGGACACGGTCAGCCTGACCGTTGCGGGCGACGGCTGTATCGGCAAATTGATTGCGGTCGGCGACTACTACGGCAACGCAAAGTGCTATATCGAAAACCCCATGGCGCATCTGCCGGTGCGCGCCGACGGCAAGCTCGATGTGGGCGGTGCGGTCGGGCGCGGCAGACTGACCGTTATCCGCGAATGCGGACAGGCTGAGCCGCACATCGGCACGGTCGAGCTGCGCAGCGGCGAGATTGCAGAGGACGTGGCGGGACGCGGCGGGCGGCGTGCTGGTGCAGCTTCTGCCGTTTGCCGACGAGAGCGTGATTGCAAAGCTCGAGGAAAACGCCGCGTCGCTCACGGGGCTGTCGCACCTGTTTGACGAGGGCAAGAGCCTTTCCGACATCGCCGACATCGCGCTTCGCGGCATCGAATACGACCTCTTTGACACGCTCGACGTCGACTATCGCTGCAACTGCTCGCGCGACCGCATGAAGCGCGCGCTTCTTTCGGTCGGGCGGCGCGACCTCGAAGAAATGTTTGCCGAGCAGGTCGCGGAGGGCAAGCCCGAGGAACTCGAGCTTTCCTGCCGCTTCTGCAATGCCGCATATACCTTTACCAAACGCGACCTCGGTCTGTGACCGGGAAAATTGAGAAAAATATCGAAAAAATTCACCTGAAATTCATTTACTTTTGGGTAGAATTGTGCTATCATATTGAAGTCTAACGACTATGGAGGGCGGGAATGAAAAAAATTCTGATTGCGGTGCTTGTTTTGACGCTTGCATTTTCACTCGGGAGCTGTGCGCACGGCAAGCCCGATGTTACCGAGCCGACCGCACCCTCGAGTGCGGTGACCGAGCCGACGTCGGAGCCGCCCGTGTCCTCCGATACCGTGACCGAGCCGGTTTCTTCGGGCGTCGATGTGACGACCGAGCCGACGTCGGAAGCGGCGACGACTTCCGCACCCGCAACGAGCGAGCCTTCGAGTGCGACGACCGAGCCGACGAGCGCACCCGCGCCCGTGACCGAGCCGACCGGCGAGGTCACCGACCCGGTTGAAAGTTCCGAGACTTCGGAAGCACAGGAAACCGACGAGCCGTTTGACTTTGCAAAGAGCGACCTTTCGCCTTATATCGAACTCGGCAAATACCTCGGCATCGAGGTGCCGGTAACCGCTGCGGAGAAGGTCACCGACGCCGATGTGGAAGAACGCCTGACACAAGCGGTGCAGTCTCTGCCCGCCGAGGCGATGATTACCGACCGCCCTGCGGAAATCGGGGACACGGTCAGCATTGATTTTGTCGGCACGATGAACGGTGCGCTGTTTGACGGCGGCAGTGCGTCGGGCTTTGTTCTCACGCTCGGCTCGGGCGCATTGATTGACGGCTTTGAAGCCGGCGTCGTCGGTATGCGCGCGGGCGAAGAAAAAGTCCTCGACCTCACGTTCCCTGCCGATTACAGCCCCGCTTATGCGGGCAAGGCGGCGACCTTCACGGTCACGCTCAACCATATTTACCCTGCGGCGGACGACGCGCTTGCCGTTGCCTATTTCGGCGCGGAATCGCTCGACGCCTATCGCGAGACCCTGCGCGCAGACCTCGAGCGCGAGGCGCAAGCCGCGTTTGAAGTCGCAAAAGAAGAGGCGGCGTGGACCAAGGCACTTGCCAATTCGCGCATTAAGGCGTACCCCGAGAGCGTGCTTTCCGAGACGTTTGACAGCAATGTCGCGGCATACGAGCAGCTTGCGGCGATGTACGGTCTGACCTACGAGGAGCTTTTCCCGACGTTCTACGGTCTCGCGGTCGAGGACGCCGAGGCGATTCTTTTCAATAATGCGAAAAACCTCGTTGCACAGCGGCTTCTGCTCTATGCGATTGCCAAGGACATGGGGCTGGATACGAGCGACGAGAAGTTTGAAGCCGAGCTTGAGGCAACCGCCGCGATTCTCGGACTCGACAGTGTTGACGCGCTGATTGCGCAGCTCGGCAGCTCGAAAACGACACTCAAAGAGGACAAGCTCTATGCCGAGATCATTACGAAAATCGTCGCCGAGGCAAACTTTGCCGTCAGCGGCTCATAATGTATGAAAATTCATTTGAATAAAGGAATACGAACATGAAAAGACTTCTGGCGGCGACGCTTGCCGCGCTGATGCTGCTGTCCGCAGTCTCCTGCGGCGCGGGGAAGCCCGATGCGGACGTGACCTCGTCCGAAACCGAGGCTTCGACCGAAGCAGCCGAAACCACCGAGGCAACCTCGTTTACCGAAACCGTGATGAACAACCCCGACGGGTTTGATTATACGGCAGTCAACCTCGACGAGTATATCAAACTCGGCAAGTATAAGGGCGTGACCGTGACGCTCACGACCTCGAGCGAGATTACCGCAGCCGATGTCGACGAATATATCGAAACCGTGCTGACGCAGCACAGCAGCACGGTTGAGATTACCGACCGCCCCGCAAAGGAGGGCGACGCGCTGGTGATTGACTACACCGGCACGATGGACGGCGTCGAATTCGAGGGCGGCAAGGACGAGAACGTCTCGATGACGCTCGGCGCGGGCGGCTGGATTGACGGCTTTGAAGAAGGCATCGTCGGTATGCGCGTCGGCGAGACCAAGACGATTGACGTCACCTTCCCCGACCCGTACCCGAACAATCCCGACTATGCGGGCAAGCCGGCAAAGTTTGAGATTGTGCTCCACTCGATTACCGAGACGGTTTACCCCGAGTATAACGACACTTTCGTCCGCGAAAACTTCGATTACGCGACGATGGCGGAGTATGAGGCATACGTCCGCTCGGTGCTCACGGAGGAGCGGCAGAGCGAAATCCTCGCCGAGAAGCAGAGCGGTGCGCTTTCGATTGCGGTCGACAACGCCGAGGTGCTGAAGTACCCCGCGGGCGTCGTCGAGGATTACATGGCGCAGCAGCTTGACTACATCAAGTATTACGCATCGATGTACGGCAAGGCATACGCGGATTTCGTCTCGGGCGTGAGCGGTATGTCGGTCGAAGAATACGAGGCGCAGGTCAAAGCCAACGCGGAGCAATCGGTCAAGGAAGAAATGGTCATCTTCGCGATTGCGAAAGCCGAGGGCTTTACCATCAGCGACGAGCGCCGCGCGGAGGAACTTGCTTCCTTCCTCGCCTACTACAACTATGACGACCTTGCGACCATGTGCGAGGACTACGGCTTTTCCGAAGCCTATATGAACAACACGATTACCTTCTCGGTTTACTATGTCGACGTCATTGATATGCTTG
>SFNW01000003.1 GCA_004554105.1 Clostridiales bacterium | reverse complement strand
GTCGATTCGCGCCATGGCGGACAAATTCGGCGAACTTGCGCTTGACAAGACCGGCGGTACGGTCTTTATCTCACACGGCGACTGCCTTGACGATGCGGAAACGCTGAAGTCGATTCTCGCCGAGGAATACGGCGCCACGGTCGAGTTGATTACGAGCGTCGGTCCGGTTATCGGCGCGCATTCAGGCCCCGGTACACTTGCCCTGTTCTTTGTGGGTAAGGAACGCTGAATGAACCGATAAGGAGAACGACCTATGGCAGTAAATACCGAAGAAGTGCAGACCAAGACCGCCGCAAAGCCGCCGAAAGTTCTCGACGGCACTCTGCTTGCCAAAATGGCGCGCGGCGGTGCGGCGGCACTGAATGATAAGGCAGACGAAGTCAATCAGCTCAACGTTTTCCCGGTGCCGGACGGCGACACCGGCATCAATATGTTTATGACGATTGCGAGCGGCGTCGCGGCGCTCGACAATGCGGCTTCGGATAATCTTTCCGAAGCGATGGCGACCTTCGCGCACGGCATGCTGCTCGGCGCAAGAGGCAACTCGGGCGTCATTCTCTCTCAGTTTTTCAGCGGCATGGCAAAGGGACTGGAAAACAGGGACAAAGCCGACTGCAAAACGCTTGCCTGCGCACTGGAAATTGCGGTCAAGCAGGCATACCGCGCCGTGCTGACCCCCACCGAGGGGACGATTCTCACGGTTGCGCGCGAAGCGGTCGAGTACGCCGTCTCCCGCCTGAACGACGAAAGCACGATTACGTCGCTGTTCGCCGACCTGACCACCGAAATGTGCGCCTCCCTGCAGCGCACCCCCGACTGTCTCGCTGTCCTGAAGGAAGCGGGCGTCATTGACAGCGGCGGCGCGGGACTGCTCTACATCATGCAGGGCTTTAACCGCGTGCTCAACGGCGAGGAGGTTGCCCTGAAACCGATTGGCGAAAGTTCACCTGCGAAAGCCGTGCCGAATACCGCCGTCTTTGACAGCGAGAGCGAGATGACCTACGGCTATTGCACCGAGCTGCTCGTCCAACTGCAAAGCAAAAAGACCGACCTTGCCTCGTTCGACTTGAAGAAGGTCACCGATTTTCTTTCCTCGCTCGGCGATTCGGTCGTCTCGGTGCTGGACGGAACGATTCTGAAAATCCATGTGCATACCATGACGCCCGAGCGCGTTCTGGCATTCTGCCACGACTTCGGCGAGTTTATCACGCTGAAAATCGAGAATATGTCGCTGCAACACAACGAAACGCTGATTAACAAAGCCGAGCTTCAGCCCGAACCTCCAAAAGAGCGCAAGCGCTACGGCAGCGTCGCGGTTTGCAGCGGCGCGGGAATCGAAGCAACCTTCCGCGAATTTGGGGTTGACTGTATCGTCGAGGGCGGGCAGACAAGCAACCCGTCGACCAGCGATTTTCTGCGCGCCTTTGACAAGGTTTCGGCGGAACATATTTTCGTGTTCCCGAACAACGGCAACATCTATCTTGCCGCCAAGCAGGCGGCGTCGATTTATACCAAAGCCGATATCCGCGTCATTGAAAGCAAAGACCTCGGCTCGGGCTATGTCGGCATCACCGCAATCGACCCCGACGCGCCCGACGCGGACGCGGTCGAAAAAGAGATTGTTGCCGCCATGCAGCGCGTGACGACCGGCAGTGTGTCGACGGCAATTCGCGACGCCAACCTTTCGGGCGTGCAGATTACGCGCGGCGATTATATCGGCTTTATCGGCAAGGAAACCGTGGTTTCCGACCCCGACATCGTCACGGCGGTCTGTGCGCTGATTGACCGTCTCTTCGCCGATAAGCGCAAATCCATGCTGACCGTTTTCTGCGGCCTCGGCACGAAGGAAAGCGATAACGAAAGCATTCGTGCCGCCCTGCAAAAAACGCACCCCCGCCTCGAGGTCTACTTCTCGGACGGCGGTCAGGACATTTACCCCTACATTCTCATTGCAGAATAAAAGTTCGATGCCTCGCCGAAATCGGCGAGGCATTCTTCTTCGCAAAACCCCTTTACTTTTCAAAATTCCTGTGCTATACTGTCTACGCTCATCGGAGGATAAGGGCAAATATCGCCCTGCCGGATAAGATGTCGGGAAAAGCGCCCGGTTTCTTGTCCTTTTTTTGCGCTTGGAGATATTGGAGATATATAAATGGAAATTAAACTGTCCGACCACTTTACTTATAAAAAACTGCTACGCTTTGTACTCCCTTCCGTCGCTATGATGATTTTCACCTCCATCTACGGCGTTGTGGACGGGCTTTTCGTATCGAATTTTGTCGGAAAATCGTCGTTTGCCGCAATCAATCTGGTGATCCCGTTCACCATGATTTTCGGCGGCATCGGCTTTATGTTCGGCACAGGCGGCAGCGCACTTGTCGCAAAAACGCTCGGCGAGGGCGAGCATGAGAAAGCCAACCGCTATTTCTCCATGATGGTGTGGATTTCGCTGATTTTGGGCATTGCCACCTCGGCTGTCGGCATCGCCTATATGCGCCAGATTGCGCACTTCCTCGGCGCGGACGCGGAAATGCTTGAGGACTGCGTCGTCTACGGCCGACTGATTATCGGCTTCAATACGGCGTTCATGCTGCAAAACCTGTTTCAGAGTTTTCTCGTCACCGCCGAAAAGCCGCGTCTCGGTCTGCTTGCCACGCTTGCGGCGGGCTTTACGAATATGCTGCTCGACGCGCTGTTCGTCGCCGTTTTCGACTTGGGTGTTGCGGGTGCTGCGATTGCCACGGGCATCAGCCAATGCGTCGGAGGGCTTCTCCCCCTGCTCTATTTTCTGTTTCCGAACAACAGCCTGCTGCGTCTGAAGCGAACAAAGCTTGAGCTGCGCCCGATTCTCGCCGCATCGTTTAACGGCGTGTCCGAGTTGGTGACCAACATCACCGCCTCGGTCGTCGGTATACTCTATAACTTTCAGCTTTTGCGATACGCGTGGCAGGACGGCGTCGCCGCATACGGCGTGCTGATGTATGTCGACTTTATTTTCGTCGCCGTCTTTATCGGCTACTCCATCGGCAGCGCGCCGATTGTCAGCTATCACTACGGCGCGGGAAACCGCGCGGAGCTGAAAAATATGCTCCGCAAAAGCGTAACGCTTATGGTCGGCGCAGGCATCTGCATGGTAGCACTCGCCGAGTTGCTTGCCGTGCCGCTCGCGCGGCTGTTTGTCGGCTACGACCAAATGCTGCTCGACATGACGGTACACGGCTTCCGTATTTTCTCGCTGTCAATGCTGTTTGCAGGCTTCAACATCTTTTCTTCATCGTTCTTCACCGCGTTAAACAACGGCGGCGTGTCCGCCGCGCTTTCCTTTCTCCGCACGTTTCTGTTCAAGCTGTCCGCCGTGCTGATTCTGCCGTTTTTCTTCGACCTTGACGGCATTTGGCTGTCGGCGGTCGCCGCCGAGCTGCTCGCCTTTGCGGTTTCGCTTTTCTTCATTCTTTTCAAACGGAAAAAGTACGGCTATTAAGCAACAGCATCCGATTTTTGCACGGCGTCTTTGCCGAGGTGTCTTATGAAAAACCACAGTGGAATTTGCATGACCGAGGGGTCACTCGGTAAAAACATCTTTCTGTTCAGCCTGCCGCTGGTACTCTCCAACCTGTTGCAGGTTCTGTTCAATATGTCCGACATTGCCGTTGTCGGACGGTTTTCGGGTTCGCTCGCGCTCGGGGCGGTCGGCTCCTGCGCCATCGCAGTCACGCTGTTTACGGGGCTGCTCATCGGTATGGGCGGCGGCATCAACGCAATCGCCGCGCGGTATGCGGGCGCGGGCGACCGCGAAAAGCTTGGCAAGACCGTGCATTCTTCCCTGCTCCTCTCGCTGCTTTACGGTGCGGTCATTCTTCTTGTCGGACTGCTCACCATCGACAAGCTGCTCGTTTTGCTGAATACCAAGGAAGAACTGCTCGACGGCGCAATTTTGTATATGCGCGTCTATCTGCTCGGCACGCCCGCGCTCGCCGTCTACAACTTCGGCAGCGGCGTCCTCAGCGCGGTGGGCGACTCCAAACGACCGCTGTACTATCTGTTTGCGGCGGGGCTTGTCAACATCGCGCTCAACCTTTTCTTCGTCATCGCCCTTGACCTTGATGTACTCGGCGTCGCGCTCGCAAGCGCGATTTCGCAATACCTGTCCGCCCTTCTGATTCTGCGCCGCCTGTTTAGCTGCAAGGAGGTGTACGCCCTGCATCTGCGGCAACTGCACATTGACCGCGCCATCGGCAAAACCGTTCTGCTGCTCGGCATTCCCGCAGGACTGCAAAACGCAATTTTCGCGATAGCCAATCTGTTTATCCAAGCCGCAGTCAATTCCTTTGACACGCTGATGGTCGAGGGCAATTCCGCCGCCGCCAACGCCGACGCGCTGGTCTACGACATGATGGCGGCATTCTATGTCGCCTGCACGACCTTTATCGGGCAGAATCTCGGCGCAGGCAAGCGGGAGCGCGTCATGAGAAGTTACTTAATCAGCCTTGCCTACTCCTTTCTGTCCGCATTTGTCTTCGGCGCACTGCTCTTCCTCTTCGGCAGACAGTTTCTTTCGATTTTTACGCCCGACGCCGCCGTCATCGAAGCCGGCATGAAGCGGCTGAACATCATGGCGTTTTCCTACTGCGTCTCTGCGTTCATGGACTGCACCATCGCCGCCTCGCGCGGGCTGGGCAAGACCGTCGTGCCGACGATTATCGTCATCGCCGGCTCCTGCGCCTTCCGCATCCTTTGGATTTACACGATTTTCGCGCATTTTCACACGATTCCCGCGCTCTATCTGCTGTACATCTGCTCGTGGACGATTACGGCAATTTTTGAAATTCTCTATTTTGTTCGGATTCTGAAAGAAGAATACCCCGCAGCCAAAGCGGCATAAGCCCGCAGGGAGACGCACTTTCGCGTCTCCCTGCTTATTTACAGATTCCATTTGACCGTGACTTCTCCGCCTTGCTCCACCTCGATGCGCTCGATTAAGAGGCACGCCGCTGCGTGTTTTCGCTCTGCCGATGCCGCTTCCCAAAGTGAAAGAAGCGGCACGCCGCGCGGCGTCTTGCTTTCCAGCGCCGCAAGCACACGCTTTGCGTCCTTTTCGGCTTCGGCAAGCGCAAGCGCACGCTCCCCCGCGCCGCGCAGCGTCTCGGCGTCCGCTCTGCCGCCGAGAATCAGCGCAACCAAGGCTTCCCGCGCGGCGGCAATTTCGCAAAGTCGATTTTTGAGCGCATTGACCTCGGCTGTGGGCGGTGATAAGGGAATCCGCTTTTCAAGCCGCGCAAGACGTGCGTAAAGCAGCGCTTCAACCGCCGCTTCAAGGCTCTCGGCGTAAATCGGCACGGCGGGACCGTCGCAAATATGCCTATGCAGCCTGCCCGTGCAGCCGAAATAGCGCGTCTGCCCGCCGTCCTTGCGTCTGCCGCCCTTGGTCACGGTCATCGTCCTGCCGCAGCCTTGGCAGACAACAATGCCGCCGAGCAGACTCGTGCGGTTGGCTACCGCTCTGCCGCGTGCGCGATTCTGCGCGAGTTTGGCTTGACAGGCGAGCCAAATGTCTGACGGCACAAGCCCCTCGTGCCGCAGAACGACGGCATAAACGCCCTCGCTTTCCCTGCCTGCGCTTTCTCCCGTATATCTGCCGTAAAGCTGAACGCCGTGCAGCCCGTCAAACGCCTGTGCGCCGCCGACGATTTGGCAGCCGCTTTGCAAAAGATAGGTATATACGCCGTTGTCGGCGCGCACATAAATCGGGTTTCTTAAAATTGCGGACAGCCGCGACGCCGACCATTTTCCCGTCTGCGGGGGCGAAGTCCGGTTTATCTCGTCCGCAAGCTGCCGCAGCGTCGTTGCTCCGTCGGCATAAGCGGTGAAAATCCGCACAATCTGCTCCGTCTCGCCGCTTTTCGGGCGATAGACCTTGGTCGGCACGCCGCCGAGCCGACTCTCTTCAATCGAAAAGCCGTAAGGTCGCCGCCCGCCCATGTAAAAGCCTGCCCGACTGCGATAGGCATACGCCTGCCGCACGCGCCCGATAATCGACTGCCGCTCGAACTCCGCAAACACCATCAGCAGCTTGACAATCATCTCGCCGTAGGGCGAGCCGGTGTCAAAGGTCTCCTGCGAGGAGACAAACCGCACGCCGCGTGCCTTGAAGGTCTGTAAAATGCCGACAAAATCCGACAGGCTGCGGCTGATGCGGTCGAGGCGGTAGACGACGACCTTGCCGACCTCCCCGCTTTCGATGCGCCGCATCATTTGCCGAAATCCCGGGCGGTCGGTATTTCCGCCCGAGCAGCCGTTGTCGACAAAGCAGAGGACGGCCTCGCCCCGCTCCTCGGGGCGCAGCATCGCACGGCAGTATTCGAGCTGTGTCTCGCAGGAAACGCTGTTCTCGCGCTCGACCGATTTGCGCGCGTAGAGTGCAACCGCCACGCCTAAACCTCCGTGTGTGCAAGCAGGCGGCGAAGCTCGTCGAGCAGCCGCTCGGTCTCCGCCGCGTCGCGCGGCGCAGGCTCGGTCTCCGAAATCGGGTGTATACGCCCCTTGATGTCCGTGTACTCGGTCATTTGTCTCACCTCGGTAGAGGATATGCGTTTTTGCAGAGCGGCATAACCGATTTGTTTGAATCGCTCAAAACGGCGATGCGCTCCGCATCACACAGGACAATCTCGACTCCCGCAACTTCTACGCCTTTAACCCCGCATTTGACAAATGCAATGTCAAGGGAAAAGACGATAACCGCGGCTGCGGCTGCAACAAGTAAGACGCAAACAAAAAAATCTTCTGCGGAGTTTCCGCAGAAGATTTTTTTATGCTTTTCGGAGCTGCTCCTTGGCATATTGCAGCGTGTAAAGGCGGTAATACTGCCCGTGCAGCGCCAGCAGCTCCTGATGCGTTCCCGCCTCGACAATCTCGCCGTGCGAGAGCAGCAGAATGCGGTCGGCGTTCCGAATGGTCGAGAGTCTGTGCGCGACAATCAGCACTGTGCCGATGTTCATCATCTTTTCAAGCGAATCCTGAATCAGCAGCTCGGTCTCGGTGTCGATATTCGCAGTAGCCTCGTCTAAAATCATCACATCGGGCTTATGCACGACCGTCCGCGCAAAGGAAAGCAGCTGCCGCTGTCCCGCAGAGAAATTGTTGCCGCGCTCGCGCACGACCTCGTCAAGCCCGCCCTGCGCGGGGTCGATAAACGAATCCGCGTTGACATAGCGGCAGGCGGCTATCACCTCGTCGTCGCCGATTTCGGGATTGCCGAGTGTGATATTGCTGCGAATCGTCCCCGAAAACAGAAACACGTCCTGAAGCATCTGCCCGAAGCGGCGGCGAAGCGACGCAAGCTTGATTTTCCGAACGTCGATGCCGTCAATCAGGATCTGCCCCTTTTGAATATCGTAGTTGCGGCAAATCAGCGAGAGAATCGTCGACTTGCCCGCACCGGTCGCACCGACAAACGCGACGGTCTGCCCCGGCTCGACGCGGAACGACACGCCGCGCAGCACCCACTCGCCCGGCACATAGGCAAACCAAACATCGCGGAACTCGATTTCGCCGCGACAGGTTTCAAGTTCAACCGCGTCGGGCGCGTCCACCACCTCCGGCTCAATGTCGAAAATCGTGAAAATCTTCTCCGCCGAGGCGAACGCCGACTGCAAACGGTGAAACTGCTCGGCGAGATCCTGAATCGGGTTGAAAAATTTCGATAAGTACATATAGAACGTGACGACCGTTCCCGCGCTCAGCGTCTGGCCGAGGAAGCGCGTCCCGCCGATGCAGCCCTTGCCGCCGAGATAAAACAGGCAGAGGACCGAGGCGATATACAGCATATAAACAATCGGACGAAAGACGCTGAAGACGAAAATCTGTTCGTGCTTTGCTCTGCCGAGCCGCTTGTTTTTCTCGGCAAACTCGCGCATTTTCCGCTCTTCCCGACAAAACATCTGTGTAATTTTCATGCCGGACAGATTCTCGGACAGGTAGGTGTTGATGTCGGTCGTGCCGTCCTTGACTCTGCGGTGCGCACGGCGCGAAAACTTGCGGAAAATGACCGTGAACAGCACAATAAACGGCACAAAACAAAGCACCATCAGCGTCAGCTCAAGGTTCAGGCAAAGCATGGCGGCAAATACGCCGACAATGACGCAGGCGTTTTTGGCAAGCCCGGGGAGCAGATTGGTGAACAGCACCGAAACCGCGTTCGTGTCGTTTGCCTCGCGCGTGACAAGCTTGCCGACCGGCTGCTTCGAGAGCTGGTCGTGCGACAGGCTCTCGATATGCGCAAACAAATCCTCGCGAATCGAGGTCAGGATTTTCTGCCCCGTCCTTTGCAGTAAAATCGCCTGCCGGTAGGTGCAAATCAGCGAAACGACAAGGACTGCCCCGTAGAGCGCGACCAGCGTAAACAGGCGGTGCAGTTCGAATTCGCCCTTGACCAGCTCCTCGACTCTGCCGACCAGTACGGGCGCGATAACGTCATAGGCAATCGCCATCAGCAGGAAAAAAGCGACGGCGACGAAATTCTTCCGATAGGGGCGCGCATAGCGGAGCAGACGGCGAAACAGCTCGCTGTCCTTCATCTGACGGTCGAAGCCGAACGCCTCTTTCTTGTTCTTCATGCACGCAAACGCGACGACAAGGCAAACCGTAATCACGCCGACGAGCGCGCCGACGACAAGCAGCGGATAATACTCACGCATTGGCATAGTCCTTTCCCTCGTCCTCGAGCTTCTGCAAATCGACGGTGCGGCGGTAGGCGGGACAGCGTTCGTACAGCTCGTCATGCGTGCCGATTGCGGCGACGCTGCCGTCCTCGATATAGACGATTTTGTCCGCGTCCGCCACCGTGGAAATGCGGTGCGCCACCATCAGCGTGGTACGCCCCTTCCCCTCTTTGGCAAGGCTGCCGAGAATCGCCTTTTCGGTCTTGGTATCGACCGCGGAAACCGCGTCGTCGAGTATCAGCACGGGCGCGTCCTTCATCAGCGCGCGGGCAATGGAGATTCGCTGCTTCTGCCCGCCAGAGACCGTCACGCCGCGCTCGCCGAGTACGGTCTCATACCCGGCACAAAAGCCGTTGACGTCGCCGTCAATGTCCGCCATGCGCGCCGCGGCAACAATATCCTCAAGGCTCGCATCGTCGGACGAAAACGCGATATTGTTTCCTATCGTATCGCTGAACAGAAAATTGTCCTGCGGCACATAGGCAATCGCGCTGCGCACCGAGTGCAGCGTCAGCGAATTGATGTCGTATCCGTCGAGAAACAGCGTGCCGTCCGGCACATTGTAGGTGCGGAGCAAAAGGTCGGCTATTGTGGTCTTGCCCGAGCCGGTGTCGCCGACGATGCCGACGCGCTCGCCCGGCTCGACCGTAAAGGAAACATCGTGCAGAACGTCGCGGCTACCGTCGGGATAGCGGAAATTCAGGTGGCGGAACTCGATTTTCCCCTCTGTGAGCCGAATTTCTTTCGCATTCGGGCGGTCACACACGGCAGGCTCGGTATCGAGCAGCTCGCCGATGCGCGCAAGCGACGCCTTGCCGCGCGAGGTCATTTCGAGCATCTGCGAGATTGCCGTAATCGGCCAGACCGTCGAGGTGAAATATCCGATAAACTCGACAAGCCGCCCCGCGTCAAACACGCCGCGGTAGACGAGATAGCCGCCGTAGCCGAGAATCACGCCGACGACCGATTCGACAAGCAGCGTTACGGTGACATTCAGCGTCGTGGACAGCTTGGTGTACGCGACATTTGCTTCTTCGTTGTCGCGGTTGATTTTGCGGAACGCGAGCAGCTCGCGCCCCTCGTTTGCGAACGCCTTGATGACCGCAAGCCCCGAAAAGCTCTCCTGCGAAAAGTCCGAGAGCGCCGAAAAGGCTTCCTGCCGCGTCTCCCACTTCTGCATCATGTATTTTTTGATAATCGTGCCGCAGACCAGCAGCAGCGTCATCGGCACAAGCGCAAACAGGGTCAGCAGCGCGTGCATTTGAAACATACGGTAAAGTGCCAAAAGACCGAGAAACGAAGCGTCGAACAGCATCAGAATCCCGTCGCCGAAACAGTCCTGCACGGTTTCGAGGTCATTTGTAAACAGTGACATCAGCATGCCGACCTTGCCCTGCTGATAGTATTCCTGCGGCAGGGTGCGGCAGCGGTCAAACATACGGTTGCGCAAATCGGTTTCGAGCCGAATCGCCGTGCCGTAAAAGCAGAGACGCCACAAAAAGCGCCCGACGACCATCGCGCAGATGATGCCGAGCATCGGCAGACAAATGCGGTCGAGCAAAAAATCGAGGTCAAAGCGAACGGGAACGCCGTTCTGCTCGACAACCCCCGTATTCATGCCGTTGATGACCATTCGATACAGCCCCGGAATCAGGAGCTGCGCCCAGTCGACGACAATCAGCGCAAAAATGCCGAACAGCAGTGCGGGCGCGTATCGGATATAGTATCGGTTGATGTGTTTTCCGAAAAGCATGATCTCCTCCGATTGCCAAACTTCAAAAGACGCAAAAAGACGGCACGCCGTCTTTCTGCCGATTCGATTTTAACGCGCTATTTGACGCGCAGCTTTTCACAGAGTTTTTCGTCCCGCGCGACAAACGCGGTGTAGTTGGTCGAGTAGGTGACATAGCCCGGCTTTGCGGCGGGCGGCTTTTTCACGTTCTTCACGCGGGTGTAGTCGACCGGAACAAGCCCGCCGTCCCCCGCCTTCGAGTAGGTAGCGGCAATCACCGCAGCCTCGGTATAGTCGCGCTCGGGCGGCTCGTCGCCGTCGCAGAGCAGCACGGTATGCGAGCCGGGTCTGTCCTTGACGTGAAACCACAAGTCAAGCTTGCCCGCCGCGCGAAAAGTGACGAAATCGTTCTGTGTATTGTTTTTGCCGCAGAGCACGCGATAGCCGCCGCTCGTTTGAAACTCCATCGGTTTAACAGCCGCGGTCTTGCCCGGCTTATAGTTGCGCATCCGCGACGCATAGCCGCTCTGCGAAAGCTCGTGGCGGATTTCGGCAAGGTCGCTTTCGGTCTCGGCGCGCTCGAGCGCGGCGGAAACCGTCTCAAGGTAGCGCAGCTCCGCCTCCGCCGCAGCAATCTGCTCGGTCAGAACGACGCGCGCGTTCTTGCTCTTGTTGTACTTTTTGTAGTATTTCTGCGCGTTCTGCGCGGGCGAAAGACGCGTGTCGAGCGGAACTTCGACCGTCTCGCAGGCTTCGCTGTAATAGTTCGGCAGTGCGACCTTTGCCGCCCCACGCTTTAACTGATACAGATTTGCCGTGATGAGGTCTCCCCACAGCTTAAAGGTTTCGCCCTCGGCACAGGCGGCAAGCTCGCCGCGCTGCAAGTCGAGTTTTTTCGACAGGCGCGCGTTCGCGTGGGACAAGAGATGAATGATGTCCTGCCCGCGCTGCTTGATGCGCTCGGCGAGGTCGCGCTTACCGAAATAGGCGTCGAGCAATGCGCCGAAGCTCGGAAAATGCTCGACCAAAACGCCTTCGCCGTACTGCAAAAGATCGGTAAAGCAAAATTCGGCGGGCGTTCCGTCCGCGCCGCAGACCAGCGTGGGCGTAAAGTCGTTTTCGTCAAAAATCCGCTTAAAATCGGCAAAGGTCGCCGCAAGGCTTTTCGCGTCGGTCTCGCCGACCGCCGCATCGACCCGTCCCGCCGCGCGGAAAGCAAGCTCCCTTGCGACGAGCGGCGAAATGCCGAGAAAGGTATTCAAAATAAACTTGTGCAGCGGCAGACTGCCGTCGCAGACCGAAAGCAATTCGCAAAGCGATTGCCCGTCCGCCGCAAAAATATCGCGCTTATCCTGCGCGGGCGGCAGCTCGTAGGTCATACCCGGAAGCACCTGCCGCAGGCGGCTGGTCGAAAAGTCGACGAGGTGCAGCGCAGTGATGATTCTATCGTTTTCGTCGGTCAGAAGCAGGTTGCTGTACTTGCCCATGATTTCGACGATGAGAAAGCGCGTGACCGCAAAGCCCATTTCGTCGCGGCAGGCAAACTCAAGCCTTGCGACGCGGTCAAAGCCGATCTGCCGCGCGGCGACGAGTTTTCCCCCGCCGAGCTGCTTGCGCAGCAGCATACAGAGCATCGGTGCGGCGGCGGGATTCTCCTTCTGCGCGGCGGTAAAGCCGAGCTTCGGATTATTCGCCCCTGCATTGATTGCAAGGCGCAGGCTCTCGCGCTGCGCCGCAGAATGCAGCGTGAGGACAATTTCGTCCTTCTGCGGCTGCTGTATTTTTTCAACGCGTGCCTCCGCCGCCATGCGATTGATTTCGCTGACGACGGCGCGCATCATTCCGGCATCAAACGCCATAGTGTGTCCTTTCAGCTTCTGTCTTTACGGAAGACGAAGTACATAAATCTGCCGCTTTGTGTCAGTCCGGCGCGTGCGGCAACGCGTGCGGACTTTTCATTTTCGGCTCTGCATTTGTAAAGCGTGATAAACCCGCGCGCCGAAAGCCAGTCGGCAAGCGCGGCGACCGCCGCCGTCGCATAGCCGTTTCCCCGATAGGCAGGCGCGGTCTCGACGCTGATTTCCATCATACCGCCCGCGTCGGCGCGCGCCGAGGGCGCTTCGCAGGTCACCGTCAGCGAAACGATTGCACCGTCTCGCACGACGGCAAACATCACGCGCTCCGCCGCAAGGCAGGCGGCAAGGTCAAAGGTCGTCTTGTTTTCATACTTGCCCTCGCGGCGAATCCGCTCGCAGGGCGTAAAGCCTGTGTTCACAGCGTCGCCTGACAAAAAATTATACCCGACCACCGCGGAATGGCGGTCGGCGCGGTAGCCGAATGCGGCGCAGAAATCCGCGCAGCCGTCCTTAAGAAACGCGACGGCGTCGGGTGAAAAAAGGTCGTCCGCATAGCGATTTTGCCAAGCTTCGCAGAGCGGCGCGACCGACGGATAGGCAAAGATTTTCGTCTCGCCGCAAAGTTCCTCCGCATGAATCGGCACGGCGATGTCAAACTGCGTTTCGCGAATCAGCGCTTCGCCGTCTTCGTCGAGTAAAATCTTGCTCACAGCGTCCCCTCCCGCGCCGCTAAAAGCAGCGACTCCGGGGAATCGAACACGCGGCAGCCCGTCGCTTCGAGCCGTTCACGGCTCTGATGCCCGCAGGAAAGCAGCACGCAGTCCGCGCCGAGCGCCTTTGCAACCTCGGCGTCGTGCAGCGAATCGCCGATGAGCAACGCGCTATCAAGTTTGACTTTTTTTGACCATTCGAGCGCCGCAGCGAGCTTGCCGTGCGCACGGGTGTCGTCCTGTCCGACAAGGTCGTCAAAATAGCCCTCGATGCCGAGCGGCGCAAGCTGACGCTTCAGCATTTTGCGCTCGGTCGCCGAGAGCAGATACTGCGCACAGCCGCATTCCTTAAAATAGCCCAGCAATTCAGCACAGCCCGCGTAGAGTCCTGCGCGCGGCGCACGCTCCTCGTAGAGCGCGACCCACTCGTCCGCATAGTGCTCAAAATTCTCGCGTTCAAGCCCGATTGAGGCGTAATAGTCAATGACCGGAAAGCCGAAATGCGCCCGATACTCGTCCACATCGGCGAGCCGCCGCTTGCCGTAACGGTCAAGCAGCAGATTCGTCGCTTCAAGCGTGAGCGCAACATCGTCGAGAATCGTGCCGTTGAAATCCCAAATAATCTGCTTATAGTTCATGTCGGCTTATTTTTCGGACTTTTTGGGGAAAGGCTGCCATTCCTTCGTGCCGAGCAGATAGGCAACGCCGCTGACTGCGATGATCAAAAGCGACGCCGTGAGAAAGACCGCCGCGACCATATAGAAATTCTCCCCGCGCGGCGCAAGCGTAATCATAATGCCCGTAAAGCAGCCGTTAATCAGAATCAAAATCGCATAGCAGACCGCAAAAATCGACGCCGCCGTGCCGTTTTCGGAAAAGAGTGCGCAGATAAAGTAGACGAGCGTCAGCAAAATAAGCGGAAGCTGCGCCGCCGCACCGACCGAAAAGCCGATGCTTTTGTAGCCGGTAAGCCGTCCCGCATCTACGGCGGGCTTGTCCTTTGCGCCGAGCTCCCACATGGGAACATAGACCATCGCGGCGTAAAACAGCGCGGAAAAAATGCCGACGGCAAGCGTCAGCCCCTGCCCCATTTGGTTTGTCCAAAGAAAAAGCACCGTTCCGAACACCGCCATGCCGATATGCGTCACGAGCAGTCTGCCGACTGCACCCGACCTCGCTTTCAAATTGTTTATCATTGCCGAAAAGCCTCCGAATCAAAATCATGTATAAATCATTATATCGGATTCTCCCGCCTTCTGCAAGTCCAAACCGGATTTTTTCGATTTTCTCTTTTCTTTTTCCGAAAGATTTTGTATAATAGACCTATCCCCCAAAGAGGAGCGCCGTATGAACACGAAAATCCGCAGCGAAATCGACCGCAGTACCCTGCCGCCGATTCTCATCGAATTTGCCGGCTACAAGGGCGGCATCGAAAACCGCTCCAAGCTCACGGTCGAGGAATACCTGCTCGACCTGCGCACCTTTTTCCGCTATATGCGCGCGACAAAGCAGCTCGGGCTCGACCCCGCCGCTGCAGAGCTTGACAGCATCGGTATCACCGAAGTCGACCTCGACTTTGTCGGCTCGATTCACACCGAGGACATCTACGAATTTCTGTTTTACGCGGGAGCAGACCGTCAAAATGGCTGGGCGGCAAAGGCGCGCAAGCTGACCGCAATCAAATCCTTTTATAAGTATCTCGTCAACAAGCGGCATCTGCTCGAAAAAAATCCCGCCGCCAATATCGACGCGCCGAAAAAGGAAAAAACGCTGCCGAAGTTTCTCTCGGTCGAAGAGAGTCTGGACTTGCTGAACGCCATCGTCTCGGATACCGAATCGAAAACGCTCAAGCGCGACTATGCCATTACGACGCTGTTTCTCAACTGCGGTATGCGTCTGTCCGAGCTGTGCGGCATTGATATGCGCGACGTCGACAGCGACCTGCGGTCTCTTCGCGTCGTCGGCAAGGGCGCGAAAGAGCGCATCATCTATCTCAACACCGCCTGCCGCGACGCGCTCGGCGACTATCTCGCGGTGCGCGGCGCGGGCTTCGACGAGACGACTGCCGCCTCCCCCGCCCTGTTTTTAAGCAGCCGCGGGCAAAGAATCAGCAATAAAACCGTGCAGTGGATGATCGGAAAATATCTCAAGCGCGCGGGACTTGAAAGCAAGGGCTATTCGGTCCACAAGTTGCGCCACACTGCCGCCACGCTGATGTATCAGACCGGCAAGGTCGACGTGCGCGTGCTGAAAGACATTCTCGGACACGAGCAGCTCAACACCACGCAAATCTACACGCACGTCAGCGACTCAAGCATGGAGCGCGCCATGGAGCAAAATCCGCTCTCCGCCGTGAAATCCCCGCGAAAGCCGCCGAAAAAAAGCGACACGGACACGGACGAATAGCCGCGATTGTCAAACCGCGTGAAACTTTCATACCCTGAAAACACGGGTGGTGATCTTCATGCTGTCCTGCGGGCAAAAGCGAAAGCCGAAGCAAAGTTTTCTTGCCAAATTCGGCGTTTTTCTTCTGTTTCTCTCGGTTTCGACCGCGCTCATCTACAATCTGCAAATCATTCCCGCGCTGATTCCGCTGGCAAAGGCGCAGTGCGTGACCGAGTTGACCGCTGCGATAAACGCAATTATCCGCGAGAAAATGCAGACCGAGAGCGACGGCTACAGCGATTTTGTCCGTCTGACCTACGGCGACGACGGCTGCGTCGCCTCGCTCGAGACCAACACGCCGCAGATTGCGCGGCTGACCGGCGACGTCGTCACCGAGGCGGTGGGACGCCTGACGCGCGAACGCATGACCGTGCGCATTCCGCTCGGCAACCTGAGCGGCGGCGCGCTGCTTACCGGCAAAGGTCCCGACATCAAGGTCAAACTTGCCGTTTCGCAGAAAATCACCTGCGATGTCCGCAACGAGTTTTACGAGAGCGGCATCAATCAAACTCTGCACCGCGTGGTCGCGTGCGTCGAAGCCGAGGTCTACGCGCTGATTCCCGCCGCGACGCAGAAATTCACGGTAAAAGCCGACTATTGCATTGCCGAAACCGTCATCATCGGCAAGGTGCCGGACGCCTACACGAAAATCAACCGTTTTGCCGACGACATCGCCGAAAGCGAAATCGACGACATCTACGATTTCGGCGCGGAAACCGACGGAAAATAAAAAGTTATTGCCACGGCGGCGTTTTTGTGGTATATTTAAGTTTAAGATATTAAAAGTACAGAGGTGCCGTATGTCAAGAGACAGTCTGCCCAAGGAAAAAATGGTCTATTTCCGCACATCGCTCGGCGGCTTTAACCGCGAGGACGTCAACGGATATATCGAAAAGCTGAATGCCGAATTTGCCGAGCGGGAACGCGCGGCAAAGCGTAAGACCGACGCGCTCGAATCGAAGATTGCCGAACTCGAAGGCGTGCGTGCCGAGCTTGAGACCGCGCTTGCCCGTGCGGCGACGCTCGAAGAAGAAGCGCGGGCGCGTGAAAACCTGGTCACGGAGCAGCTTTCGCGCATCGAGGAGCAGAACCGCCTGATCGAGTCTCTCCGCCGCGAAAGCAGCGAGGCGAAAAACCGTGCCGAAGGGCTTGACGAGCGGCTTGCCTCACTCTCGGACGCGATTGCGAAATCCGAAAAATACGACGATGTCAGTGCGCAAATCGGCGAAATCATTCTCTCCGCGCAGAGCGCGGCGGAGGATATCATCGAAAATGCCAAGCGGGAAGCCGACGCACTGCGCAAATCCGCAAACGAGCAGATGGAGAGTGCCGCCGAGAGCTTTAACGCCCGCGCCGCCACCGCCGCCTACGCGGTCAAGACGCAGATCAAGCGCATTGCAAACGACTCCTACGCCGCCCTGACGGCGCAGACCGAGCAAACCGCCGCACTGCTGCACGCGCTGGCGGAGAACATCGGCAAATCCACCGCAGAGCTGGACAGCCGCCTTGCAAACGGCAAGAGCGACGCCGAAGCGGCAATCGGCGCGGAAGCGGCAAAAATCTTCAGTGAGGAAAACCGAATTCACTTTGACTTCTGACATGAAAAGTTACCATACAAGCGATTATAAAACATGGGCGCATACGGTGCGCGCGGGCGAGGAAATCCTCCTTTCGGGAACGGTTTACACCTCGCGCGACGCAGCCCACAAACGGATTTTCAAGGCAATTTCGGACGGTGCGCCGCTGCCCTACCCGATTGAGGGCGCGTTCATTTACTACGCCGGACCGACGCCCGCAAAGAGCGGCGCAGTCGGCTCCTGCGGTCCGACGACCTCGTCGCGCATGGACGTCTACACGCCGAAACTCTACGAAATGGGGCTTGCCGCGACCATCGGCAAGGGCGACCGCAGCGAAGCGGTCTATGAAGCAATCAAGGCGCACGGCGGTCTGTATTTCTGCGCCATCGGCGGTGCGGGTGCGCTCGCGTCCAAGGCAATCGTAAAGAGCGAGGTCATCGCCTACGACGACCTCGGCTGCGAGTCGGTCAAGCGCTTCACCATTGAGAATTTTCCGCTTTTCGTCGCCATTGACACAAGCGGCAACAGCATTTTCAAGAAATAAGAATTTCAAGCAGCAGCGATTCGGAAAGGAGACCCTCTTGTCACTCGGCACAAAGATAAGAGAACTGCGCAAAGCGCACGGACTGACGCAGACCGCGCTGTCCGACGGCATTGTGACACACGGTATGCTCAGCCGCATCGAGCGCGACGATGTGACCCCGTCGCTCGAAACGCTTCTCGCGCTTTCGGACAGACTGGACGTTCCGCCCGGCTTTCTGCTCGACCCCGAGAGCGACCTGCTCCCCGCCGAGCGTGCGCGCGCCATGCGGACGGCGACCGCCCGTTTTGCCGCCGGCAGATATGCGGAATGCCTTGAAGTCTTTGAAAAGACCGGGCTTGCGCCCGAGAGCGAATGCGCGTCGATTTATGTTTACGCCGCCTACCGCGTGGGGCTTGAAGCGTTTTACGCGGGTGATTTTCCGACCGCGCGGCAAAGGCTCGGCGCGGCGAAATCGGCTCTTCCCGCCACCGTTCCGCTCGCAGAAGTCGCGCCCGAGCGAATCGACTTTATTTTTCTGCTCATGGAACATATCGACGACCTTGAAGCCGTCGTTCCGCTTGCCGCGGACAAGCCGGATTTCGGCTTTCAGCCCGCGCTGTTCTTCTCGATGCTGCGGCGGGTCGAAGCAAAGGAATCGGACACGGTCCGCGCACTGCTGGCGCTCGACTGTCTCGATGCCCCCTATGCCGCCTTCATCGGCGCGAAGCTGAAAATCCTCGACTACAAGTTTATCGACGCGATCCTCGCGCTGCGCCCGATTGCCGCATCGTCCGAGCTGCCGCGCTTTCTCTCGCTGCTCGCCTGCGCCGCGGTCGAAAACTGCTGCAAGACCTGTGAGGACTACAAGGGCGCGTACGAAATCCGCGACCGCCGCGAGCAGCTGCTCGCCTCTGTCAAACGCTGAAGCAACCGCCAATCCACGCAAAAGCAAGCACGGGAATGCCCCGATGTGCTTGCTTTTTTCGTTTTTGTACAGAATGATGAAAAAGGTGTAAAAAAGCGATATAAACTTGATAATTTTTTAACGCGTATTTTAGCGAATTTCAATTGAATTCGGATAAAAAATGTGGTATAGTATATAATGGGTTAGAAAGGTATTTCGGCAGAGTTTTTCCTGCCGACCGTTTCCCCGACTCAATACAGGATAAATTTTAGTAAACGGAGGTTTACAATGGACAATACGACAAAAACAGCCGCCGAACTGAAGGCGGAGCTGGCAAAGAAGGACGCCGCAAGCGCCTCCGCCGCCGCAAAGGACAAGTCCCTCAGCGCACGGCAGACGATTGCGTCGGTTCTCGATGAGGGGACCTTCGTCGAGATCGGTGCCTATGTCAAGCGCACGGTCGACGACAGAGACTACGAGGGCGTCATCTGCGGCTACGGCGCGATTGACTCCCGCCTCGTCTTTATCTTTGCACAGGACTTCTACAGAATGAAGGGTGCGTTCGACGACCTGCAGGCGAAGAAGATTTGCGACCTCTACGCGCTGGCGGTCAAGAACGGCGCGCCGGTCATCGGCGTGTTCAACAGCGCGGGCGCAGTGCTCAGCGAGGGCGTTGACGCGCTCGGCGCATACGGCAGAGTGATGAATGCCGTCGCAAGTGCTTCGGGCATCATTCCCCAGATTGCCTACATCAACGGCGTCTGCGCGGGCAGTGCAGCCGTCATCGCCTCGATGTTCGACGTCGCCGTCGCGGTCAAGGACAAGGCGAGCATCTATGTTTCCCCCGTCTCCGCGCTGAAAGCCAAGAATGCGGGCGCAGCCGAGGGTGCGTTTGCAAGCGGGCTTGTCACAAAACTCTATGACACCGAAGCCGAGGCACTCGGCGGCGTGCGCGCCGTCGTCAACTACCTGCCCCAGAACAACATGGAGGGCACGGTCACCGAGCTTTGCACCGACGACCTCAACCGCGCGGTTGACCTCTCCTTTGTCGGTGACAAATACGACGTCAAAGCCGTCCTCGCGGCAATCGCCGACAACGGCAATTTCCTTGAACTCTCCGAAAGCTACGCGCCCGAAGCGGTCTGCGCACTTGCATCGGTCGGCGGAACGGTCGCGGGCATCGCGGCAAATCAGCCCGACGTGAACGGCGGTAAGCTGACCCCGCTCGCCGCGAGAAAGATTGCAAAATTCGTTTCGATGTGCGACAGTTTCGGTATTCCGGTCGTCACGCTGGTCGACAGCGAAGGCGTTGCCGCAGGCGACGATTACGAGAACGCCCCCTACGCCGCCGAACTTGCCAAACTCGCATACGCTTACTCGTCCGCAGAGACCGCGAAGATTACGGTCGTCCTCGGCAAGGCATACGGCAGTGCGTTTACCCTGATGGGCTCGAAGTCGGTCGGCGCGGACATTGCCTTCGCGCTTGAAAATGCGAAAATCAGCATCATGAGCCCGAAATCCGCCGTTGCCTTCCTCGAAAACGAAAAGGTTGCCAAGAAGAGCCGCGAAGAGCTTGAAGCCGAATGGGCTGCCGAGAACGCCGCGCCCGTCAAGGCTGCCGTTCACGGCGAAATTGACGACGTGATCGAAGCCTCCGAAGCGCGTATGCGCATCTGCGCCGCGCTCTCGATGCTCGCCTCCAAATGCTGCGGCGCTCCCGCCCGCAGACACGCCAATCTTCCCCTGTAAGGAGGCAGACGATGTTTGACTTTTATTTAGCCGCCGCTGCGGCTGAGGCAATGACCTTCGGCGACAAAATGGCGCTCGGCGGTCAGGTCATGCTGCTCGGCATCGGCACGGTGTTTGCCGTCCTCGCCATTCTTTGGGGACTGGTCGAGCTGCTGCACCTGATTTTAAGCCCGCTGTCCGGCGAGAAAAAGAAAAAGAGCAAAGAACCCGCGCCCGCGCCTGTCGAAGCCGCGCCCGCACCCGTTCCCGCTTCTGCTCCCGCAGACGACCTCGAAATCATTGCCGTCATTACGGCGGCGGTAGCGGCAGCAAGCGGCTCTTCCCCGTCCTCGTTCCGCGTCGTTTCGTTCAAGCGCGCGAACAATCGCTTTTCATCTTGTAAATAATTGAGTTTAAGGAGAATACAAAAATGAAACAGTACACCATTACCGTCAACGGCACGGCATACGAAGTCACGGTTGAAGAGGTCGGCGCAGTTTCCGCCGCGCCTGTCGCTCCCGCCGCACCCGCGGCAGCACCCGCTCCCAAGGCGGCAGCCGCTCCTGCACCCAAGGCTGCTCCCGCAGCAGCACCCGCAGGCGCACAGGGCGCGACCAAGGTTGCCGCACCGATGCCCGGCACGATTCTCAAGGTCAACGTCGCAGTCGGTCAGGCGGTCAAGTCCGGCGAGTCTCTCTGCGTCCTCGAAGCCATGAAGATGGAGAACGATATTCCCGCGCCCGCGGACGGCACCGTAGCTTCGGTCAATGTAACGAAGGGTGCAACCGTCCAGAGCGGCGATATTCTTGTCACGCTGAACTAAGGCGGGAAAGTTGGTACGAATATGCTTGATGTCTTGTTCAACTTCGTGAAGTCGACCGGACTGTACGGCTTCTTCGAAGACCCTGTTCTTGCAGGCAAGACGCTTCTGATGTATGTCATCATCGGCGTTTTGATGTACCTGGCAATCGGCAAGAAATACGAGCCGCTGCTCCTTCTTCCGATTGCATTTGGTATGCTGCTTGCCAACCTTCCCGGCGCGGAGCTGTTCCACATGGAATACTTTCTGCGCGAAGAGCTGAACTACTCCGAGATTCTGCACGGCGGTCTTATCGACATTCTCTATCTCGGCGTTAAGCTCGGTATCTACCCGTCGCTGATCTTCCTCGGCGTCGGTGCAATGACCGACTTCTCTCCCCTGATTGCAAACCCGAAGAGCCTGCTGCTCGGTGCTGCCGCCCAGCTCGGCGTATTTGCCGCCTTCATCGGCGCGCTCTGCCTCGGCTTTACGCCCGAGGAAGCTGCCTCTATCGGCATTATCGGCGGCGCGGACGGTCCGACGGCGATTCTCGTCACCAAGACCCTCGCCCCGCAGCTGCTCGGTCCTATCGCGATTGCGGCATACTCCTACATGGCACTGATTCCGATTATCCAGCCGCCCTTTATGCGCCTCTTGACCACCAAGAAGGAACGCTCGATTGTCATGGAAAATCTGCGCCCCGTCTCCAAGGTCGAGAAGGTCATCTTCCCGATTGCGGTCGCCCTGCTCGTTATCCTGCTTGTGCCCGATGCGGCGCCGCTGGTCGGCTTCTTGATGCTCGGCAACCTGTTTAACGTCTGCGGCGTCACCGAACGTCTTTCCAAGACCGCGCAGAACGAACTCTGCAACATTCTGACCATCTTTCTCGGCGTCTCGGTCGGCGCGACGGCAAATGCCGCGACCTTCCTGTCGGCAAAGACCGTCTACATCATCGTTCTCGGACTTACCGCGTTCATCTTTGCGACCTGCGGCGGTCTGCTGTTCGGCAAGCTGATGTGCTTCATCACCGGCGGCAAGATCAACCCGCTGATCGGCTCGGCGGGCGTCAGCGCAGTCCCGATGGCGGCGCGTGTCAGCAATACGGTCGGTCAGAAAGAGAACCCCTCGAACTTCCTGCTCATGCACGCCATGGGTCCGAATGTCGCGGGCGTTATCGGCTCTGCCGTCGCAGCAGGTATCTTCCTGCAGTTCTTCAAATAATTTCATAAGGGGATAATTTGCAATGGCAAACGTAAAAATTACAGAAACCGTCCTCCGCGACGCGCATCAGTCGCTCGCGGCGACGAGAATGACCACCGAGGAAATGCTCCCCGTTCTGGAGGCGCTCGACGCGGTCGGTTATCACGCGCTGGAGGCATGGGGCGGCGCAACCTTTGATGCTTGCCTCCGATTCCTTAACGAAGACCCGTGGGAGCGTCTGCGCACGATTCGCGAGCATGTCAAGAACACCAAACTGCAGATGCTGTTCCGCGGTCAGAATATCCTCGGCTACCGCCACTATGCGGACGACGTTGTCGAATACTTCGTCCAGAAGTCGATTGCCAACGGCATCGACATTATCCGCATCTTCGACGCGCTCAACGACCCCCGCAACCTGAAGACCGCAATCGACGCGACCCGCAAGGAAAAGGGTCACGTTCAGGTCGCGTTCAGCTACACGACCAGCCCTGTCCACAACAACGACTACTTTGCAACGCTTGCAAAGCAGCTTGAGGAGATGGGCGCAGACTCGATCTGCATCAAGGATATGTCGGGACTGCTGAAGCCCTACGACGCCTACGATCTCGTCAAGAAGCTCAAGGCATCGGTTCATGTGCCGATTGAACTGCACACCCACTACACCGCCGGACTTGCGTCCATGACGGCACTCAAAGCAATCGAAGCGGGCGTCGACATCATCGACACGGCGATTTCCCCGATGGCAATGGGTACGTCCCAGCCGCCTACGGAGCCTATCGTCGCCGCGCTTGCCGGCACCGAGTACGACACCGGTCTCGACCTTGAAAAACTCAATGTCGTTTCCTCCTATTTCACCGGCATTCGCGAAAAGTATCTCGAAAGCGGTTTAATCAACCCGAAGGTGCTGAAGGTCGACGTCAACGCGCTCCGTTATCAGGTCCCCGGCGGTATGCTCTCCAACCTGGTTTCGCAGCTCAAGCAGGCGGGCAAGCTCGACCAGCTTGACGAAGTGCTTGCAGAAGTGCCGCGCGTCCGCGCAGACGCAGGCTATCCGCCGCTCGTCACCCCGACCTCGCAGATTGTCGGCACGCAGGCGGTGTTCAACGTCATTTCGGGCGAACGCTACAAGATTGTCACCAAGGAATTCAAGGGCATCGTTCACGGCGACTACGGCAAGACGCCCGCGCCCATCAGCGATAAGTTCCGCAAGCAGATTCTCGGCGACGAAAAGCCGATTACCTGCCGTCCGGCAGACAAAATCAAGCCCGAGCTGGCAACGCTGCGCGAAAAGGTCAAGCCCTATATGGAGCAGGAGGAGGACGTCCTCACCTACGCGCTGTTTGAGCAGGTCGCAACCAAGTTCTTCGAGGAACGCAAGGCAAAGCTTTACGGTCTCGACGGCAAAAACGGCGACGCAGAACTCGGCGTTCACATGGTCTGATTTTATAAAGTTAAAACCCGCAGAGATACACTTCCCTGCGGGTTTTGTATACAGAAAAACGGTTGACCGACGGTCAACCGTTTTTCTTTTATGCGTCTTAAATCATATTGCTATAGCCCATCAGGTACGCATCGACTTCCTTTGCACAGGCACGCCCCTCGGCAATGGCATGGACGACGAGCGATTGCCCGCGGCGGCAGTCACCTGCGGTGAATACGCCCGCTGCCGCCGTTGCATAGGAGTTTTCGGCAGTCGTCAGGCAGCCGCGCGCCGTTTTCGGCACGCCGAACGCCTCGGCGACATAGTCCTCACAGCCGACAAAGCCGGCGGCAATCAGCAATAGCTCGCACGGCAGCGTTTCCTCGCTGCCCTCGACCTCCCGCATTACGGTACGCCCGCTTGCGGCGTCGGTATCGGGACGCAGTCCGACTACCGTCACGGCGCACAGATTGCCGTTTTCGTCTTTGAGAAATTCCTTGACGGTCGTCTGATAGCGGCGCGGGTCTGCGCCGAAGACAGCGATCGCCTCCTCCTGACCGTAGTCGGTCTTGCAGACGCGCGGCCATTCGGGCCACGGGTTGTTCTCGGCACGCTCCTTCGGCGGCTGTGCCAGCATTTCAAGCTGAACGACCGATTTTGCCCCTTGCCGAATCGCCGTGCCGACGCAGTCGTTGCCGGTATCGCCGCCGCCGACGATAATCACGTTCTTGCCTTTTGCGCCGATGGCAAAGTTCTTCGCCTCGCCGATGACCTTTTCGGTCGCGCGCGACAGATAATCGACGGCAAAGTAAATGCCCTCCGCGTCGCGCCCGGGTGCTTTCAGGTCGCGCGGCGTCTTCGAGCCGCAGCACAGGATAATTGCGTCAAAGCGTCCCGCCAACTCGGCATAGGTCACATCGCGACCGATGTCGATGCCGGTTTCAAAGGTGACGCCCTCTGCCTGCATCAACTCGACGCGGCGACGAACGACGCGCTTGTCGAGCTTCATGTTCGGAATGCCGTACATCAGAAGCCCGCCGGGATGCTTTTCGCGCTCGAATACCGTGACGAGATGCCCGCGCTGATTGAGCCGGTCTGCCGCGGCAAGCCCGGCGGGACCCGAGCCGATGACCGCCACCCGCTTGCCCGTGCGGACATTCGGAATGTGCGGCTGCATCCAGCCCATTGCAAAGCCGTTTTCAATAATGGCAAGTTCGTTGTCATGCACCGTCACGGGATTGCCCTCCAGCCCGCAGGTACACGCCGCCTCGCAGAGCGCGGGGCAGACTCTGCCCGTAAATTCGGGAAAATTGTTGGTCTTGAGCAATCTTGAGAGTGCTTCACGCGCGTTGCCGTGATAAATTTCGTCGTTCCACTCGGGAATCAGGTTGTGCAGCGGGCAGCCGCTGACCGCGCCGCCGAAACTGACGCCCGCCTGGCAGAACGGCACACCGCAGTTCATGCAGCGCGCCGCCTGCGTGCGGCGCTCGCTCTCTTCGAGCGGCTGTTTGAATTCGTCAAAGTCCGCAATGCGTTCTTTCGGCGCACGGCACGGCAGAGCGCGGCGGTTATATTCCATAAATCCGGTTGGTTTTCCCATTGTATGCTCCTCCGTTACTGTGCAAGATAGAACGCTTCGAGTTTTGCCTGCTCGTGCGACATCCCGCGTTCCTCAAGCTTGCCGACCGTGACCATCATCTTCTGATAGTCGTTCGGGATAATCTTCTTGAATTTCGGTAAGTAAGCGTCGAAATCGGCGAGAATCTGCTTGCCGAAGACCGAGCCGGTCGCCTTGACGTGCGCTTCAATCAGCGCGCGCAGCTCCTCGGCGTCATGCCGCTCGGTGATGCCGGTCATGGTCACCATCTGCTTGTTGAGCCGCAGATAGAGGTCGTGCTTTTCGTCAAGCACATAGGCGATGCCGCCACTCATGCCTGCCGCAAAGTTCTTGCCTGTTCTGCCGAGAATGACGGCTCTGCCGCCTGTCATATACTCGCAGCCGTGGTCGCCGCAGCCCTCAACGACGGCGACAGCGCCCGAATTGCGGACGCAGAAGCGCTCGCCCGCGACGCCTGCGATGTATGCCTCACCCGCCGTCGCACCGTAGAGCGCGACATTGCCGATGATGATGTTCTCGCGTGCAACAAAGGTCGCTTCCTCGGGCGGACGGACGACGAGCTTGCCGCCCGAAAGCCCTTTGCCGAAATAGTCGTTGGAATCGCCGACGATCTCCATCGTCATGCCCTTCGGGATAAACGCGCCGAAGGACTGTCCTCCGCCGCCGTGACAGCGCACGACATAGGTGTCGTCGGCAAGCGAAGAGCCGAAGGTCTTGGTGATCACCGAGCCGAGAATCGTTCCCGCCGTGCGGTTTTGGCTGGAGATTTCAACCTTCACGGTATGTGGCTTTTTCTTCTTGAAATACGGCTCGAATGCCGGAAGCAGAACCGACTCGTCAAGCGTCTTTTCAAGTGCGAAATCGAATTTGTCCTGCGGGTCGTTGTGGACGGGCGGCAAATCCTCAAGCAGTGAAGAAAGGTCAATCGTTTCGGCGCGCGCTGTCACGCGGTTGTCGCGAACGCGGAGCTTTGCCGTGTTGCCGACCAGCTCGTCCACGGTGCGGACGCCGAGTTTCGCCATGATTTCGCGCAGCTCCTCCGCGATAAAGAGCATGAAGTTCATGACATATTCGGGCTTGCCGCAGAAACGCTTACGCAGCTCGGGATTCTGCGTTGCAATGCCCATCGGGCAGGTGTCGAGGTTGCAGACGCGCATCATAACGCAGCCCATGCTGACCAGCGGCGCGGTTGCAAAGCCGAATTCCTCCGCGCCGAGAATGCAGGCAATCGCCACGTCGCGCCCACTCATCAGCTTGCCGTCGGTCTCAAGACGCACGCGCGTGCGCAGTCCGTTGCGAATCAGAGTCTGATGCGCTTCGGCAAGTCCGAGTTCCCACGGAAGTCCCGCGTTGTGAATCGAGCTTTTCGGCGCAGCGCCCGTACCGCCGTCATAGCCGGAAATCAGCACGACGCCCGCGCCCGCCTTGGCGACGCCCGCCGCGACCGTGCCGACGCCCGCCTCGGAAACAAGTTTAACAGAAATGCGCGCATCGGGATTTGCATTTTTCAAATCGTAGATGAGCTGTGCAAGGTCTTCGATCGAATAAATATCATGGTGCGGTGGCGGCGAAATCAGCGATACGCCGGGTGTGGAATAGCGGGTCTTCGCAATCCACGGATAGACCTTTTTGCCCGGCAGGTGTCCGCCCTCGCCCGGCTTTGCCCCCTGCGCCATTTTGATTTGAATTTCGTTTGCGCTGCACAGGTAAGCGCTCGTCACGCCGAAGCGTCCCGATGCAACCTGCTTGATTGCGCTGTTCTTCTCGGTGCCGAAGCGCGTCGGGTCTTCCCCGCCCTCGCCCGAATTGGAGCGACCGCCGAGACGGTTCATGGCGATTGCCATGCAGGTGTGCGCCTCCTCGGAAATCGAGCCGTAGGACATCGCGCCGGTCTTGAAGCGCTTGACAATCTCGCTTGCAGGCTCGACCTCATCGAGCGGCACGCCGCCGTTTTCGTCCCAGACAAATTCGAGCAGTCCGCGCAAGGTGTGCGGCTTCCGTTCATCGTCGACGCGCGCGGTGTATTCCTTGAAGCGCTCATAAGAGCCGGTATGCGTCGCCTCGCGCAGCGCAATCACGGTCTGCGGGTCGTACATGTGGTCCTCGGCATTGTTGCCCGAACGCAGCTTGTGCGCGCCGGTGCTGTCGAGTGCGGTGTCCACGCCGAGTCCGAGCGGGTCAAAGGCGTGATTGTGGCGCCATTCCACGCCCTCGGCAATCTCTTCAAGTCCGATGCCCTCAACCGGGCTGACCGTATTGGTGAAATACTTTTCGACAACCGCTCCCGAAATGCCGACTGCCTCGAAAATCTGCGCCGACTGATAGGATTGCAGGGTCGAAATGCCCATTTTCGACGCAATTTTGACAATACCGTGCAAAATCGCGCTGTTGTAATCGGCGATAGCGGTGTGATAGTCCTTCTCCAGCTTGCCGCTGTCGATGCTCTCGGCGATGCACTCCTGCGCAAGGTAGGGGTTGATGGCGCGTGCGCCGTAGCCGAGCAGCGTGGCGAAATGATGCACATCGCGCGGCTCTGCGCTTTCAAGGATAATCGAAATCGCGGTGCGCTTCTTGGTGCGAATCAGATACTGCTCGATGGCGGAAACCGCGAGCAGCGACGGCATGGCGACATGGTTTTCATCGACGCCGCGGTCGGACAGAATGATAATGTTCGCCCCGTCGCGGTATGCGCGGTCGACCTCGACAAACAGCTTGTCAAGCGTCTTTTCGAGCGAAGCGTTCTTGTAGTACAGCAGCGAAACGGTCTGCACCTTGAAGCCCGGCTTCTTCATGCAGCGAATTTTCATCAGCTCGACCGAAGTGAGAATCGGGTTCTGAATCTGCAAAACCGCGCAGTTTTCGGGCTTTTCAATCAACAGGTTGCCGTCCGAGCCGACGTAGACCGTCGTATCGGTGACGACCTCCTCGCGCAGCGCGTCAATCGGCGGGTTGGTGACCTGCGCGAACAGCTGCTTGAAATAGTTGAAGAGCGGCTGATGCTTTTCGGAAAGCACCGCGAGCGGAACGTCAATGCCCATCGACGCCGTCGGCTCGATGCCGTTCTTCGCCATCGGGAGAATCGCCTCGGTGATGTCCTCGTAGGTGTAGCCGAACGCCTTGTACAGTCTGCCGCGCTCCTCATTTGTATAGCGCGGCACCTTTTCGTTCGGTACGGGCAGTTCGTCCAGCGTGACGAGATGACCGTCCAGCCATTCGCCGTAGGGCTGTCTTGCCGCGTAGGTCTCCTTGCACGCCTCGTCCGAGATAACCTGCTTCTTCACGGTGTCGACGAGCAGCATTTTACCCGGCTCAAGGCGCGACTTGCAGACGATGTTCTCGGCGGGAATGTCAAGCACGCCGACCTCGGAGGACAGAATCAGGCGTCTGTCCTTGGTGATATAGTATCTTGCGGGGCGCAGACCGTTGCGGTCGAGCACCGCGCCCATGAGATCGCCGTCCGAGAAGCAGATTGCCGCAGGACCGTCCCACGGCTCCATCATCGTCGCATAATAGCGATAGAGATCGCGCTTGCTGCGCGAAATGCTCGGGTCGTTCTTCCACGGCTCGGGAATCATAATCATGACGGCAAGCGGCAGCGGAATGCCGTTCATCATGAGAAATTCAAGCGTATTGTCGAGCATGGCGGAGTCCGACCCTGCCGCGTTGATAACCGGCAGAACCTTGTCCATGTCCTCGTTCATGCACTCGGAGTGCATGGTCTCCTCGCGGGCGAGCATTCTGTCCGCGTTGCCGCGAATCGTGTTGATTTCGCCGTTGTGCAGAATGTAGCGGTTTGGGTGTGCGCGCTCCCAGCTCGGCGTGGTATTGGTCGAAAAGCGCGAATGCACCATCGCAATGGCGCTCTCATAATCGGCGTCCTGCAAGTCGGTATAGAAGCGGCGAAGCTGACCGACGAGGAACATACCCTTATAGACCACGGTGCGCGAAGAGAGCGAGCAGACATAGGTGTTATCGTTGCTCTGTTCAAACACGCGGCGGATCACATAGAGCTTGCGGTCAAACGCAATGCCGCGTGCGAGTTTTTCGGGGCGCTTGACAAAGCACTGCGCGATAAACGGCATGGAATCCTTCGCCTTTTTGCCGAGAATCGTGCTGTCAATCGGCACGTCGCGCCAGCCGAGCAGACCGACGCCCTCCTTTTCGCAGATAATCTCAAACATCTTTTGCGCCTGACGGCGCTGGAGCGTGTTCTGCGGGAAGAAGAACATACCGACGCCGAAGTCGCGTGCCTCGGGCAGCTCGATGCCGAGCGGCGCGACCGCCTTTGCAAAGAACTTGCGGGAAATTTGCAGCAGAATACCGACGCCGTCGCCGGTCTCGCCGGTCGCGTCCTTGCCTGCGCGGTGCTCCAGCCGCTCTACAATCGAGAGCGCGTCGTCGACGATCGCGTGCGACGCTTCGCCGTCGATGCTGACGACCGCACCGATGCCGCAGGCATCATGCTCAAAATTCTCACTGTATAAGGTTTTCTGGTCGGGATTGCTCATAACTTATCCTTTCTTGTGTATGATTCCTGCTTATTTTCCGCTGTCGCCGTAGTTTGCCAGCACGCGCGCGGAGGGGTCGTTGACGTTGCAGCCCTCCCACTCCTTGTTCGGCATCCAGAAATCGACGACCATTTCAGCCTGTCCGGGGTAATATTCCTCAAACAGCTCGCGGTACAGCAGCGATTCCTTCGTAAACGGCGTCGCAAAGGTATACTTTTTGCGCTTTTTCTCAAATTCTTCGTCGGTGTACAGTTTTTCGGCATACGCCTTGAGGTCGTCGACCATCGAGTGCCCCACCGCGTCGCTGAACGCCGCTTTTTCACGCATCAGAATGTCATAGGGCAGCCAGTCGCCCTCAAAGGCATGGCGGAGCAGGTATTTGCCCTTACCGTAGCGGTTGAGTTTCATCTCGGGGTCGAGCGACATAACATACTTCACAAAATCAAGGTCGCCGAACGGTACACGCGCCTCAAGCGAGTTGACCGAAATGCAGCGGTCGGCGCGAAGCACGTCGTACATATACAGTTCTCTGATGCGCTTTTCCGCCTCTTGTTGGAACGCCTCGGCGGAGGGCGCGAAATCGGTGTACTTGTAGCCGAACAGCTCGTCCGAAATCTCACCGGTCAGAATGACGCGCAAATCGGTGTTCTCGTGAATGTACTTGCAGACGAGATACATACCGATGGACGCGCGAATCGTGGTGATGTCGTAAGTGCCGAGCAGCGCGACCACCTTCGGCAGTGCTTCGAGAACGTCGCGCTCGGTGATGATGACCTCGGTATGCTCCGAGCCGATGTAATCGGCAACCTGCTTTGCGTATTTCAAATCAATCGCGTCGGTGCTCATGCCGATGGCAAAGGTCTTGATCGGCTTATCCGACAGCTTTGCGGCAACGGTGCAGACGAGCGATGAATCGAGGCCGCCCGAAAGCAGGAAACCGACCGGCGCGTCGGCGTCAAGCCGCTTTTCGATGCCCGCGACCAGCTTTTCGCGAATCTTGCGGCAAGCGGTTTCGAGGTCGTCGCGGCAGACCGACTGCGGATGGCTGATGTTGTTATAGCAGACAAATTCACCGTCGATGTAATAATGTCCGGGCGGGAACGGAATGACCCTTTTGCACAGCCCGACGAGGTTTTTCGCCTCGCTGGCGAACGCGATTGCTCCCGTGTCGGAATAGCCGTAGAACAGCGGGCGAATGCCGATGGGGTCGCGCGCCGCGATATACTTGCCGGTCTTGCCGTCGTACAGAATCAGGGCAAATTCCGCGTCCAGTTTTTTGAACATTTCAACGCCGTATTCCCTGTAAAGCGGCAGCAAAAGCTCGCAGTCAGAGTCGCTTGCAAAGCGATAGCCCTTGGCTTCGAGCTCTTTTTTCGTCTTGCGGAAGCCGTACAGTTCGCCGTTGCACACGACAAAGCTGCCGTCCGACTCAAACGGCTGCATTCCGCTTTCATCAAGCCCCATAATGGCAAGGCGGTGAAAGCCGAGGAGTCCGCTTCCCGTATCGACGATGCGGGACATATCGGGTCCGCGCGAAACCGTCTTATCAAAGCATTCCTTGAATTTTTCTTTGGCAATATCCTTGCCGCAGTATCCCATAATTGAACACATAACTGCTCTCCTTTAACACATAAAACTCGTTGCACATCGCGTATACAGGACGAGCTGTGCTGCCCGCGGTACCACCTGTTTTATCCGTAAGGATCACTCGTATTCAATTCAAAAACGCGAAAATCGTCGGGATTTTCCGCTTGTGCGGAGAATCCCGACGCGAAAGTGTTCTTCACTGCGGGGGCTGCGCGCGGCTCTCACCGTCCCGCGCTCGCTTTGCCGAGCCTATCCGTGCTACTCTTTCCTGTTTCGCATCTTATTCGATTGTTTGACTTATTCTACGTCCTGCAGGGCGTCATAGCCTTCTTCGCCCGTGCGCACCTTGACGACATTTTCAACATCGTAAACGAAGATCTTGCCGTCGCCGATGTGACCGGTGTAAAGGACTTTCTTTGCAACTGCAATAACCTGCGATACAGGCACCTTGCTGACGACGATGTCAACCTGAACCTTCGGCAGCAGCGTTGCTTCTACCGCGACGCCGCGGTAATACTCGGGTTTGCCCTTCTGTGCGCCGCAGCCCATGACGTGCGATACCGTCATACCCGTGATGCCGATGCCCATCATCGCCGTCTTGAGCGATTCGAGCTTGGATTCCTTGCAGACGATTTCGACCTTGGTCAGTTTGACGCCGTCCTTCGGCTTGTCAAAGGTCGGCACAGCCTTGACCTCGACCGCTTCGGCAACCGGCGTGTCACCGGTGACGCAGACAGGAACTTCCGCAGCGGGCAGAGATTCGGGAACGAACGCATAGCCCGCGTAAGCACTCTGGAGACCGTGCTCGGTAACATCAAGGCCGAGCGTTTCTTCCTCTTCGGAAACACGCAGACCGACCGTCGCACGGATAACAAGGAAGGTAATCGTAATGGTAACTGCCGTCCATGCGGCGACGCCAAGCACGCCGAGAACCTGCAATCCAAGCAGCTCAAAGCCGCCGCCGTAGAACAGACCGACAATCGTTTCACCGCTCTTGTTGGCGATTGCATAGCCGGGTGCCGTATCGGTTGCAAAGAGACCGACCGCAACCGTGCCCCAGATACCATTGAGGCAGTGGACCGCAACAGCACCTACGGGGTCGTCGATGTGCAGGACGTTGTCGAGGAACCATACGCCGAAGACAACGAGCACGCCCGAAACCGCGCTGATGATGATTGCGCCGAGCGCGTCGGTTACATCACAGCCTGCCGTGATGGCGACCAAACCTGCCAGAGAAGCATTGAGACACATCGAAACATCGGGCTTGCCGTACTTGACCCAAGTGAAAATCATGCAGACGACCGTTGCAACGGCAGGCGCAATCGTCGTGGTGACGAAAATCGAGCCGAGCTGCTCAACCGAGGTTGCGGCAGCGCCGTTGAAGCCGTACCAGCCGAGCCAAAGGATAAATACGCCGAGGCAGCCGATTGTGATGTTGTGACCGGGAATTGCGTTGACCTTGACGACCTTGCCGCTCTTATCCCGCGTAAACTTGCCGATACGGGGACCGAGCAGCTTTGCGCCGATGAGCGCCGAGATACCGCCGACCATGTGAATTGCGCAGGAGCCTGCAAAATCATGGAAGCCGAGCTGTGCAAGCCAGCCGCCGCCCCAAATCCAGTGCGCCTCAATCGGATAAATCAGTGCCGAAATGACGCCGGAGTAAATGCAGTACGAAAGGAATTTGGTTCTTTCAGCCATCGCGCCCGAAACAATCGTTGCCGTTGTCGCGCAGAACACGAGGTTGAATACGAAGTTCGACCAGTCAAAGCTCTCGTATGCCGTGAAAATGTCAAAACCGGGTTTGCCGATAAAACCGACCACATCTTCGCCGAGAAGCAGGCCGAAACCAATCAGGATAAAGACTACCGTGCCGATGCAGAAGTCCATCAGGTTCTTCATCAGAATGTTGCCGGCGTTCTTTGCTCTGGTGACACCGGTCTCGCCCATTGCGAAGCCTGCCTGCCTCCAGAATCCCAGTGCCGCGCCGATCAAAAACCACACGGCAAATAACTTTTCGTCCACGAGCGGAGTGATTGCTTCCATGATTGCATCCATACTCATAAGATCATCTTCTTTCCGTAAAAATTATAATGTCACTTTGTTCTTTTCTGCTTATCTTACGCCGAACAGCAGGTCGCCGTAGCAGGGATAAGGCCACTTTTCGGCGGAGGCGATGGTTTCCATCTCGTCCACCGAGATGCGCAGCTCGCGCATATCGTCGAGAATCGTTCCCTTGTAGATGTCCGCAAGCTCGACAAGCGAGGTCACCGACTTTGCGGAGAGCAAATCGTCCTCGAGTTTCTTGACGCTCCGATGTGCCGCACCGAGAAGGGCGCACAGGCTCTTGACGCTGTCGCGCTCATAGGAGCAGTCTGCGTCGGGCAGCAGCGCGGTCTTGGCGGTGCTGGACGCCGCAAGCTCTGCGGAGTACGCGCTCATCGCAGGGAGAATATCCTTGCGCGCCATGTCGAGCATGGTCAGTGCCTCGATGTTGACGACCTTGCAGTAGTTTTCAAGCCGTACCTCGTGACGCGCCTTCAGCTCGGTCTCGGTCAGTACCGCGTGCGAGGTGAAGAGCTTGACGTTCTTTTCGTCGAGCATATGCGCCAGTGCGTCGGGCGTGGTCTTGAGGTTGAGCAGTCCGCGCTTCTCTGCTTCTCTGACCCACGACTCGTCATAGCCGTCGCCGTTGAAGATGATGCGCTTGTGCGCTTTAATCGTCGCTTTGATCAACTCGTGCAGTTCGGTCTCAAAGTCAGCCGCGCCCTCGAGTTTATCGGCAAACTGCTTCAGCTCCTCGGCAACCGAGGTGTTGAGCACCGTGTTCGAGCAGGAAATCGACGCCGCCGAGCCGAGCATACGGAACTCGAACTTGTTGCCGGTAAAGGCAAACGGCGAGGTGCGGTTGCGGTCGGTCGTGTCCTTCGGGAATTTCGGCAGGGTGTGGACGCCGATGCGCATCAGATCCTTCTGCTTTGCATCGTACTTTTCGTCCTTTTCAATCGCTTCGAGAATCTCGGCAAGGTCTGTGCCGAGGAACATCGAAACGATTGCGGGAGGTGCCTCGTTTGCGCCGAGACGGTGGTCGTTGCCCGCCGAGGCAACCGAAATGCGGAGCAAATCCTGATATTCGTCAACCGCTTTAATGACAGCGCACAGGAACAGGAGGAACTGTGCGTTTTCGTAAGGCGTTTCGCCGGGCTCAAGCAGGTTGACGCCCGTGTCGGTCGAAATCGACCAGTTGTTGTGCTTACCGCTGCCGTTGACGCCGGCAAACGGCTTTTCATGCAGCAGGCAAACCATGCCGTGCTTCTTTGCGACCTTCTGCATAACCTCCATCGTCAGCTGGTTGTCATCTGCCGCGATATTGGTCGTGGTGAAAATCGGCGCCATCTCATGCTGTGCGGGTGCGACCTCGTTATGCTCGGTCTTTGCGAAAATACCGAGTTTCCAAAGTTCGTCGTTCAGTTCTTTCATAAACGCGGCAACGCGGGGCTTGATTGCGCCGAAGTAGTGGTCGTCAAGCTCCTGCCCTTTCGGTGCGCGTGCGCCGAACAGCGTTCTGCCGGTATAAATCAAATCCTTGCGCTTGTCGTACATTTCCTTGTCAACAAGGAAGTATTCCTGCTCGGGACCGACGGTGGTCTTGACCGAGGTCACGTCCTCGTTGCCAAACAGATGCAGGACGCGAAGCGCCTGACGGTTGATGGCTTCCATCGAACGGAGCAGCGCGGTTTTCTGGTCGAGCGCCTCGCCGCCGTAGGAGCAGAAGACGGTCGGAATGCAGAGCACACCGTCCTTGATGAATGCGTAGGAGGTTGCGTCCCATGCGGTGTAGCCTCTCGCTTCAAAGGTTGCGCGAAGTCCGCCCGAGGGGAACGAGGATGCGTCGGGCTCGCCCTTAATCAGTTCTTTGCCCGAAAACTCCATGATAATCTTGCCGCCGTCCTTGGGGGAAATGAAGCTGTCATGCTTCTCGGCGGTGACGCCGGTCATCGGCTGGAACCAGTGCGTGAAGTGGGTCGCGCCCTTTTCAATCGCCCAGTCCTTCATGGCGTTCGCGACGACCGTCGCAACCTCGGGATCGAGGTGCTTGCCCTTCTTAATCGTCCGCTGCAGCGCCCGATAGGTTTCTTTCGGAAGCCGCGCTTCCATGGTTCTGTCGTCAAAAACCATTGAGCCGAAAATGTCAGTTACGTTCGTCATACTTTTTCTCCTTAAAAAATTTAGCGACAAGGGTCTTCGGGCGCTTCCGTTTGGTAACGGCTCCTGACGACTCCCTTGTCGCTTTTTATTTCCTTAAAAACAACAAAAACCGCAGACAAAATGACTTTTGTCCGCGGCTTCCTTGTCGCTTGATGGCGTAATTTTAGCACTGCGCCTTTGGATTGTCAAGGGATTTTTAAAAAAAATTTCATCTCTGTTGAAATTGCACGACGCGGCGGCGCTTCCGCACCGCATTTCCTGTCAAAACGCCCACATGGTCGGTTTCATGCGCAATCAAGCAGTCAACCCGCTTGCCGGATTCCTTATGTTTATCCCTTTTCGGTCAGGCACATACGGTAAAAATGCAAATCATAATCTGCTCTTCCCGCCTGTCGGACATAAAACACATAACAAGGGATGTAATACCCGTAATCCACATCATTGCGATATGTCATTTCATACGCGGCAATTTCATATTCTCCCGCGCGACCTGCAAGCCTGCTCTGCAAATCCGCAGCCGCGGCTTCGGGCGAAATCGGCGTTCCGACGGCATACACTTCGGAATGGTCGACAGCCGTTCCGCTTACCCATGCGGTCTCTTCGCCGATGCGTCCCGTAACTTCAACGAATGTGAAACTGCTTTCCGTGCCGTTTTGAAATGCATCGTCATACTCTTCCGTAATTATATACCGGCACGCGGTCGTCTCGCCGAAAGCGGAAGCCGACGCGCGCACATGCGGATTTCGAATACCGCAGTAGGAAAGCATAGCGGAGACGGCAGGCGACTTCATAAGGCTTTCGGCACTCGACACATCCGCCTCGCAGGACAGCGATATTCCCGCCGGGTCGCCGCTGACGGTATACCCGCCGAAGCTGTAGTGTGAACGCTGCTTGGTCTCCTCGATTGCATTCGGATTCAGCGTAAAGTCGCTGCCGAACAGCAGCTTCATATATTGTTCAATCGTCGCCGCAGACCTTTGCCGATAGGCATCGTCCACTTCAAACATAGCGCCCGCCTGATTAAACGGATACGGGTCGACGAAAATCGGGACGGTGTCCGGCAGCGCTTCCGTCGAAACGGCATTCGGCTTTTCGGGGAGCGAGGACGGGTTTCCCTCGATTTTCCCGAGGGTCGTAATTCGATACCGCTCCGATAGTATTTGTTCTTTTTCCGGTTTATCCTGCATCGCCAATGTCGCACTGCTCTCGGTTGTCGCTGTTATTTCGGGAATTTTCTTGCCCGTCCCGCAACC
>SFNW01000064.1 GCA_004554105.1 Clostridiales bacterium | reverse complement strand
TCCAGTGCGTAGTATTCGCACTGCATCGGAATAATGACCGCATCGGCGGCGGCGAGCGCATTGACCGTAATCATGCCGAGCGACGGCGGACAATCAATAAAAATGTAGTCGTAGTCGTCCTTGACGGCGGCAAGCTGCTTTTTCAACCGATATTCGCGGTTTTCGAGCTGATAGAGGTCAAACTCTGCGCCCGCGAGCGAAATATTGGACGGAATGACCGAAAGATTTTTGAATTCGGTGACGACGACCGCCTGTTTGGCGTCGATTTCGTCAATCAGCAGTTCGTAGGAGGTGGATTTCAGATTTTTCTTGTTAATGCCGACGCCGCTGGTGGTGTTTCCCTGCGGGTCGAGATCGATCAGCAGGACCTTCTTACCGAGAATACCGACCGAAGCGGCAATGTTGACGGCAGAAGTCGTCTTCCCCACGCCGCCCTTTTGGTTGGCAAATGCAATAATTTTTCCCATACTACCCTCCGAAACATTGAAGACTGCATTCATTATAGCATTCTGCCGCCTGTAAGTCAACCGCACCGCCGTAAAATTAAGAAAAAATTCACATACGCGCCGCAAAAATGTTTCACGTGAAACCTTTTTGTGCGAACCTGACCCCAATGTTTCACGTGAAACATCAAATCAACACAAGATATAGTATATCTATAGAATCTAAACACAAAATACGCAAATAGTACGAACTCCCCTGCCCTTCTTGTCGAAAACCGTCCTTTTTCTTGCAATTCCCTTTCGGACAGCGGAGCGCAAATGACAGTCGGTTGTTTTGTTTTGCCGAACGGTGTGAAACACCTTGCGGAAAAACCGAAAACTTCCGCTCTGCAAATTCCCGCTGCGGCGTGTATGGCTGTTGACGGGAACGGCATTTTGGCGCTGCGAAGCATCGCGGCGCGGCGCAGAATATGCTATATATAATATAAGGAAGAAAAACTTCAAAAAAGGGCAGAAAAATCTGCCGAAACCGAGCGCACGGGCGTGAACCGTATGCTCCGAAATCCTGAAATTTCTGTCGTTCGCGCCCTGCTTTTGCAGTTCGGAAACGTGCATGGCAAAAAATTTTTTGTCGCAAAAAATCGGACGGTTTTGGGCGGTCGCTATATATATAATTGAATAAAATCTTTATTTTGGGGAAAGAATGATGCTGCCGGCCGGACGGTGCAAAGACACGCTTTTCAAAAAAAGTGTTGACAAAGTGGGGGAGTTGTGCTAATATTGCAGATGTTTTCGGCGAAATGTGGGCGAAAGTGTAGGTTTCCGCCCCAAACCGAAAAGTTTGCTTTTAAGCAATGGACCCCAAAATTTTACAAGGAGAATAGCAGAATGAAGTTAAGCAAAAAGACGGCGCTCTGGCTTGCAGCCGCGGCGCTGGCACTGCTGCTGATGTCATTTACCTGCGCGGCTTCCGAAAATTACGGCACACCCATTGACCTTTATATCAACAATAGCCCCGTAGACGGTGCCGAGCTGATTAACGGTACAGCATACGTCCCCTACCGCGTAATGATTCTCGCAGCAGACCCCGACGCCACCTTTGAGTGGGACACGAACCGCAACACATCGGTCGCAACGACACTCGGTATGCGGGTAGAAGCCGCAGATGCCGAACACTACATTGAGGCAAACGGTCGTATCCTCTATTCCGAGCTTGCGAAAAACCTCAACCTCGACGGCACGCTCTATGTGCCGATTCGCGCACTCAGCCGCGCACTTTCGCTGAACTGCGAATGGAACGCCGGCGAGAGCGCGGTGTACCTGACCGGCACGCCTGCGGCGATCGAGAGCGGCGACACCTTCTATGACAGCGACATCGTTTACTGGCTGTCGCGCATCATTTCCGCGGAGAGCCGCGGCGAACCCTTCCGCGGACAGATTGCGGTCGGCAACGTCGTGATGAACCGCACCGAGGACGGCTCTTTCCCCGACACGGTCTACGGCGTTATCTTCGACCGCAAGTACGGCACGCAGTTTACGCCCGCCGCGACCGGCTCTATCTACAACGACCCGACCGACAGCGCGGTCCGCGCCGCCAAGGTTGTCCTTGAGGGCGTCGAGGTCGTCGACAACGCGCTCTATTTCTGCGCAAACCGCGTCAGCAAGGGCAGTTGGATGGACAAAAACCGCGAATACATCGAAACCATCGGCAATCACGTCTTTTACTATTGATTCGATTGCGCAAATTCCAAGCAAAAAAGCAAACAAACGCGAAAAAGCAAACCGAAACCGCTCCTATGGGGCGGTTTTTGCTTTACATATCGAAGTTTTTGCGGATTCCCAAGCGGCTTTTTGCAAAAAGCCCCTTGGGCGGGGTGCGGGGCGGCGCCCCGCTGTTCATCGCCCCCTTGTTCATGGTTTCGTCACGCCCTTTTTCCGCAAATTTCTTTTGACTTGCCCGCGCGCGTGTGTTAGAATAAATAAACATAAGACAAGGCTTGAAAAGAGAAGGGAATTCCAAATTGAAGCATACATATAAACGACTTCTTTCGGGGGCGCTTGCACTCCTGCTTGCGCTTTCGGGCGCAGCGCCCGCATTTGCCGCCGAGGGGGCGGAAGCGGCCGCGCAAACCGAAGCGGTGCAGGGCGAGACGGCGCAAAGCGCAGACGAAACGGCGAAATCCGCCGTCTACACCTATCGTCTCGGGGCGTTCGGCAGCGTTACGGCGGCGACCTCAAACGCGCTCGGCGTTTCGGCGACGCTGACGCGCTACGAAAACCGCGCAGCGGGCGAGTATGCGCAGACTGCTTTCGCTGTTTCCGCTTCGCCGAAGGACGGCGCGCTGCTCCGCGCCGTCAACCTCGGCGAGAATCTGCACGTCCGTGAAAAGCTTTCCTCGCTGGCGGGCAAATATGCGGACAATCCCGACGAAACACTGCTTGCGGCGGTCAACGCCGACTTTTTCAGCCTGTGGACCGGCGTGCCGATGGGTGTTCTCGTCTCGGAGGGGCGGCTGATTTCGTCCTCGGACGGCAGAGACGCCGTCGGCTTCGGCGAAAACGGCGAGACGCTGCTTGGCAAAATCGGCGAAACAATTACGGTCGAGCTTGACGGCAAATCGCTTGCGGTCAGCCATGTTAACAAATATCCAAGCGTTTACGGCGCCTATCTGCTCACGCGCGATTACGGCGAAAGCACGACGCTGACCGGCTTTGAAGCAAACGAGTACGTCCTTCGCCTTGACGGCGAGCTGACGCTCGGCGGGGAAGTCGGGGGCGAGGTTATCGGTATTCGCGAGAACATCGAAAACGGCGAGATTCCCGAGGGCTGCGCCGTCCTCACCGTGCCGCGCAGCCTGTCGACGGCGGTCGACTACGCCGCGCTTGAGCTTGGGACGCGCGTTACGGTCAAGGTCGCGTGCGAAAGCGGGTTTGAAGCCCTTTCGGGCGCGGTCGGCGGCGGCGACATCATCGTTAAGGACGGCAAGGCGGTCGAGGGGGTCGCCGACGAGGACCACGAAAAGACCCGTCAGCCCCGCACCGCGCTCGGCGTCAAAGCCGACGGTAGCGTATTGCTTTTCGTCGTTGACGGCAGGCAAAGCGGCTACGGCGTCGGGCTGACGCTCGCCGCGCTTGCGGATACCATGCTTGCGCTCGGCTGCGTCGATGCGATCAATTTCGACGGCGGCGGGTCGAGCGCACTCGTTCTGTTTGACGGCGAGACCGCCGCCTTGCAGAACCGGCCCTCCGACGGCAGCGAGCGCAAGGTTGCCAACGCGGTCGCGCTCTTTGAAACTGCCGAAATCGCCGCGGCGGCGCGCCGCCTTGACCTCATGCAGCCGACACAGACAATTTTAGCCGGCGCGGCGTATCCGATTGAAGCCGTTGTAACCGACGGTGCGGGCGAGATAGTCGAGCATCTCCTTACGCCCGAAAATACGACCGTCACGGTCGACGAAGCGTTCGGGCGTGCCGAAATCGTTGACGGCAGGATCGTTTTCACGCCTGCGGCGGTCACAGGCTACGGTAAAATCACGGTCGAAACGACGCTTGACGGCGAGACGCTCCGCGCCGAATGCTTTGCGGCGGTCACCGACGGGATTGACACGCTGTCCGCCGACGCGACGCTGCTGCTCGCCGACGCAGACGGAACCGCGCGGCTGACCGTCACCGCCTATGCGGACGGCAGGGAAGTCTACTACGGCGACCTTGCCGAGGTGCGCACCGAAAATCCCGCGTTCGGCAGTCTGCGTCGGGGAAGTGCCTGCTATTTCGCGGTCGGCGAGCCGACGCTCCCCGAATTTGACGAGCCGGGCTTGCCCGAAGACGCCGAGAATCCCGAAGCGGACGAAGCGCCTGCCGAAAAATCCCCCGAGAGCGGCAGAGTGGCGGTCGCCCTGCTCGACAAGACGGTTGTCGTCCCCGCGTATTTCGGCGTGACGGCCCCGATTCCGCTTGACGGTCTGCTGAAGGACGGCATGACGGTCGAGGGCGGCGCATATACGCTGACCTATGACGAAGCGGGCGGCGTAACCAAGGCGGGCGCGTTTGTGCTGACGCCGCCTGCGGAAACGACCGCCCCCGAAGAAGCGACCGCGCCCGAGGAAACGACCGAGCCAACCGAAACCGCCGCGCCTGCGGAAGAAGCGGCTGCGGCAAGCGAAATCGACCTACCTGCCGAAACGACCGCACCCGACGAAACGGCGGCGAGCGAAACGACGGAAACCGCAGAGAGCGGGGAAGTCGACCCCGACGAAACGGTTGAACTCAACGAGCCTGCCGAGCCCGAGCCTGTGCCCGAGCCGATTTCGGTTGAGCTTTGCGCCGACGGCGTAAGCAGCGAGGGACTTCGCGGCAGACGGCTGTGGCTGTGGGTCGACGGACTCGACGCCGGCGCCGCGCCCTATGCGGTCTTTACGCGGACAAATGCGGACGGCACGACCGAGACGAAGTCGATTGCGTTCGACGCCTATTACGACCTTGCGGGGTATAACGGCAGGGCGCTGCTGACGCTTGTCGCCGAGTTTGAATCGGAGGGCGTCCTTTCGCTGACGAAGCCGCTCTGCTTTACCGCGACCGAAGCCCGCAGCGTTTCGGTCGGTCCGATTTTCCTCGCCGAGGACTATGACACCAATCGCTACGCCGATCTTGACGGACACTGGTCGTCCTACTATGTCAACGCGCTCTCCTTTGCGGGCGTCGTCGGCGGCAGCGAGGACGAGACAGGCAGGCTCGTTTATCTGCCCGACGACAGTCTGAGCCGCGAGCAGTTTGCGAAGATTTTGGTGGGCTTCTTGCAGCTCGACCTCGCGGCTTATGCGGAAACCGCACTGCCTTTTGACGACAACGGCGATATTGCCGAATGGGCGATTCCCTACATTCGCGCCGCCTACGGCGCGGGACTGATGCGCGGCAAGGACACGCCCGACGGCAAATTGCTCTTCGCACCGCGCGACAGCATTACGCGCGAGGAGGCCTTCTACGTCCTCGGCGGACTGCTTGACGTTGCGCCGGACGGCGAGGTGCAGCCGTTTACCGATTCGGACGCGATTGCCCCGTGGGCTGCCGCGCATCTGCAAAAATCAGTTGCCGCCGGACTGGTTTCGGGCTATGACGACGGCTCTCTGCGCCCCCGCGGACGCATTACGCGCGCCGAAGCGGCGACGGTTGTTCTGCGTTTGCTCGATATTTTATACAAAACTGATGCAAAAAGCTGAAAAACCCCTTGTAATTTGTCCGAAATGATAGTAAAATTGAACAAAGGACATCGGGCAAATCGCCGAGAAAGGGTTTCACATGGAGGAAAAATACAGTATTTCACTCGAATCGCTGATTAACGAGTTTTCGCTGGAGTCGATTTATCTGCCGACCGCTGCGTCGGACATTATGATTTTCAGCCACGAGGTCAACCGCCCCGTTTTGCCGCTGATCGGCTTTTTCGAATTGTTTGACGCCGAGCGCATTCAGATTTTCGGCAAGGGCGAGGTGCGCTTCCTCGAGGAGCGGCCGCGCGATTCGGTGGAGAGGGCGATTGACGCGTTCTTTGCGACGCACCCGCCGGCGGTCATTGTGACGTCCAGCCTTGCGCTGCCCGCCAATATGCAGGCCTGCGCCGAAAAATACGACGTGCCGCTGCTCCGCACCGAGCGGCGCACGAGCGAATTTATGGCGGCGCTGATTGCCTACCTCAATGTCATGCTTGCGCCGCGCCTGACCCGCCACGGCGTTTTGGTCGAGGTCTACGGCGAGGGTGTGCTGATTCTCGGCGACAGCGGCGTCGGCAAGAGCGAGACCGCCATTGAGCTGGTGAAGCGCGGACACCGCCTGATTGCCGACGACGCGGTTGAAATCAAGCGCGTGTCGTCCAAGTCGCTGGTCGGCACGGCGCCCGAAATCATTCGCCACTATGTCGAGCTGCGCGGTATCGGCATCGTCGACGTCCGCCGTCTGTTCGGTATGGGCGCGGTCAAGGACACCGAGAAAATCGACCTTGTCGTCACGCTTGAGCCGTGGGTGCAGGGCAAAATGTACGACCGGCTCGGACTCGAGCCGCAGACGACCGAGATTCTCGGCATCGAGCTGCCCGCGCTGACCATTCCGGTGCGCCCGGGGCGCAATCTCGCCGTCGTTCTTGAAATCGCGGCGATGAACAACCGTCAGAAGCGCATGGGCTACAACACCGCCGAGGAGTTCAACAAGCGGCTGATGGGGCAGTTCGGCATGGAGGAGACCGACAAGAACCGATAAATCGAAGCGTCAACGCGAGCGCGAGGCAAAAAAGCCCCGCGCTCGCGTTTGTATTTGCCGCCAAACGGCTGTTTTGAGACAAAACCGCAATTTTTCATGCGGGTCGAAAAGAAAATTTGAGGAAAAAAACCAAAAAACACTTGTAAAATTTGCAGATGTGTAGTAATATGCTATTAGGAAATCTGTCGCCGCAAATATCCTGCACGATTCGCCCGCGGAGCGGCACAGGCGAAAAAAGGAGAAAGAGCATGAACAAACACACCAAAATCACGGCGATTGTTTTAGCGGTCGTCATGATGCTCGCTATGCTGATTTCGGCGAGCGGACTCGAGATTTTTATCATTGCTTCGTCCGACGAGTACAAGGACTACACGACGTCGGCGGAGTATCTTGAGACCATTTCGGTCCTGAAGGGCTATGATGACGGACAGCTCCATCTCGAAGAGCCGATCCTTCGCTATCAGGCGGCGCTTTTCTTTGCGCGCATTGTCACCGGCGTGACCGATGAGAGCGCGTGGGGCACCGGTCCGAGCGCGGCATTCACCGACGTGCCGCAGTACGGTCCGATTATGGACCTCATCGCGAGCATGAACATCATTCGCGGTTACGGTGACGGTCGCTTCGGCTACGATGCCAAAATCATGTATCAGGATATGTGCGCGATGCTCGTCCGCGTGCTCGGCTACGAGACCGACGAGATGGTCAAGACCTATCCGACGTCCTACATTCTGAAGGTTGAGAAGCTCGGCCTCGGTCTGAAGAACATCAAGGGTACCGACTATGTCAACCGCGGTCAGACCGCGCAGATGGTTTACAATGCGCTGACGACCGAGATTGCGAAGAGCGTGACCGATAAGGACCAGGCGCTGATTGACCTCATCGCGAAGGTCAACGGCGGGGCACCTGCGGGCGACGCGACCAAGGATACCTACCTTGAGAGAAACTTCGACGTCTCCTCGCGCATGACCTTCAAGGTCGTTGCCACCGAGAACTACAAGCTCGCGGGCTATGACTTGGCGGAAGAAGACTATATCACCATGGAGACCGTCGTTAACGATGTCGTCGAGGAATGGACCTTCCCGGTTGAAGGCGGTCCCACAAACGGCGTAACCGAGGCGGATCTTATCAACAAGCGGTTTGTTCTCGTCTTCAACGACAAGACGCCGACCGCCGACGAGCTTGAAAAGGAAGACATCAAGGTTATCTTTGCCGAGATGATTAATCCCGACGTTTACGAAAATCTCGGCGAGTTGAATGTTGTCAAGTACGACGCGGACAAAAAGACGCTGACGCTGAACAAGAATGTCGTCAAGTTTGACGATCCCGCAAAAGCACCGAAGATTTTCGAGTACACCGAAAACAAAAACGGCGTATTTGCGCCTGTGGACTACGCCGACCTCGTCGGCGATACGGGTCTGCTCGAAACGAACACCTACTTCCGTTTTGAAGCGTATGACTACGATGATGACGGCGTTTACGACGAGCTGATTTATATTCCCTATACCTTCGGTCAGTACGCCGTTCGTACTTATAAGGATTCGACCGCTGCGGGCAAGTCTGCCGAGTACACCATGGTAGGCACCTACAGCACGACGCCGGTTTACGACGTTACGGGCGGCGCGGCGAAGACCACCGCAAACCGCACCAACTTTATCGAGCGTTTTGTCGGCACGAACGCAACGGCATCCGGCTCGACGGCAAACTACACGCCCGGCAACAGCACGCTTACGGTCAGCAAGGCAAACGGCGAGCTGGCAAAGACGGTCAAGCTTGAGGGCGTCGCAATCAAGTCCGGCGAGTTTATGCTCTATAGTTATAACAAGCTGACGAACAAACTCTACGTTGCCGCAAACCTCGGCACGCTGCAGACCGGCACGCTCTCGGGTGAGCGCACGACCGCAGAGGCAGTCGTCATTGACGGCAATACCCTCAGCGTCGGCATACTCGGCGTACTGGACGCCGAGACCGGTATTCTTTCGGGTACCGATGCGTACAGCTCGATTCGCGAGACCATTCAGACGATTCTCGGCAGCTACGAAAAGGGCAAGACAAATGTCCGCTACCTGGAGTATGACGGCAAGATTGCCTACCTCGAAGCCTTTGCGGAATCCGACAACGCACTTTGCGCCGACTATAAGATTGTCGACATCGAGAAGACGATGACCGACTATGAGAAGTCGCTTTCCTCGAGCGAGACGGCTTGGGATATCGGCTTTGACGGCAACAATGCGGTGCTCAAGGCGTACAACCCCGACACCGCAGCCTTTGAGGAAATCAAGGTTGAGAGCCTGACGGTCAGCGGCGGCACGACCTACGACTTCAAGAACGCAAAAGAGCGTTATGAGCTCGGCAGCTGGGCAGAGAACAAGGCATACGACCTCTTCAAGTCAAACGGCGCGCTCTATGTCGTTGAAGATGAGGATAACGACGGTTATCTCGAACTCTATGCGGCAGGCACCGCAAAGTTTGACGGTATTGTCGGCGCCCCCGTCGTTCAGGCAAGCGGCACAAATCCCGAGCTGTACTTCAGCTACGGCAAGACCAATAAGTTTATTGACACGAACTATGTCGGCGTTTCCACCGACCGCTTCGCTTCGGGTGAAGCGACGGTTGCGATTGCCATCGGCACGGACGGCTATTCGGCAGTCAAGGGCACTTTCGGCACGAACGGAGACGGCGAGGACAACGCGCTCTACCTTTCCGCAAACGCGATGGTTCTCCGTTCCGACAATCAGGCACTCATCATCTATGATCCCGCAGGCGTGCTTGCAGACCTGTATCAGAACAACACGGCAAGCGTATGGCACGCAGGCGAGCTGAACAACAATGAGGGCATCGGCTACTATCTGTTCGGCGCGGCGACGAAGTATGTTGAGAGCCGCGCGCTTGTCGACGCAGACGGCAATATCGTCAAGGACGATGCCGGCAAGCGTCTCTACGAGCATGAGTACAAGAACCTCATCAACCTCGAAACCTTTAAGAACGAGAATCTGACGATCGTCAGCACCTCTTCGACGCCGGTTGTCACCGAGATTCAAAACAATGCAAGCTCGGTCATTCGCGTTGACGCAGAGAACAACGAAGTCGGTCTGACCTCGTTCGGCGAAGTCTTTGTCGAGAACGGCGACTACCGTTACGGCGGCTTCTCGTGGCTCGCCGCGAAGGACAGAATCGCGCTTGTCACCCTGCCGAAGGACGGCAAGCCGGGTCAGACGCTCTATTACAACAGCGACGAAGACCTTGAGTACAAGTCGCTGAAGTCGCTGAATGTCACCTTCATCGACCTCGATGCGGGCGCAGATGTCGACTATAAGGAATACAGCTTTGCCGATTCTTACGTCTTCCACATGGATAACGACTCCAACCGTAAGTATTATGCGGCGGTTGAACTGGAGGATCAGGAACTTCCGGCAGGTACGTTTGCCATCAAGCGTCATGTCCACAACGGCAGCGACGCAACCGACGTCATCACCAACGGCGGCATCACCAAGCTGACCTCAGGCAAACTCGGTCTCATTGCTTCGCAGCACTGGTTCCGTTGGAACGGCTGGTCCGACTATCTGATTCCCGCCGTTGACGAGAACTATGACACGGTTTGGACCTATGCAGGCTCGCTCCGCGTCCATGTCACCTACTACGCTTACATCAACTACGATGAAAAGGCGCAGTCGGTTGACGCGGTCGTTGTCCGCATCGGCGAACTTGCCGGCGTAGTCGGCGAGGGCGATGATCTCCCCGAGATTAAGGACCCCGAGCTTGAAGGCCCCTCGCTTACGGCGATT
>SFNW01000002.1 GCA_004554105.1 Clostridiales bacterium | reverse complement strand
GTGTGCGGCGGCTGCATGATCGGCGCGGGCGCGGTGGTCGTCCGCGATATTACGGAGCCGGGGACTTATGTCGGCGTACCCGCCGCGCGGATACGCTGACGGCTGCCTGCGGCTTCAGATTCAACAGATTCCGAAAAAGGAGAAACAAGGTGCGAGTATTGGTATTTGCCCCGCATCCCGACGACGAGGTGCTGGGCTGCGGCGGTACGATTGCAAAGCGCGCCGCCTCGGGCGACGAGGTTTATGTCTGTATCGTCACCAAGGGCGGGAGGCCGCTTTTTGACCCTGCGTTTATCGAGCAGGGCAGGCGCGAGGCGAGCACTGCTCATACGGCGCTCGGCGTTAAAGAGACGGTGTTTCTCGATTTTCCCGCAGTGATGTTAGAGACCGTGCCGCGGCATGAATTCAACGGAAAAATTGCCGAGCTCGTGCGGCGGCTCTGCCCCGACGAGGTGTATATTCCGCATCGCGGCGATATGCAGCTCGATCATCAGATGGTCGCCGACGCCTGCATGGTGGCGCTGCGCCCGCGCGGCAAGGACGCGCCTGCGCGCGTGTACGCTTATGAGACGCTCTCCGAGACCGGCTGGAACATCCCGAGCGTGCAAAACGAGTTTATCCCGAATGTTTACGAGGACATCAGCGGCTTTCTTGCCGCCAAACTCGACGCAATGCGGACGTTCGAAAGCCAACTTGCGCCGTTTCCGGCGGCGCGCTCGCTCGGCGCGCTCGAGGCGCTCGCGAAATTCAGGGGCGCGACGGTTGCGCGAGACGCTGCCGAAGCCTTTATGCTGATAAGAGAGATTAAGTGATGTATCGGAAATGTTTGAAGCGCGTCATCGACACGACGCTCGCCTGCATTGCGCTGGTTTTGCTGTCGCCCGTGTTTTTGATTCTTGCCGTGGTGATTCCGCTCGACTCCAAGGGTCCCGTCTTTTTTGTGCAGGAACGGCTCGGAAAGAACGGACGGATTTTTAAGATATATAAGTTCCGAACGATGGTGGTCGGCGCGATTCATATCGGTGCCGGCGTGGATACATACGAGGGCGACCCGCGCATCACCCGCGTAGGCGGCTTTTTGCGCAAGACCAGCCTGGACGAGTTTCCGCAGCTCATCAACATTATCAAGGGCGATATGGCGATTATCGGACCGCGTCCGCTGCTGGACGGGACACCGTACCGCTATGCGGACTATCCCGAGGCTTACCGTCCGCGCTTTGACGTTTTGCCGGGGATGTTTTGCTCGGTCGACGTGAAATACCGCGCGGACGTCACCTTTGAAAAGCATATGGAGATGGACGTCGACTATGTCGGTCATATCCGCTTCGGCAGCGACGTCGCCATCTTTTTCGGAACGTTCTTTACGGTTTTGCAGATGAAATCGGTCTACCACGAAGCGCCTGCGTCGGAGGACGCCGAGCTTGAGGTGCCGTCTGCCGATGCGCAGGCAGCCGATACGTCGAAGGAAGAGGTGAAGACCAAGTGATCGTTGCGATTCATCAGCCCGACTACATTCCGTGGCTCGGACTTTACTATAAAATCGCGCACAGCGACAAATTCGTCTATTTGGACGATGCGCAGTATTCCAACGAAGCGGACCATAACGCCAACGTCATCAAGACTGCAAACGGTCCGTTCCGTCTGAAGGTTCCGGTCGAACAGCATCTCGGCGACCGCATTATCGACGTGCGCACCAAGGACGAACTCGGCTGGCGGGAAAAGCACCTGAAAACCATCGAGATGAACTATAAAAAGGCGGCGCACTTTGCAGAGGTATTTGACGGCTACAGCGAAGTGCTGACCGCGGGTTACCCGAATATCGCGGAGCTGAACATGGCGATTAACCGTTTCCTCTGCGACGGCTTCGGCATTCGGACGCCGATGGTGCGTTCCTCGGACATGGACATTTCCACGGCACGTGAGGAGCGCGTCATCGACATCTGCCTTGCGCTCGGCGCGGACGAATACCTGTCGGGCAACGGCGCACGCGCCTATCAGACCGAGTCGCATTTTACAGATAAGGGGCTGAAGCTCACCTACCTTGACTATAAGCCCATTACCTATCCGCAGCTTTGGCAGAAAGTCGGCTTTGCGCCGTGTATGTCGGTGCTCGACTATGTGTTCAATTGCGGCTTCGATTGGGAGACGGTGGAAGCCAAGGTCACGGAAATCAACCGAGAGGCAAGCGTATGAAGATTCTTTATGTCACGGCGGTTTGGTCTGCGGGCGGCGAGCCGACGATGCATTCGGATTTTATCGACGCGGCTGCGCGGCGCGGGCATGACGTCACGGTGCTGGCGCTCTGCGAGAAGCGGAACGGCATCCCGACCTCGTACCGCGAGGAAAACGGCGTTCGCTATTTGACCGTCCGCTGCGGAAACATCCAAAAAACAAACAAGTATCAGAAGGTCATTTCCTCGGTTACGGCAAATTTCCATATTTCCCGTGCCGCGGGAAAATATTTGAAAAAGCAGCGTTTTGACACCGTGGTGTGGTCGGTTTCTTCCACGCTGATGTGCTTTGCGGTGCAGCGGCTGGCGAAAAAGACGCACGCGCTCGAATATCTGCTGCTCAAGGAATACTGGCCGCAGGACCCGATCGACCTCGGCGCCATGTCGCCGAACGGCATTGTGTCCAAATGCCTGCGTTTTGTCGAGCGGCGCATGATGCGCGCCGCCGACGTCATCGGCGCAAGCTCGCCTGGCGGCATTCGCTATGTTGAGCGCTTCTATCCCGACTGTGTGACGAAATGCGAGGTTTGCCCGCACTGCGAGACGGTCCGCGCGGTGGATAAGACGAAGCGGGACGAAATACTTGCTTCCTTCGGCGTGCCGACGGACAAGACCGTCTTTCTCTACGGCGGCAACTTCGGCGTTTCGCAGGGCATTGACGACATGGTCGCCTGCATCCGCGCCGCCGCCGCAATCGAGGGAACCTATTTTCTCATGCTCGGCTCGGGCACGGAGTATGCCAAGGCGAAAAATGCGCTCGCGGGGCTTGACAGCGTGCAGTTTCGGGACGGGCTGCGGTACACCGCGTTTCTGCGGCTTGCGGCGGTCTGCGACTGCGGCATGATTTTTCTCTACCGCAATTACACCGTGCCGAATGTGCCGGGTAAGCTGAATACCTATCTGAACGCTGAAATTCCGATTATTGCCTGCGTGGACGGCGCGACCGATGCGGGCAAGCTGATTGACGACGGCGGCGCGGGCATTGCGGTGCCGAGCGGCGATACCGAGGCGTTCTGCGCGGCGGTGCGCCGCATGATGGACGGCGAAACGCGGCAGACCATGAGTAAAAACGCCAAAGCCCTGCTTGAAAACAGCTTTTCGGCGGACATTGCCGTCGGGATTGTTGAAAGTGCAATCGGGAGAATGCAGAAATGAAAAAAGCGGTCATCATCGGCGCGGTCGATCTCTCACGGATGAGCATGGTGTCTCTGTACACGCAGTATTTCGACACGCACGAGATTGAATACGACATTATCTACGTCGACAAATACAAGGACGCATCGCCCTTTCACGCGAAGAACTATTACCCCTACCACGTTGAGGGGTACGAGACTGCGCCCTTTCCGAAAAAACTGTGTCATTACTGGAAGATGCGCGGGCATGTCCGCCGCATTCTTGAAGAAAATCACTACGACTTTGCGGTGGTCTGGGGCGAGTTTACCTCGTTTTTGTTCGCCGACGTCGTGGCAACGCAGATGCCCAGACGCTATTGCGTCAATATTCGCGACTATTTTTACAACCATGTGCCGCCCGTGTGGCATCGGCTGAAAATCGCGATTTCGCACGCGCGGTTCTTCACGGTCTCCTCGGCGGCGTACCTTGACCATCTGCCGAAGGGCAACGCGTTGGTCATGCACAGCCTCAATCCCGCCGTGATGCGGGAATTGAAGCCCGTGTCGCGGCTGCGCGGCGAGGACGAGCCGATTCGCATTCTCTATATCGGGCTGATCAGCCGCCTGCCTTATGCGTTCAAGATGATTGACGCGCTCGCGGGCGACAAACGGTTTGAGATGGTTTTCGCAGGCATCGGCTCGGAGGACATCGACCGCTATATTGAGGGAAAGAACATTTCGAATGTCAAGACCTACGGGCGCTTCCCGATGACCGATACGGCGAAGTATCTGAACGACGCCGACGTGCTTTACAATCTTTACGGCTATAACGACCGGCATTTCGACACAGCGCTCTCGATTAAGCTCTACTACGCCATCGGACTGCATATTCCGATTCTCGTGTTTGACGGCACGTACACGAAGGAGACGGCGGAGCGGTGCGGCATTGCGTTTGTCATGCACGGCGAGGAGTATGAGAATCTCGGCGACCGCCTGTACGCCTGGTATCATTCGCTGCGCCCTGAGGAGCTCGCAAAAAAATGCGACGCTTTCCTCGTCGAAGCGGAGGCAAGCCGGACGGCGCTGTTTGACGCGCTCGATGCGGTATTTGAAGAAAACGGAGCAAATCAATGAAAAAGCTGCTGATGACGGTTTATAACAATATTCAGAACGACGCGCGCGTCCTCCGCGCCGCCGAGGCGCTGGCGGGGGAGTTCGAGCTGTATCTGTACGCCGTCGGCAGCGTGGACAGAGCGGGCGTGAAGAGCATCCCGGTTGAGGGCGTTGAGAAAATCGGCGGCACACAGGCGTATCTGCGCTACGTGCGCGGCGTTTTGAAAACCGCGCGGGAGCTTCACCCTGATATCATCTACGGGCACGACATTTTCAGCGCGCTGCCGCTTGATTTGCTGCGCCGCACAAACAAAACGTGCAAATATGTCTACGATGCGCACGAGCTGTTCACCAAGGAAAAAGGGCGCAGCTACGGGTTTGTCGACCGGCTGCAGTATGCCTGCGAGGGCAAAATGATTCGCTGCGCCGATTTGACGGTCTGCGCGGAAAAACAGCGTGCCGCATACATGAAAGACTATCACAAGCTGGAAAAAGAACCGCTTGTAATTCGCAATATTTCCTATCTGCCGAAAGGCGACGCCGATGCATTTTTGCATGAGAACGCCGATTTCTTCGAGAAAAAGGCGCTCGGAATCGTTTACGCGGGCGGACTGCTCGCGGGGCGCAGGCTCGAACGGCTCGTCGAGGCGGTCGACCGTCTCGGCAGCGGGTACAAGCTGATGCTGATCGGGAACGGTCCCGCACGGGAGACGCTGGCTGCCGAAATCGAAAAACGCGGCAATCCGAATCTCCGGCTTTGCCCCGCCGTGCCCTATGCCGACCTCGGCGCGATTCTTTCGCATTTTGACGTCGGCTATCTGTTTTACGGGAACGACAGTCTGAACAACCTGTACTGCGCGCCCAATAAGATTTACGAATACGCGAGCGTGGGGCTGCCCATTCTCGCCAATGACAATCCGACCGTGAAGGCAATCGTTGAGGAGGCAGGTATCGGCGTCTGTGACGACGAAATCGAGCCCGGTCTCGAAAAACTATCGGACACATTTGAAAGCTGCAGAGAAAATATGAAGCGCTTTATTGCGGAAAACTCGCTCGAAAGCGAGATGCAATTGCTCCGCACGGCGGTAGGCGCACTGTAACAGGAGGCAATATGACAAATACCCCGAATAACGCAAGTCTCCCGCAGGACGGCGGCAAGAAAACGCAGTACGGCAAGTGGAAGGCATTCTGCACCTGCTATATTCTGTTTGTTGAGTATATCAACTATTTTGTGCACACGCTGTTCAATCTGGTCGGCTTTAAGCCGCCCTACCTGACCCAGTTTATTCTCGCGGCGGGGTTAGGAATGCTGGTATCGCTGTTTTTCTTCAACAAAAAGCGGAGCGTCGGCAGCTTGTTTTTTCCCGTCATTGTCGGACTGCTCTATCTGATAACGATTATCCGGCTCGGCGGCAATTCGGACTATTTTGTCAGCACGGTGTCCGAAAAGTTGTTTTTATACTGCGTTCCCGCCTATATGGCGGTCTATATGCTTGAGGATTTCGATGCGTTTTATGAAATGCTGAGGAAATTCTGCTACTTTCTGCTGGTTGTCGAGCTGCTGACCGTTGTGCTTATGACGGCGGGTTCGTCTGCGTTTGTGCAGACTGACTACCAAGGCATTTCTTACGGTCTGCTCATTCCGCTTATTTTCTGGATCTGCAAAGACGGCCGCACAAAAACCGAGACGGTTTGCCTTGTTGTCGCCTTTCTCCTGATGGTATTCTTCGGCGGCCGCGGGCCGCTTGCCTGCTCGCTGCTCTGCATTTTCTATAAGATGTTGTTGAACGCGGTGCGCAAGCCGATTTGGTTTGTTTTGCTGCTTCTTGTTTCCGGGCTGTTGCTGTATTTCTATACCGACATCATTCAGTGGGTCATTTCGGTGTCGACGCAATACGGCTTCTCGGGCAGTATCGTCAAGTATTATCAGATGGGCGACGTCTTTATGAGCAGCGGTCGCGACTTGATCAAGGAGTACGCGAAAGAGCTGATTGCCGACCATACAATATTAGGCGTCGGCATGGGCGGTACGCGCTACTGGCTCGGCGTGTACGGCTACAAATTCGGCGTTTATCCGCACAGCATTCTCTACGAATTCTGGTGCGATTACGGTGTGGTGCTCGGCACGGCGCTGCTCGGTTTGTTCTGCATAGGCATTGCGCGCGTCTTTTTCATCCGCTCGCGGAATCCGAAAGCATATGCGCTCTTTGAAATTTGCGTCTTTTCGACCGGATTTCTCGTTCTGGTGTTCTCGTCGAGCTATCTGTTCTCTCAACTGTTTTTTGCCCTGATTGCGCTGATGCCGCACTTTTCGGAAAGGACGCAAAAATGTCAAGAATCGGTATCCTGACCTTTCACCGCAGCTTGAATTACGGCGCGGTCATGCAATGCTACAGCCTGCAGCAGCGGCTGGAGCGCGAGTTCCCGAACGACTCTGTCGAAATTGTGGATTATTGCGTGCCGCGCGTACAGAACAAGTATTCGACGCGCGCGCTGACTTATATTTTTTCCTCGCTGCCCGAGTTGCGTCGCGTGGGCGCGGCGACCGTCGCCAAGGCGACGGTCAAGAATACGCTGACCGTTTTGCACAGCCCCGACTTTCTCAAAAAGCGCAGACGGATGCGCGCAGCGTTCGACCGCGTGCTGGAGCATATGCAGCTTTCGGCGGAGCATATTTACACCGACGATTGCGCCGCCGCCTCCAGGTGGCTGCAGGGGCGGTATGATGCGCTGGTCGTCGGCAGCGACTGTGTATGGGAGATTAACAATTATCCATTCCCGAATCTCTACTTTCTGCACGACGTCACCGGGGTCAAGAAGCTCAGCTATGCTGCCTGCGCGCAGGGCGTGCTTTATGACAGTCTGAGCGAAAAGCAGCGCGCTTTCATGCGCGAAGCCTGGCGCGGGTTTGATTATCTCGGCGTGCGCGACCTCGCGACCGAAAAGCTGCTGCACGCGGTCGACGGAGAGCTGGGCGTTCACCAAAACTGCGACCCTACCGTCTTTCTCGAGGTTGACGCGCTGCCGGTCGATATGGAAGTGCTGCGGGATAAATTCGCCGCTGCGGGCGTTGATTTCAGCCGCCCGACGGTCTGCCTGATGGCAAACCCCGCAATCGGCAAGCTCTGCCGCGCGGCGCTCGGTGATGCTTTCCAAATCGTCGCGGTTTACGAGCAGAATCCGTACGCGGATTGCTTTGTCTGCGACCTGACGCCCTTTGAGTGGGCGCGCTGCTTCTCGCTGTTCGACCTTACGGTCACCAACCGTTTTCACGGCACGCTGCTGTCGATGAAAAACGGCGTGCCGCCGATTACCTACGACTGCTCGACCTCGGCGGACTATTCTTACGGCGGCATGACGAAGATTCGCTGTCTCTATGAGCAGCTCGGACTGGTTTCCGAGCATTACCGCGTGGCAAAACGCGGCTTTACGGCGGAGGACGCGCAGGAACTGCGCGCCGCTGCGGCGACGGTTCGCACGGCGGACTGCGCCGAAAAATTAACCGAGCGCCTGCAGACGCTTGCCGCAAGCTATGACAGCTTTGCCGCCGCACTGCGCGACGCGCTCGGCAGAACGGAGGCATAACGGTGGCAAAATCGAGAGTGCAGGCGGTCGCGGTCAACACGGCGGTCGGCGTGACGCAGAAAATCGTGACGATCATTTGCAATTTTGCCATTCAGATTGTCTTTATCCGCACGCTCGGCGCGCAGTATGCCGGTGTGTCCGCGCTTTTCACTTCTGTTTTGACGGTGCTTGCCTTTGCCGACCTCGGCATGGGCACTGCGATTGCGTACAATCTCTATCGGCCGATTGCACAGAACGACCATGAGAAAATCCACGCTTATCTGCGCTTTTACGGCGGTATGTATAAAATCGTCGCGCTCGTTGTTCTTGCCGGCGGGCTGATCTGCTGTCCGCTGCTGCCGTATCTGGTCAAGGATGTGCCGGACATCCGCGAGAACATCACGCTTATTTTCATGCTGTATGTCCTTGACACGGCGGGATCGTATCTGCTGATTTACAAATCGACCTTTCTCAATGCCTGCCAGGAGAACTTTGTGACCTCTGCGGTGCATACCGCCGTCATCGTCGTCAAGATGATTTTCAGCATCTTCTTTCTCGCTGTTCTGCACAGCTTTTACGCCTATCTTGCGTTCAGCGTGCTGCTGACGCTGGCGCAGAATTTGCTCATTTCGCGCATCGCCGACAAACGCTATCCTTTCCTGCGGGAAAAGAGCGGCGCGTCGCTCTCCGGCGGGGAGAAGAAGAAAATTTATAAAAATATGTATGCCATGTCGCTCTACAAGGTGTCGGGAACGGCGCTGAACAGTGCGGACAACATCATCATATCCAATATGGGCAGCACCGTACAGGTCGGTCTCCTGTCCAACCAGATTTTGATTCTTCGGCAGGTCTACGACGTGGTTTCGCAGTTTTACTCTGCGGTCACTTCGGGCGTCGGCAATCTCTCGACCGAGGACGATACCGCGCAGGAATACAAGGTTTTCCGCACGCTCAACTTTGTCACCTTTTGGATTTTCCTGTTTTCCGCAACGGCGATTTTCGTTTTGTCGGGTCCCGTGATTGAGTGGGTCTTCGGCGCGGAATATGTCTGCACGCTGCCGGTCCTGTTCGTGCTGGTGTTCGACTATTTCGTCAAAGGCATGGTAAATCCGGTCTCGACCTACCGCACTTCGCACGGTCTGTTCGTGCAGGGCAAATACCGCCCGTTGATTATGGCGATTCTCAACGTCGTGCTTTCGATCCTCTTTATGAAGTGGATGGGCGTTTTCGGCGTCTTTCTCGCCACTATTGTTTCGCGTGTTCTCACGCAGGTATGGTTTGACCCTTACATTGTTTTCAAACATGTGTTCAAAACAAGCCCGGTGCGCTATTTTGTGCAGCTTGCGCTACGGACGGCTTTCACGCTTGCGGTCGGCGCGGCAACCTATCTCCTCGCCGAACGGTTGACGCTGCCCTCGCTCGTGCTGACGATTCTCGTCCGCATTGTACTTTGCCTCGTGCTGCCGAATGCCGTGCTGATTCTCTGCTATTACCGAACACCGGAATTCAAGCAGACGGTTTCGATTTTGAAACGCCTGTTGTCGAAGATCGTCGACCGTCTTGCAAGAAAGTGAGTCGCTATGAATGAATTCAATCTGATTGCCAAGCTTCGGCGGCTTGCCGCAAAGCAAACCATCCGCCGCCGTGAGGCGGTGTATGAAAAAGACGGTCACCGCTTGAAATATCTTTACCTCGCGGGCAAGCGCCGCGACCGCCTGCTCGTCGTGTTCAGCGCCTTTCCCGGTCCGCACGGCGCCGCCGGATACAACATGGTCGCGACTTTTGCGGGCGCCGATGTCAGCCGCCTGTACATTCTGGACGATTTCGGCGACGAAGCCCGCGGCGCGTATTACCTGAGCGAAAGCGGCGATTTCTATGTCGCTTCGCTTGTGGACGACCTGCTTTCCCGGTTTATGCCGCAGGACGGAAAAACCTACTTTGTAGGCAGTAGCAAGGGCGGCTATGCTGCACTGTACTTCGGCATCCGCCGCGGGGCGGATTATGTGGTCAGCGGCGCACCGCAGTATTACATTGGTAGCTATCTGATGGCGTCCGGTCATGCGCCGGTGCTCGCCGCCATGGCGGGCGATACCGAAAAGGAGACCATAGCGTGCTACGATAAGTTGCTCCCCGACCTCATTGCCGCGCCGCATGAGAAAAAGCCGCTCGTGGTGCTGCATTATTCTGAAAAAGAACCGACTTTCGGCGCACACATTCAATACCTGCTTTCCGACCTTCGCGCGCACGGCTATACCGTCCGCACCGATACGGAGGAGTACACGGCGCACAGCGACGTCGCCAAGTTTTTCCCGCAGCTATGCTGCCGCATTTTGAAGGAATATAAATAAAACTTTTTTATACAAGAGGAGACAAAAGCAATGGTAAATGTAATCGGACTCGGCTACATCGGACTTCCCACGGCGCTGATGATGGCGTCGCACGGCGTGGAGATCGTCGGCACGGACTACAATGCCGAACTGGTCGCTACGCTGAATGCGGGACATACGACTTTCAAGGAGGCCGGGTTGGACGAGCTGTTCCGCGCGGCGCTGGATTCGGGCATCAAATTCACGACCGAATACCAGGTCACCGACACCTACATCGTATCGGTTCCCACGCCCTACGACAAGTTCAGCAAGAAGATTGACGCCTGCTATGTCAACGCGGCGGTCAAGGACGTCATGAAGGTCTGCCCCAAGGGCGCTACTGTCGTTATCGAATCCACGGTATCGCCCGGAACGATCGACCGCTTCGTGCGCCCCATCATCGAGGAGAACGGGTTTGTTATCGGTAAGGACATCAATCTGGTTCACGCGCCCGAGCGCATCATACCCGGCAACATGGTCTATGAGCTGCTGCACAACAACCGCACTATCGGCGCGGATGACCCCGCCATCGGCGAAAAGGTCAAGAAGCTGTACGCCTCGTTCTGCGCCGGTGAAATCGTCGTCACCGACATCAAGACGGCGGAGATGACCAAGGTCGTCGAAAATACCTTCCGCGCGGTCAATATCGCCTTTGCAAACGAGCTTGCGAAAATCTGCCGTCACGACGGTATGGACGTCTATGAAATCATCAAAATCTGCAATATGCACCCGCGCGTCAACATTCTGCAGCCCGGTCCCGGCGTCGGCGGCCACTGCATTTCAGTCGACCCGTGGTTCCTCGTCGGTGACTATCCCGCGCTGACCAAGGTCATCTGGGAGTCGATGAAGGTGAACGATTCCATGCCCGAGTTCGTGCTGGAACGCATTCACGACATCATGAAAGAAAAGGGCATGACCGATCTTACCCGCGTCGGACTTTACGGTCTTACCTACAAGGAAAACGTCGACGACTACCGTGAGTCGCCCACGCTGCAGCTGCTCGAATGCCAGGAGAAGCACCTCGCCGAGCCGCTCAAGGTTTATGACCCCTTCATCAAGAAAGACCTTGTCAAAAATCAGTATCATGACCTCGACAAATTCCTGGCAGACGTCGATCTTGTCGTGATTATGGTCGGTCACAACGAGATCAAGGAGAATATGGACAAGCTTGTGGGCAAGGTCGTTCTCGATACGAGAAAAGCCTGCAGCCTGCCGGGTATATATCGGCTCTGATTCAAATTCCGAGGAAAGGAGCTTTCGCCAAGGCGAGAGCAGTAGCAACCAATGGGACTTTTTACGGGGAAAACCCTGATGATTACCGGGGGCACCGGCTCGTTCGGCAATGCGGTGCTGAATCGGTTTTTGAAAACGGATATAGGCGAGATTCGCGTATTTTCCCGCGACGAAAAGAAGCAGGACGATATGCGGCATGAGTTTCAGGCAAAAATGCCCGAGGTCGCCGGCAAGATTAAGTTTTACATCGGCGACGTGCGTGATCTCGCCTCGGTGAAGAATGCCATGCACGGCGTGGACTATATTTTCCACGCGGCGGCGCTCAAGCAGGTGCCGTCCTGTGAGTTCTTTCCGATGGAGGCGGTTAAGACCAACGTCATCGGCACGGACAATGTGCTGACCGCCGCAATCGACGCAAAGGTCGAGTGCGTCATCTGCCTGTCAACCGATAAGGCGGCGTATCCGGTCAACGCCATGGGCATTTCCAAGGCGCTTGAGGAGCGCGTCGCGGTTGCCAAGTCGCGCACGACCAAGACGACTAAAATCTGCTGTACACGCTACGGCAACGTCATGTGTTCGCGCGGCAGCGTCATTCCGCTGTGGATCGACCAGATTCAAAACGGGCAGCCCGTCACGCTGACCGCGCCGTCGATGACTCGCTTTATTATGAGCCTCGACGAGGCGGTCGACCTTGTGCTCTTTGCCTTCGAGCACGGGCAGAACGGCGATATCCTCGTTCAAAAGGCGCCCGCCTGCACGATCGAAACGCAGGCAAAGGCGGTGCTCGAGCTGTTTGACAGGGAAAAGAAAAGCGAGATTAAGGTCATCGGCATCCGCCACGGCGAAAAGATGTACGAGACGCTGCTCACCAACGAGGAGTGCGCGCACGCTGTCGACATGGGCAACTTCTATCGCGTTCCTGCCGACACGCGCGACCTCAATTATGACAACTATTTCATCACGGGCGACGCGAAGCGTAATCCGCTGACCGAGTACAATTCCAACAACACCGAGCTTTTGGATGTTGAGCAGACTAAGGCGAAGATTGCGTCGCTCGACTACATCCGCGAACGGCTGGCGGAGGGGAACTGAGTATGCGATTTTTGATTCTCGGCTGCAACGGCATGGCGGGACATACCATCTCGCTGTATCTTAGGGAGCACGGGCATACCGTGTTCGGCTTTGATCGCAGAAAATCCGAACTGATCGACAGCGTGGCCGGCGACGCCCGCGATACCGCGTTGCTGCGCACGCTTGTCGAGGACGGACATTACGACACGGTCATCAACTGCATCGGCGTACTCAATCAGTTCGCCGAGCAGGATCATGCGCTCGCGGTTTATCTGAATGCCTATCTCCCGCATTTTCTGGCGGAGGTTACGGCAGAGAGCGATACGCAGGTTATCCATATGAGTACCGACTGCGTTTTTTCGGGTAAGACGGGCGGTTACACCGAGACGTCGCTGCGCGACGGCGAGACTTTCTACGATCGCACCAAGGCGCTCGGCGAGCTGGAGGACGGCAAAAATCTAACCCTGCGCAATTCGATCGTCGGTCCCGACATTAACCCGAACGGCATCGGACTGCTCAACTGGTTTATGCAGCAGCAGGGGACGATCAACGGCTACACCGGTGCGAGGTGGACGGGGCAAACCACACTGCAGCTTGCCAAGACCATGGAAGCGGCGGCGGCAGCGCGCGCGCACGGTTTGTACAACGCCGTGCCCGGCTGCTCCATCAGTAAGTATGAGCTTCTGCGCCTGTTCAACCACTATCTGCGCGGCGATTCGGTCACGATTCTGCCGGTAGAGGGCGTTAAGGCAGACAAGTCGCTGGTGCGCACACGCTTCGACTTTGATTACCGCATTCCCGATTACGAGGTCATGACGGCGGAGCTTGCCGAATGGGTCGTCGCGCATCGCGCGCTCTACCCGCATTATGCGCTGTAAGGAGAGTTCATGAGCAAATTAAAGTTGATGACGATTGTCGGCACACGTCCGGAAATCATCAAGATGTCGGCAATCATCAAGAAGTGCGATCTGTATTTCGACCACATTCTCGTGCATACCGGACAAAATTACGATTATCAGCTCAACGAGGTCTTTTTCAAGGAGCTTGAATTGCGCGCGCCCGACTATTATTTGGGCGTCGTCGGCGAGAATCTCGGACAGACGATGGGCAACGTCATTGCTAAGTCCTATGAGCTGATGCAGTCGGTCAGACCCGACGCTATTATCGTACTCGGCGACACCAATTCCTGCTTGTCGGTTCTCGCCGCCAAACGGCTGAAGATTCCCGTATTCCACATGGAGGCGGGCAATCGTTGCAAGGACGAAAATCTGCCTGAAGAGGTGATTCGCCGCATTGTCGACGTGACGAGCGACGTTAATCTCTGCTATTCGGAGCAGGCACGCAAATATATTCTCGATACAGGCGTCAAGCCGGAGTACACCTTTGTCGTCGGTTCGCCGATGGCGGAGGTCCTGCACGAAGGTGAGGCGAAAATTGAGATGAGCGATGTCCTGCCGCGCCTGGGACTTGAATCGAGGAAATACATCCTGCTTTCCGCGCATCGGGAGGAGAATATCGACATCGAGCAAAACTTCTTCAGCCTGATGAACGCGGTCAACGCAATGGCGGAGAAGTACGATATGCCGATCCTGTATTCCTGCCATCCGCGTAGCAAGAAATATATCGAGCAGCGGAATTTTGCCTTTGACAAGCGCGTCATCCGCCATGAGCCACTCGGCTTTTTCGATTACAACAAGCTGCAGCAGAATGCGTTTTGCGTCGTTTCGGACAGCGGTACGATTCCGGAGGAGAGCGCGTATTTCGGCTTTCCCGCAGTTTCGGTGCGCACCTCGACCGAGCGCCCCGAGGCGATGGACAAGGGCGTTTTCGTCGTCGGCTCGATTTCGAGCGAGCGCGTCTTACAGGCGGTCGATTTGGCGGTTGCCATGCGCGAAAACGGCGACGACCGTGCCGCCGTCCCCGCCTATACCGACGAGAATGTTTCGACCAAGGTGGTCAAAATCATTCAGTCCTACACCGGCATCATTGACCGCATGGTTTGGAGAAAGGCGTAAATCAGGTATGAAAAAAGTCCCCATTCTGATTTGAACTATTCGATAGTTAGTAGACAGAAAAAAGAATTAAGCTGCCGGTTCAATTCTATATTGGACCGGCGGTTTTCTTTTGAGTTTGCGAACAGGGCAAATGTAGTTAAAATAGAAAACAGCTTGATCCACAACCGCATGAAGGTCGTCCCATTTCCGTTTTCCTTCTGTGCAAAAATGATGGTAGACACTCTTTTTTGTGTCTACCATCATTATACCACTTCAGAAAGGGTGCTTTTTTATGCTTTATGTGCCGATATGATTACGAATGCGGTTTTCGAGCATTTCAAGCGCGACGAGGTTGTGTCCGCCCTCGGGAATGATGAGATTCGCAAACTTTTTGCTCGGCTCGACGTACATTTCGTGCATCGGCTTGACCGTGGTCAGGTATTGCTCCATGACCGATTCAAGCGTGCGCTGCCGCTTGTTGACGTCGCGGCGAATGCGCCGCAGAATGCGAATGTCCGCGTCGGTGTCGACGAAAATTCGAATGTCCATTAAACTGCGCAGCCGCTCGTCCGCAAGCACCAGAATGCCGTCAATCAGCAGGACTTTGGTCGGCTCGATGTGCCGCGTCTCCTCGGTGCGGTCGTGAATCATGTAGTCGTAGACCGGGCAGTCGATCGCCTGTCCCGCGCGCAGCATTTCGATGTGCTTTGCCATCAGCGCGGTGTCAAACGCCTCGGGGCAGTCGTAGTTTTGCAGCGCGCGCTCCTCCATTGTGAGCGCGTGCTGCGCCTTGTAGTAGTCGTCGTGGCGCATGACCGTGACCGCGTCGCCGAATTTCTCGGCGAGCAGCCTTGCTATCGTGCTTTTTCCGCTGCCCGAGCCGCCGGCGATTCCGATAATCAGCATATCCGTTTGGGTTCCCATTGCCTCTGTTACCTCGCGCCCTTATCGTAGGGAATGCCCTCTGCCTTCGGTACACGCGAGCGCTTGGAGGTGAACGCGAGGACGATCAGCGTAATCAGGTAGGGCAGCAGACGGTAGACATAGGAGCTGACGCCGATTTCGGCGAGCATATACACGCCGTCGCCGTTGAGGTCGATGCTCGGATACGCAGCCGCGATGCACTTGAACAGACCGAAGAGCAGGGCGGAGACCGCGATGTTTGAAGGCGTCCAGTTGCCGAAAATCATGACCGCGAGGGCAAGGAAGCCGAAGCCCGCGACTTCACCGGTCGCCGCGCCGTCCGCCGCCGCGAGCGCATAGACAAAGCCGCCGATACCCGCGAGCGCACCCGAAATCGTCGTGCCGGCATAGCGCATTTTATAGACGTTGATGCCGAGCGAGTCGGCAGCCTGCGGGTTTTCGCCGCAGGCGCGCAGGCGAAGCCCGAATTTCGTCTTGTAGAGGATAATCGACAGGACGATAAAGAGGAGAATGCAGACGTAGGTCGAGAGATAGACCTTGTTGAGCAGCAGTTCGCCGAGAAAACCGATGTCGGTACTTTTGTCGATGCCGAAGGTGCTCTTTTTAATCATAAACCAGGTCGTCGCGCCGCCGTCGATGACGAGCTTGCTCTGCTGCGTGAGGACGTTGATGAGAAAGAGGACGAGCGCGGGGGCGAGCAGGTTGAGCGCCGTGCCGCCGATGGTCTGGTCGGCCTTCAGATTGATGGCGGAGAACGAGAGCAGCAGCGAGAAGACTGCGCCCATAATCGCGCAGACCAGCATGGTCAGAAGCAGAAGAATCTGTCCCTGACTTTTGTCAAACAGCCCGTTTGACTGCATGATGCGGATAAATAGCGCTCCCGCAAATGCGCCGAAAATCATAATGCCCTCGAGCGCAAGGTTGATGACGCCGCTTCGCTCGGCAAAGACGCCCGCGAGCGCGACAATCAGCAGGGGAACGGCGTAATTGATCGTTTGCTGAAGAAGAAATACCATCAGTCTGCCTCCTTTTCATCAGCCTTTTCGCCGCTTGGCTTCGCGGCGGTTTTGTCGTCTTCGGGAATCGCCGCCGCTGCTGCTGCCGCCGGCTTCTTTTTGCCAGACAGCATCAGCTTAATCAGCAGCGAGAACGAACTCAAGTAGACAATAATCGCAATGATGATGTCGGTGAGATATTCGTTGTACGCGGTGAGATTTTTGATTTGCAGACCCGCGATGTTCAGCATCGACATGAAGCAGCCGGTGAAGATGACCGCAATCGGGTTGTTTGCCGCGAGCAGGGCGACCGGAATGCCGTTGAAGCCCTCGGCGGGCAGCGATTGGTAGGTCGACCAGAAAAATTCGGTGTTGCCCGACAGCCAGTAGAGCGCGGCTGCCGCGCCCGACAGTCCGCCCGCAATCGCCATTGAGAGGACGATGCAGCGCTTGTCGTTGATGCCCGCGTATTTAGCCGCTTGACGGTTTGCGCCGCAGACCTTGAGCGCGTAACCGAGCGTGGTCTTGCTCATCAGCACCCAAACGAGCACGGCAATCAGCGCGGCAATCAGAATGCCGCCGTTGACCTGCGAGCCGGGGAAAAGCTTGTCGAGGAAGAATTTCGGCGTGGCGACGCCGTTTGCCGTCGTCTTGCAGATGTAGCTGACCTTGCCTGCCTCGGAGGCGTTTTTCAGTTGGTTGTTGACGTCGAAGAACCAGGTCACGAGGCTTGCGGAAATCCAGTTGGACATGATGCAGGCGATGACCTCGTTGATGTTGAGAAAAGCCTTGAGCAGACCGGGAATTGCACCCCAGAGCGCGCCCATGAGAATGCCGGCGAGAAACGCGAGCAGCCAGACGAGCCATGCGGGGACTTTATCGGTCGGAATCGAGAGCGCGACATAGAGCGTGCCTGCCGTACCCATGAGGTACTGTCCCGCCGCGCCGATGTTGAAGAGTCCCGTCTTGAACGCGACGGCGACCGAAAGTCCGGTCAGAAGAATCGGCGTCGCGCGGAAGAGCATATCGCCGATGTTGACCGGATTGAAGCCGAAGGTCAGCTCGCCCGTCGCAGTGCGTCCGGTGCTGAACAGTCCCGCAAAGACGAGTTTCAGCCCCTCAAACGCGCCGCCGACCGAAATCGACGGGGTGGTCAGTCCGACAATCAGAATGATGATGCTGCCGACGACCAGACCGATGAGAATGGAAAAGAGCGAGGCGATGACGGTTTTTGTCCCCTCTCTGCCGAGGAAGCCGTCTTTGGTCAGCGCGGGCGTCGCCGCGCCGCTTGTCTGTTTACGCATGGTTCTTTCCCTCCCCGACATTGCGTTTTGCGCCCGCCATGTAGAGTCCAAGCTCCTCGGCGGTCGTTTCCTTCGGATTCAGTTCGCCGACGATTTCGCCCTCGTAGAGCACGAGAATGCGGTCGGCGAGGCTCATGACCTCGTCCAGCTCGAGCGAGACGAGCAGGACGGCGCGTCCGCGGTCGCGCTCCTTGACGAGCGCCGCGTGAATGTACTCGATTGCGCCGACATCAAGCCCGCGCGTCGGCTGTACGGCGATGAGCAGCGGCTTTTCGCGGTCGACCTCGCGGGCGATGATCGCTTTTTGCTGGTTGCCGCCCGACATACTGCGCGCGACCGTCTCCGCGCCCTGACCCGAACGGACGTCAAAGCGCTCAATCAGCTCGTCCGCGTATTTGCGCACCTCGCCGAAGCGAATGAAGCCGTGGCGCTGAAACTGCTTTTCACGGAAGCGCTGGAGGACGATGTTCTCTTCAAGCGTATTCGACAGGACGAGTCCGTGCTTGTGGCGGTCGGCGGGAATGTGTGCCATGCCCGCGTCGCTGCGGCGGCGGACGCTCGTGCCCGTGATTTCCTTATCGCAGAGCGTGATGCTGCCACCCGACACCTTTTCAAGCCCTGTGATGCCTTCGACAAGCTCGGTCTGCCCGTTGCCGTCGATGCCCGCGATGCAGAGGATTTCGCCCGCGCGCACGTCAAAGCTGACATTCCGCACGGCAGGCTTTTTGTGCAGATGCGAGGGGACGCTGAGATTGCGCACCGAGAGAATCGGCGCACCGGGCTTGCATTCGCCCTTGACGACCTCAAGCTGGACGGGTCTGCCGACCATCATGGTCGACAACTCCTCCTTGGTCGTCTCTGACGTGTTGACCGTGCCGATGTACTTGCCCTTGCGCAGAACGGTCACGCGGTCGGCGACCGCCATGATTTCGCTCAGCTTATGCGTGATGAAGAGAATTGATTTGCCGTCGGCGGCAAAGCCCTTCATAATTTTCATCAGCTCGTCGATTTCCTGCGGCGTCAGCACCGCAGTCGGCTCGTCGAAAATCAGAATTTCGTTGTCGCGGTAGAGCATCTTGAGAATCTCGACGCGCTGCTGCATCCCGACCGTGATGTCCTCGACCTTGGCGTCGAGGTCGACGGCAAGCCCGTATTTCTCGGAGAGGGCGAGCACCTGCGCCCGCGCCTGTTTTTTCTGCAAAAAGCCGAGCTTGGTCGTCTCCGCGCCGAGAATGATGTTGTCAAGCACGGTAAAGACGTCGATGAGCTGAAAGTGCTGATGCACCATGCCGATGCCGAGCGCGGTCGCGTCGTTCGGGCTTTGGATTTTGACTTCCTCGCCGTTTTTGAGAATCCTGCCGGCTTCGGGCTGATACAGACCGAACAGCACCGACATCAGCGTGGATTTACCCGCGCCGTTCTCGCCGAGCAGGGCGTGAATCTCGCCGCGCCGCAGCTGCAGCGTGATGTCGTCATTGGCGACGATACCCGGGAATATCTTGGTGATATTCCGCATTTCGATGATGTAATCGTTTTGATTCATATAGCAGACCTTGGCTTTTGCGCCGCAAAAGCTTCCTTTATGTTCGATAGAGACTTATGAAGCGAATTTTGAAAAAACAAGGGGAGGCGCGAAGCCTCCCCTTGTTTGGAGTCAATCACTTGACGATGCTGAGTTTGACGTTTGCAAACGCATCTTCCGCGAGCTTCGTGTAGTCGTTGTCTACCGTGACCTTGCCCTCCTTGAGAGAAGCAAGAAGCGCGTTGTAGTCTTCAACCTTGAAGTTCTTGAAGCTCCAGGTTGCGGTGGGAAGCCCGATGGCGTCGTTGGTTGCGCCGAGGACGGTGGGAACGTCGCCGAGCGCGTCAAAGCCGCCCGCATAGAACTTGTCGAGCGCGTAGATAACCGCCTCGCTCAGACCCTTCATTGCCGAGGTAACGACCGTCTCGGACTGGCTCGACTGGTCGACGTCAACGCCGATGACCTTGCCGTCGTTGGCAGCCGCCGCCGCGAACGCGGACTGGCACATCGAGCCGCCGCAGGCGAAGATGACCTCGGTACCGTTGGTGTACCAGCCGTTGAGCATGGTCTGCAGGTCTGCGGATGCCGAGAAGGTGTTGCCGAAGAGCCAGCTGTAGTTCATCTCAACCGTCTTGCTGTCGGCAGCAGCAGCGTCCTGTGCGCCCTGAACAAAGCCGTAGCCGAAACGGCAGCACGCGGGGTTCTCACCGCCGCCGCCGCCCGAGAAGCCGAGCTTCGTGTAGCCTTCCTTGACTGCCGCATAGCCTGCGAGGTAGCCCGACTGCTCCTCCTGGAAGGAAATCGGTGCGACGTTCGCAAGACCGATCGGATAGCCGTCGATGAAGACATACTTGACGTCGGGATAGGTCTCAGCCGCCTTGCGGAGCGCGGTTTCCTGCAGGAAGCCGGCGCAGACAACGATCTTCGCGCCTGCCTCAACCGCCGCCTTCATGGCGTTGAAGCGGTCGTCGTCGGTCGCCTTGTCGCCGTTGGCGGGCTGATAATACTTGTAGGACTTGTCATGGTCGTGTGCATACTGCTTGACACCCTCCCAGGTGCCCTGGTTGAAGGACTGGTCCTTCAGCGAGCCGACGTCGGTGACGAACGCAATTTCGTACTTGCCGTCCGCAGACGTCATGCTGTCCGCAATCTCGTCGACGCCGCCCTGCGCGGGCTTGTTGCCGCAGCCGACGAGACAGACGCTGAGCAGCATGACTGCCGTCAGCGCGAGTGCCAAAAATCTCTTCATAAGTCTTTCCTCCTGATTCGGCGCACAAAGCGCCACTTGATACCTACAGTATAGCACATATTGCCAAAAAATCAATGGAATTGCGCATTTTTTATGGGCAGAGTGATATTTTCGGCATTTTTCACAGGATTTGCCGCATTTATCGTGACCCTTTGTACAAAGGAAAAAGGCGCAAGAAGAACTCCGTCGAAAAACGGCGGTGGCAACCCCTTTGCTTTGAAGTTTTTTGAAAGGGGGGCGGGGGAAACTTTTGTACACAAAAGTTTCCCCCGCCCTTTATTCTATTTAATTTAATTTAATTCTATTTCCCCGTCGAGCCGAAGCCGCCGCGGCGGACGCCGTCGGCGTCATCGTCGAAGGTAATGCCGTACTCGACGAACACGCCCTGCGCGAAAGCGTCGCCCGCTTCAAGCGTGAGCGTTTTCTCCTCGTTTGAGTCGTTGGTGACCTTGACGAAGATATGCCCCTCGTTGTCGGCGTAATAATAGTCGCTGTCGATGATGCCGACCGTGTTGTTGAGCTGCAGCCGATACTTGAAGCCGAGTCCGCTGCGCGGATAGAGTTTCAGCACCCAGCCGTCCTCAATGTAGACGCGCAGTCCCGTCGGCACCTTCACGGTCTCGCCCGGGCGCAGCGTCAGCGCACGCGGCGTGCAGATGTCGTAGCCCGCGCTGCCCGAAGTGGCGCGGCGCGGCAGCTTGATCGTCTCATAGACTTCGCTGCCGTCCTCGCCGAAGCAGTCGGCATAGCCCGCGCAGAACTGCTCCTTGGTGACCTTTTCAAATCTTGCGATGCGCTTCACTTCGGCAGTCCCTCCCGCTTTCCGTAATCGGTGTCATGCAGGACGACCTCGCCTGCTTCTTTCGTCGCCTGAACGTCAATCACGCGCTGATTGGAGCTGCCCTTCCAGTGCAGCTTGACGTCGCGCTTGTCGGCTTCAAACCGCCCGTCGACGAGTACGTCGACGTCGGAAAGCAGCGGCAGGTCGGCAATTTCCTCATAGCGATAGCCGGTGTAGAGCCAAACCGTCTTTTTCGGGAAGCGCTCGCGCACCTTGTGCGCAAGGCGCGCAACCGTCTCGCGGTTGCCGGGGTAGAGCGGGTCGCCGCCGCTGAACGTAATGCCGCTGATATAGGGCTTGCCGAGCTTCAGAAACAGCTCTTCCTCGGCGGCGTCGTCAAAGGGCAGACCGCCGTTTGGGTCCCAGGTGATGGGATTCTGACAGCCGGGGCAGGCGTGCCCGCAGCCCGCGACCCAAAGCACGGTACGCAGTCCGTCGCCGTTGAGCATATCGTCGGTGGTGATGTTGTGGTAGTTCATATCGTGTCCCTTTTACGGTCGGTTACATGGATTTTCTGTCCTTGATTTCCGCCATCTTCGCGGCGTTGAGACGGGTGTCGCCCTTGACGCGCGAATAGGAGAGGTAGCCGTTCATGCGGTCGATTTTGGTCAGATTCTTCGAGCCGCACTTCGGGCAGACGTCCATTTCAAGTTCCTGGTGTCCGCAGTCGTCGCAGTAGGCGAGCGAGAGGTTGACGCCCTCGTAGAAGCCCTTTGCCATTGCGCGGCGCACCAGCGTCTTGACCGCCTCGCGGTTGTAGTCGATGGGGTACTTGACATATTGAATCTTGCCGCCGTTCATCAAATCCCAGAAGCGACCCTCGAGGTCCTGCTTCTCAATCGGGGTGATCTCCTCGGAGACGTGGCAGTGGAAGCTGTTGGAGACATAGGGGCGGTCGGAGACGTTCTCGATGATGCCGTACTTCTTGCGGAACTGCTCCACCTGAAGTCCGCACAGGCTCTCGGCGGGTGTGCCGTACATGGCGTACAGTTTGCCGTCCTCCTCCTTGAACTGCGCGACCTTTGCGTTGATATGCTCCATGACCTCAATCGCGAAGCGGCCGTCCTCGACGAGCGACTTGTGGTTGTGGAGCTGCTGCAGCTCGTTGAGCGCGGTAATGCCGAACGAGGCGGTCGCGCTTTCGAGCAGCGGCTTGATCTTATCGTGAATGCCGAGATGACCGCCGTAGAAGCCGCCCTCGCAGTAGGCGAGCGGGTTGGTCGAGGCGCGCATTTCGCCGAGGTATTCATAGGTGCGCAGGTGCAGCTTGCGAATCAGCTCGAGGTAGTAGTCGAGCACCTCGTAGAAGTCGCGGCTCTCCTTCTGCGCCTTGGCGTAAATCATCGGCAGATGCAGGCTGACCGCGCCGATGTTGAAGCGGCCGACAAAGACAGGCTCGTCCGCGTCGTCGGCGGGCTTCATGCCGCCGCGCTCAAACCACGGAGAGAGGAACGCACGGCAGCCCATCGGCGAGATGACCTTGCCGTAGCGCTTGTAGATGCCCGCAACATAGCCGTCGCCGGTCAGCGAGAGCCAGTCGGGGTACATCGAGCGCTGCGAGCAGTCGACGCCCGCCTCAAAGACGTCCTCCAGCTCGCCGCCCTCGCCGTGCAGATTTTCGTCGTAGAGGAAGACGATTTTCGGGAAGAGAACCGGCTTCTTGCACCATTTCTTGCCCTGCCCGCCGCGGCGGACGTCGAGCATCGCCTTTGCCGCCATCTTGGCAAAGCGGTCGCGGCCGAGGCCGATGGTCATGGTGATAAACGGATAGTCGCCGCGGCTCGACGCGACGGTGTTGAACTTGTATTCCCAGCCCTGGAAGCCCTGGTGGAAGTCATTTTCAAGGTCTTTTTGCGTCTCTTCCTCGCAGCGATCTTCGGGCAGTCCCAGCCTGCGGTACTTCTCCATGTATTTGTCGTAGCTGCGCTCGGCGTACTTCGAGAGAATCTTGTCGACCTCGGGGACGGTAAAGCCGCCGTACTGCTGGCTTGCGGCACTGAGCACGATGTCGCCGATGACGTCGAACGCGACGTCGAGCGTCTTCGGCTCGTTGTACCACAGATTGCCCATCTCAAAGCCGCCGTCCAGGACGGTTGCCACGTCGAACAGGCAGCAGTTCATGGTGTCGCGGCGCGCCGACATATCGTGTACATAGATATAGCCGTCGCGGCAGGCCTGCAATTCCTCGACCGTGAGGAAGAATTTCTGATACAACTCCTTGTTGAGCTGGTTGAAAATCAGCGAACGCTTGGTCGAGACCAGCGCCGAATCCGAGTTGGAATTCTCCTTGTCGCCGATGTACATGATGGCCTGGCTCTTGCGGTAGACCTCGTCGAGCATGTGGACAAAGTCCTGCTTGTAGTTGCGGTAGTCGCGGTAGCTCTTCGCAACGATGGGGTTGACCTGCTCAAGCGCGCCCTCGACGATGTTGTGCATCTCGGCAATCGTAATTTCGTCCTTGCCCATCTGTAAAACGCGGCTGTCGACGAAAGTGCAGATCTTTTTAAAGTCGTCGTCTGTGAAGGTGACTAAAGCGCGGTTGGCGGATTTGGTTACGGCGGCGACGACCTTTTGTACGTTGTAGTCCTCGCGTGTGCCGTCTTTTTTGATTATACGGATCATGTTAAGCCTCCGTCGAAATGGATTTTTGAAGCAGCACTATTGTATCACACCACAATATATAGTTTCAATTCGCAGATTGAACAACGATATATTGATGTTTTTGGGCAGTTTCGGCAAAAAAGCCGCGGCGGACTGCCGCGGCGCGCTCTTTGCGGAAGTTTTATTCCGCGCCGAGCGGAATTTTTGAGATGATTTTTTTGTAGAGCCGTGCAAACAGGCAGAAGGACACCGTGACCGAGGCAATCTCGGCAATCGGATAGCTCCACCAAATCAAATTCAAATCGCCCGCAAGCGCGAGCAGATAGGCGACGGGGACGAGGACGAGCAGCTGGCGCGCAATCGAGACGAACATCGAATACGAGCCCTTGCCGAGCGCCTGAAAGACCGAGCTGAATACGATGCAGATTCCCGCGAAGAGAAAGCTGAGGCTGATGATGCGCAGCGCGGTGCAGCCGAGCGCAACGACCGCTTTTTCCTTGATGAACAGCGAGAGCAGCGCACCCGGAATCGTCTGCATAAGCACAAGCCCGAGCCCCATAAAGCCGAGCGCAACGAGCAGGGCGAGCTTGACGGTTTTCAGCATCCGGCGGCGGTTGCCCGCGCCGTAGTTGTAGGCGATAATCGGAATCACACCGTTGTTCATACCGAACAGCGGCATGAAGACAAAGCTTTGCAGCTTGAAATAGACGCCGAAAATCGACGCGCCGTAGGCGGAAACGCCCATGAGAATGATGTTCATGGCGTAATACATGACCGAGCCGACCGCGACCATGATAATGGAGGGAACGCCGATGGCGTAAATCGAGCCGATAAGCTTCGCATCGGGGCGAAAACCGCGCAGATGCAGGCGGATTTCGGGGTTGAACTTATGGTTCAGAAGAATGCCGAGAATGCAGCCGACGGCTTGCCCAAGGACGGTCGCCCACGCCGCGCCCGCCGCGCCGAGCCCCAGTCCGTGCAGACCGAACGGCAGCTCCCCGAGGATGAAGAATGGGTCGAGGGCGATGTTGACCAGCGCGCCCGCGCCCTGCGTAAACATACTGTAGATGGTTCTGCCGGTCGACTGCATCAGCCGCTCGAACATAATTTCAAAGAAGACGAAAACCGAAAGCAGCGTGCAGATGCGCAGGTATTCGATGCCGCTCGCCTTGACGGCGGCAAGGTCCAGCCCCGCGTCAAACGAGGCGGCGCGCAGCATACCGTCGAAGTACAGCTCGCAGCCGAACAGACCGAACAGCAGCATGATGAGATAGCCGACGCCCGCAAGCAGAACGCCGTTGTGCGCGATGCGGTTTGCACGGTCGGGGTTTTTCTCGCCGAGCGACTTCGAGAGCAGAGCATTGACGCCGACGCCCGTGCCGGTCGCAATGCCGATCATCAGATTTTGCGCCGAAAACGCCTGCCCGACCGCAGTCAGCGCCTCGAGGCTGATTTTGCCGACAAAATAGCTGTCCACGACGTTGTAGAGCGCCTGCACCAGCATCGAGACAATCATCGGCAGCGACATGGAAATCAGCAGCCTGCCGACCGGCATTGTGCCCATTTTATTTTCACGCAATGCGTCGTCCATTTTTCCACCCTCTCGTATGCACAATAAACCACATTATACACGCGCGTCATGCGGCTGTCAATCTAAAAAATGAACAAGCCGTCAGAAAAGCGACAAAAAATCGCCGCAGCATTGCGCTGCGGCGATTAAGGCTTTCGACTGATTTACTTCCACTGGTCGACTGCCTTGCCGTAATACTCGTTGATGACGGTCAGCAGTGCCTGTGCGGAATTCTTGTAGGAATCGTACATCGAGGTGAAGTTGCGGTCGAAGTTGCGAATCATCATGATCAGCTGCTTGTTGTAAGGACCGATCTGATAGTAGTAGCCGATGTCGAAGACCAGCGAGTCGAGAATCAGCTCGACCATGCCCTCGGACTCTTCGTCGCGCGTCGACTGACCGATCAGCGTGACGTCGTAGTATGCGGGCAGAACAATCTTCTGACCGTAGTAGGCAAGCGCCTCGGTAATCACGCCGGTGCGCTCCACATCGTTCTGTACCAGCGGCACACAGATGAACTGCGAGTTGTAGGGCGCGACGGTGTGGTAGTAGTCCTCCTGCGCTGCGTTCAGCTTCGGATAGGGGAGAATGCCGAAGTCGCTCTCCATTTCGCGGAACGCGGGCATATTGCCGAGCAGCGAGGTCCAGAACAGTGACTGGTCGTTTGCCCACATATCCTTACCGGACTGAATGTTTCTCTGATAGGTAAACGAATACTGCGTGTCGTAAGCGATGTCGAAGTACTTTTCGAGCGCTTCGATGGTGGTCTCGTTGTAGAGCGTCAGCTCGATCTGACCGTCGGGGGTAATGGTGCAGCAGCGCTGACCCGCCGCGTTGACGATACCGACGACCGAGTCGTCCCAAACGAGCAGACCGAAGCGGTCGTTCTCGTTCATGATGCTGTCCTGATTGAGGTCTTCGGTGACGGTCTTGCAGAGCGCGCCGAAGGTGTCGAGCGTCCAGTTGCCGTCCTCGACCAGCGCATAGGGGTTGTCGAGGTCGTAGTTCTTGACGAGCTGCTTGTTGAACATCAGGCAGAAGGTTGCGTCGTTGTCCGAGCAGGTGATGTCACCGGTCGTGAAGAACATAACGTCGCGGACCGAGAGGCTCTCGTTTGCCTTCTGGTCCCACCACGACTTCGAGAGGTCGATGCCGGGCACCGAATTGAGGTCGTAGAGGAAGCCGCTGTAGGCAAGCACCGAGACGTCGTAGCCCGCAATCAGCGCGAGGTCATAGGTGCAGTCGCCCGAGTTGACGCTCTGGTTGATCGCCATGTAGCCCGGACCGCCGCCCGAGGAGTAGGCTTTCTTTGCCTCCTCGTGAATCTTGATGTTGTAGTCGGTTTCGACCTTGATTTTGCGCTTGTACTGCGCGCTCTCGAGCGGGAGCGCCGAGTCCTCCTCATAGGTGAAGTCCTCGTAGGCGACGTTGCCGGCGGTGAGGATATTGAAATCCGCCTTGCCGTAGTCTGCCGTCAGCGGCACGCCGAGTTCCTCTTCGGCATCGGTCGGGGTGACGTCGGCGGCACTGCTTGCCGTCGTGTCGTCGGGCTTGTCCTTTTCACCGCAAGCGGCAAACATGGGGCAGAGCATCAGCGCGGCGAGTGCCAATGCGATAAACCGTTTCAGTTTCATTTCCCTAAAATCTCCTTTCGCTTTTTGAAAGTCTTTGTTTAACATTTCTATTATAATACATGGGGATAAACCTTTCAATCCCAAAAAATCAAGTTAAAATAAAAATTTTTTGCGGGCATTGACCGCGGGAATCGGTTGTGCTATAATTGATAATAGATAACGAGTACCATTTTTCATTTAAAACGGGGGTGAGCGAATGCACGTGCTGGTGGAAGCGTCTTATATGAACTCGCATTGGTGTTCGCATTATGTGAAAGGGATCACCTCGCAGGCAAAACGCAAGAATATGCCGGTGAACGTCCACACGACGACCGAGTTTCTGGACGACCCGTCGTTTGACGACACGCACGTCATCGTCCTCGGCTCCTCGCTGACCTGGGCGTCGCGCAGCATGAATTTGCTCTACAGCCGCAATGTTCGTCCGATTGTGCTTGCCATTGCCAATTATCAAAAGCAGTTTCCGTTCGCCAGCTTTATCGCCATGGACTACGACGACGCGACGCGCAAACTGATGAAGTTTCTGCACAGCAGCGGGCGCACCAAGACCGCGTTCTTCTCGGGCAGCACCAAGAGTTCGACCGATATGCAGAAGGTCGCAAACTATTTGCAGGAGGGCGGGCGCGAGCAGGATATTTTCCACTTTGAGGGGACGCTGCGCGAGACGACCGACCGACTGCTTGCCCGCATTGACGAGTTTGACTCGGTGCTTTGCGCCAACGATGTTTCCGCGGTCGTTCTGATGAAGCGGCTTGAATCGCTCGGCTTCAATCTGCCCGACGATATGCACATCGTTTCGTTCGGCGACACGGTGCTTGCCAACCTCGAGGTCCACAATATCGCGGTCGCCAAGGTCAAGAGCGTTGAGGCGGGCAAGCTCGCCATCAGCGCCTACCGCCTGCTCAAGGCAAATCCGTCGATTTCCGCGACGACGATGCTGCTCCACTGCGACATCTACGACTATCATTACGACCCCGTTGACATCAAGCTCGAGCACACGCGAATGCTGTTTGACCGCAACGTCGGCGCGAATTTCTTCCGCGACCCCGACGTCGAGCGCGTTCTGCTCGTCGAAAAGCTGCTTTCGGGCTGCGACAAGCTCGATATTCAGATTCTGCGCGAGGTCATCTCCAAGGAGAGTTACTCCAAGATTGCCGCAAAGCTGTTCATCGCGGAGAATACCATCAGCTATCGCATCAAAAAGATTCTCGCCGGCGCGCCCGGCAAGAGCAAGGAAGAGATTTTCGATTTGCTTGCCGAATTTTTGTTTTAACAAAAACGCCGACCCCGCAAAAGTCGGCGTTTTTCATTTTGCGAAATTTGTATGCGGAGACGCGGAATGTGTTATATAATATAATGTTGTAAATCAATTTACGAAGGAGAACAACCATGAAAATTCTCGTTTGCAATGTCGGCAGTACGTCGCTCAAGTTCAAGCTGTACGAAATGCCGCAGAAAACCGTCTACGCGACCGGCAAGGTCGAGCGCGTCGGCAGCACGTCCGAGGCACTCTACTCGTTCTGCAACGTCGCGACCGGCGAAAAGATTGCCAAGGAGCATCTCTCCGTGCCGCGCTACAAGGACGGCATCGCACTGTTCCTTGCCGACCTGCTCGACAAGAAGCAGAATATCCTCTCGGACATTTCCGAAATCAGCGCCGTAGGCTTCAAGACCGTGCTTGCCAAGGGGCATCACGGCGTATTCGAGCTTGACGACGAGGTGCTCGGCGCAATGCGCGACTACCTGTTTATCGCGCCTGCGCACAATCAGCCCTATCTCGACGCCATCGGCGAGTTTAAGGCAATGCTGCCGAACGCGCTGCTCGTCGGCTCGTTTGAGACCGCATTCCACAAGACGATTCCGCCCGAGCGCAAGCTCTATGCCGTCCCCTATGAATGGTACGAAAAGTACGGCATTCAGCGCTTCGGCTTCCACGGGCATTCGCACGAGTACACCGCACGCCATTTGCCCGAACTGACCGGCAAGACCGAATTCCGCGCAATCTCCTGCCACCTCGGCGGCTCGTCCTCGCTCTGCGCAATCAAGGACGGCAAGAGCGTTGACTGCTCGTTCGGCTTCACGCCCCAAACCGGTCTGCCGCACGCGGCGCGTATCGGCGACCTCGACGCCTATGTCGTCCCCTTCCTCATGAACGAGGGCATGACCATGGACGAAATCACGACCGCGTTTGCCAAGAAGAGCGGTCTGCTCGGCATTTCGGGCGTGGACAGCGATTTGCGCTTCATCGAGGAGGCGGCAGACAAGGGCAACGAGCGCGCAAAGCTCGCGATTGATATGCTGGTCGCCTCGATTGTCCGCTATGTCGGCAGCTTCTATGCCGAGCTGGGCGGGCTCGATTACCTGACCTTTGCGGGCGGCATCGGTGAAAACTCGGTCACCGTGCGTAAAAAGGTCTGCGATGCGCTCGGTGTCTTCGGCGTGAAGATTGACGACGAAAAGAACAGGAACGTCCACGGCGAATGCGAGATTTCCGCGCCCGATTCGGCGGTGAAGATTTACACCATCGCGACCGACGAGGAGCAGATGGTCGCCGTCAAGACCTATGAATACAGCCTCAGCCGCAACTGAGACCGCCGCTTTTGCGGCGCGGCTTGGTGACGAGGTGCGCCCGCTTGCGGCGGCGTCGGCAAAGGGGCAGGTCATCGGCGTGTTCTCGCACGCGATGTACTGCGTGTTCGGCGGGAGCGTCGTCTCGCTCTACGGCGACGCATACGGCGAAGTACCGTTCGGCGTCGCGCTCTCGGACATTCTCGGCTTTCTTGCGGCGGCGGACGCTTCGGTCGGCAGGAGCGTGACGCTCGGCGCGGACGCGATTCTGTTTGACGAGCGCCGCGTGCCGATTGCCGTTTCGCCGCAGCAAAAGCGCATTGCGGCGCGGCTTTGCGCACCCGACAGAGGGCGGCTTGAAAAACTGGAAGCCTATATCGCCGGGCATGGCTCGCCGCGCGGCATTCTCGAATGCTTCGGGGAAAACCGCGGCGGTTCTGCGGACAGCGCAAAGGCACTCGCTGTGGCACTCGCAGCTTCGGACAGGCAGACGGCGGCAGTCGCCGCAACCCGTCTGCTCGGGCTCGGGCGGGGGCTGACCCCGTCGGGCGACGACTGGCTCTGCGGCTTCTTTTCGCTGCTGCTTGCGGCGCGGTGTGCGGGGCTTTGCATTCCCGAAGAGACCGATGCGGTCACCCAAGCGGTGCTTGCCGCCGCGCCTACGCGCACCTCGGAAATTTCCCGCGCCTATCTTGCCGCCGCGCTCGGCGGCAAATACTGCACGGTTTATGCGGCGGCAGCCGCCGCCTGCCTCGGCGAGGGGGATTTTGCCCCCTATGCCGACACCGCGCTGCGTATGGGCGCGTCGAGCGGCACCGACACGCTCTGCGGTGCAACAGCCGCGTCAAGGTTGCTTGAAACATTCATTTAATTGCTGCAGGAATCGGTGTCCTCGACGGTTCGTTGCGGCGGGGGCTTGCTCCCCCCGTCCCGCACAAATTCGTAGGGCGGGGGCTTGCTCCCGCCGTCCCGCACAAACCCGTAGGGCGGGGGCTTGCTCCCGCCGTCCCGCACAAATTCGTAGGGCGGGGGCTTGCTCCCGCCGCTTTCCACCGCAAATAGAAAAAACCTCCCTTTCGGGAGGTTTTTCTATGCCTTACGACTGCATCATGCCGAGACGGATAAAGAAGCCCTGGTCGTGTCCGCAGACCGGGCAAATCTCGGGCGCACCCTTGGTATTGACAATATGCCCGCAGTTGAGACACATCCACGCGCATTCCGCGTCGGCTAAAAACAGCTTGCCGCTCTCGAGCAGGTCGGCAAAGCGCGCAAAACGCTCGCCGTGCGTCTTTTCGATTGCCGCGATGTTCCGAAAATCGGCGGCGATTTTCGCAAAGCCCTCGTTTGCCGCGGTTTCGGCAAACGCCTTGTAGACCTCGTCGTGCTCCTTGTACTCGTTTTGCTGTGCGTAGCGGAGAAGCTTGACGACCGAGTTTGTGAGATTGACGGGATAGCCGCCGTCGGCGGCGATGTCCTTGCCGTCAAATTCCTTTAAGTGGTCGTAAAAAATCTTGGCGTGCGCCTGCTCCTGCGAAGCGGTGAAGCGAAAGACCGCCTCAACGACGTAGAGCTTCTGCTCGCCTGCCTGCTTTGCGGCAAAGTCGTAGCGGTTGCGCGCCTGACTCTCGCCCGCGAACGCACGCATCAGATTGGTTTTGGTTTCGCTGTTTTGAAATTCGACTGTCATGCCGATTCCTCCCGAAAAAGATTTCAGGGAGAGTATCGACGAAAACGCAGAAAATCATTCGCTTTACTGCGCTTTTTCGGGTGCGGCTGCACCGCATTCGAGTCCGTGCAGAAACCATGCCTTGGCGTAGACCTTATTGAACGAAGCATCGGTGCGGTCAAAGCAGAAGGTGTATACATCGTTCAGCGCCCGCGTGTAGCTGCGCACGGCGAGGTAAACGACAAAGAGAAAGATAACTGCGCCGCAGACGGTGGGCAGCCATGCGGGGGCGACGGAAATGCCGCCGCACAGCGTATAACCCGCGAGAAACGCCGATACCGCCGTCATGACGACAATGACCATGTACAGCATGGTTTCCGCGCTGTTCTGCTGCTTGATCACGGTGGCGAAACGCCGAATCCGCGTCGGAACGCGCACGCCGTCTTTTTCCGCATAGTCGCAGGCAATGATCGAGGGCATCGACTTTCGCAGATTCACGGCGAAAACCTTCTGCACAAAGGCTTTTTCAAGCCGCTCGGGCTTTGCGCGCATCAGCGCGGCAATCGTGCGCGAAGTCACCCAATAGACCTCCTTGTAAACGCGGTAGCGCACGACAACGCGGCAGAGCATTGCGCCGATAAAAGCGACAAGTGCAAAAGCCGCGCCGCGAAACCAGACAGACACATCCAGTTCATAGGCGGTCGGAATCAGAAAACCGGCAATCGCGACATAAAATGCGATAATCTGGTCGCGCTTGGACTGCTGGAGAGACAGCTCTGCCGTGCAGAGATTGTACAGATTTTCAAAGTTGATTTCTTTCTTTGTGTCAAACAGGTCGGGCGTCAGTTCAAATTTCTCAAATGTCGGCGTTCCGCTCATGATGCGCACCCTCTTTCAGTTTTCGTAAGGGACAACGGGGACGTATTTTTGCACCTTTTCGGCAAGGTAGGCAAAGTTCTTTTCCGAATTGGCGGCGAGAATCGGCTGCGGGCGCGTGTAGACCGTCGGCTCGCCGCGAAGCGTGCCGAGGACGCCGCCCGCTTCAAGCACAATGGCCTCGGCGGCGGCGAAATCCCACGGAAACACGCGGATTTCAAAATAGAGTTCGCCGCGCCCGGCGGCAAGATAGCAAAGCTCGAGCGCGCAGACGCCGAGACGGCGAATGTCGCAGGTTTCGGCATAGACCTCTGCGGCAATGTCGAAGCAGGGGCGCGCGTACTCTTTTCGGTAGGTACTCCATGCCGTGAAATAGCACGCCTGCCGCAAGGGGCGGTCGGAGACGTGAATGCGCTCGCCGTTTAAGTATGCGCCCTTGCCGCGTTCGGCGTAGAACAGCTCGTCCGTATAGGGGTTGAACACCACGCCGATATAGGGCTTGCCGAAGTGCAGCAGCGCAACCGAGACGACCGAGAGATTCATCTGCCGCGTGAAGTTCATCGTGCCGTCGATGGGGTCGACCACGGCGGTGTATTCGTGCGACAGCGCGTCGGCGGAGAAGTCCTCCTCCTCGCCGATAAAGCCCGCACCGGGAATCCGCTCGGCAATCGCCTTTCGGATAAAGGCTTCGACCGCCACGTCCTTTGAGGTGACGAGATTGTCGGGATTTTCTTTGGTTTTGACGGTAAAATCGCCGCTCGTCATGATATCGGCGGCTTCTTTGACAATGTCGATAACGGTTTGCAGCATGGGAATGCCCCTTTCGCGGGCGGATATGGAATCCGCCCCTACGGTCTAATGGAATTTCGTTACTATCATAGCAGAAAACGGGGAAAATGTAAACTGTAATTTAAAGATTGCCGCCCTTGACTTGCACCTGCGCGGGCGATATAATAGGAGCAGTAAGTATGATTGCGGAAGGAAAGAAAATGGAACAGAAAAAAACCGTTGTTCTGATTGCGTTTTACAACGTCAAGGCGCTCGGTGTGCGCTATCTTGAGACCGCGCTCGAAAAGGGCGGCTATCGCGTCAAGACGATTTTCTTCAAGGGCTTCAACAGCCAGGACCCCAAAGTTGCCACGGCGCACGAGGTCGAGCTTTGCGTCAGCGAGGTCAAAAAGGAAAACCCGATTTACGTCGGGCTTTCGGTCATGAGCTCGATGTACCTCGAAAGCGTCGAGCTGCTCTGCGACGCGCTGAGAAAGACCGGCATTCCGATGATTTTCGGCGGCGCGTTTGCCTCGATGTTCCCCGAGCGCTTCCTTGACATGGGCGGCAGCTACGTCGTCCGCGCCGACGGCGAGATTCCGATGGTCAAGCTGGCGGACGCGATTTCGGCGGGGAAGGACGGCACCGCATTCCCCTCGGTCTGCTATAAAAAGGACGGCGAGGTCGTGCAAAACCCCATCGGCGACCTCATCGAAAACATCGACGAATACGGGCTGCCGACCATCAACTCAAAGGAAGCCTGCTATATCGAAAACGACACCGTGACCTACGGCGACCCGCAGCTTTCCTCGATGAGCTATGAGGTCATCGCCTCGCGCGGCTGTCCGTTCACCTGCTCGTACTGCTGCGTCATCAATCTGCACAGAATGTTTCCGAAGGACGTGAAGTATGTGCGCACGCGCTCGGTCGAGAGCGTCATCGCCGAACTGATCGAGGCGAAAAAGCAGTTCAAGAATCTCGTGTTCGTCCACTTCTACGATGAAATTTTTCCCAATTCGCCCGGGTGGATCGACGAGTTTATCGTCAAATACAAGAAATACATTCATCTGCCCTTTACGATTTGGTCGCACCCCAAAATGGTGCGGCTCGACGAGCTGAAAAAACTGGTTTCGGTCGGGCTGGACGAGGTCATTATGGGCGTGCAGTCGGGCTCGCCCTATATCCGCAAGGAGATTTTCCACCGCTACGAGACGCAGGAGGACATCATCAAGGCGACGCAGATTATCCACGACAGCGGCGTCTATTGGGCAAGCTACGACTTCATGCTGCAGCACCCGTTTGAGTCGATTGACCACCTGAAAGAGACCTACTACCTCGTGCGGCAGATGGCAATGCCAATGGAATTGCAGCTGCACGGGCTGAATTTCCTGCCCGGCACCGACATCGTCGGCAAGGCAATCGACGCGGGGCTGATTTCGCCCGAGGAAATGGATAAAATCATGTACGCGCCGATGAAGGAGCAGTTCGCCGCCTACTGGAAGCGCGAGGACGAGCGCGAGAGCCGCCTGTGGTATCGGCTGATTTTCTGCCTGCAAATCAAGAGCTGCCGCAAGACCTGCGACCTCTACGCGACCGACATCGACAAGTACGAAGAAAAAATCGACGCGCTCTATGAAAGGTGCGTCAAGCGTGTACACAGACGGCATATCGGCAAGAAGCTGCACATCGTCATGAAGCGTGTACTCTACGGTCTGCATCTGCGGTAAAGCGAAAATACACGCAAATTTTAAGGGAGGCTTGCCTCCCTTTTCTATTTTTGCCGCCTTTTTTCCTTTTTCCGACAGCACTGCCGTTTTTTTAGGGGTTACCATTTGCGACGCACTTTACTATAATGTTAGTAAGCGACAGCCCTTTGTAAAGGAGTGTTGATATGGAACTGATACAAATCGGGGAAAACAGGCTGAAGGTGATGCTGACCGAGGAGGATATGCGGCGGTACGCCATCGAGTTTGAACTGCTCGATTACGGCAATACCGAGACGCGGCGCGCCATCTGGAGCATCCTCGACGAGGCGAAGCAGCAAATCGGGTTTGACGCCGCACGGGATAAGGTGTACATACAGGCGTTTCGCGGACGCGCGGGCGGCTGCGAGTTGTTTGTCAGCTGCTCGGAGCGGGAGAACGCGCCCCGCCGCCTGCTCTATGCCTTTGAGAGCGCAAGGCAGCTTGCGGCGGTCTGCCGCCACCTCGAGGCGCGCCGCTTTGCGGGAGAGGGAAGTGCGTTTGCGGGCGACGACGGGCGGTTTTATCTTCTGCTTGAAACGGGCGAAGCCGAAAAGCGCCCCGACCCGCTCGCCTTTGTCGAGGAATTCGGCGAAGAACTGCCCTGCCGCGCGGAATTTCTCGCCGAACACGCAAAACTGCTCTGCCGCGACGCCGTAAAAACGCTGGCGCGGCTGGACTGACGCGAATTTCGGAAAGGGCTTGACGGACAGGCGGTAAAGTGCTACAATAGGCGATGTTGTGAAATTCGGGACGTATCAGCAAAGAAGGACTTGACATGGAATATTACAATATGCTGCTTCCGCTTGCCATGATTTTGATTTTGTCCAAGATTTTGGCAAAGCTTTGTTCAAAATTCAATCTGCCGACCGTCGTCGGTCTGCTTGTCACCGGACTTTTGATGAGCCTCATTCGCTATATTCCGGGGCAGACCATACTCGACGTGACCGCGCTCGACGGGCTCGGCTTCCTCGCGAAAATCGGCGTTATTCTCATTATGTTTGAGACCGGACTGGAAACCGACGTCAAGCAGCTTCGCGACGTCGGCGTCGGTGCAGTCGCCATCACGATGGCGGGCGTCGCCGTGCCGATGGGACTCGGCTTTGTCGTCGCGGTGCTGTTCCACGGCGGCTTTGCCGATTTGACGCACGACGCGCTGGTCTCCTGCCTGTTTTACGGGACGATTCTGACGGCGACCTCGGTCAGCGTCACGGTCACGACCCTGCGGGAAATGGGGCGCATTTCAAGCAAGGTCGGCAGTACCATCGTGACCGCGGCAATCCTCGACGACATCATCGGCGTCATCGTTCTCTCGTTTGTCATCGCCATGCAGAATACGACGGCGGTCGTCACCTCGCCGCTTGTCGTCGTCGGCAAAATCGTGCTTTTCTTCGCGATTGCCCTTCCGCTCGGCGTTCTGCTCAATCGGCTGTTTGACTGGCTCGACCACCGCTATCCGCATCACCGCATGATTCCGATTCTCAGCCTTGCGATGTGCTTCTTCTTCGCTTATGCGTCCGAGAAATTCTTCGGCGTCGCGGACATCACCGGCGCGTTCATCGCGGGCATTGTCCTTGCGCGCAACCCCGACAGCAAGTACATCGAGCGCAAGTCGGACGTCATGAGTTATATGATTTTCACGCCGGTATTTTTCGCGAATATCGGGCTGACGATTACCTTCGGCGGCATCGGTAAGAATATGGTGCTGTTCGGTATGTGCTTTATCCTTGTCGGTATCTTGGGCAAGGTCGGCGGCTGCGGCGGTATGTCGCTGCTCTGCGGCTATAAGGGCAAGGACGCGCTGCGCATCGGCGTCGGTATGATGGCGCGCGCCGAGGTCGCGCTCGTCTGCGCGCAGAAGGGCGTGGAGAGCGGTATCATCGACAGCACGATTATGCCGTTTATCCTCATTATGATTATCATTACGAGTTTTGTCACGCCGATTACCCTGCGCATGACCTACAGGCACGAGCCGCCGGTTGAAGCCGAGACGCCCGCCGCACCCGAAAGCAAGGCGTAAACAAGACGGTTTGCCGCAAAGCGGGCGGATATGGAATCCGCCCCTACCGGAAAACCGGCAAAATCACAACTTAAAAAGGCAGCCGAACGGCTGCCTTTTAACATTCGAAAAAGTACAATTCCATTGCCTCCCTCTTTGAGGGAGGTGTCGCCAAGCGGCGACGGAAGGAGTTTTTGCGCAAAGC
>SFNW01000063.1 GCA_004554105.1 Clostridiales bacterium | reverse complement strand
CACCTTGGAGACGGGAACAAGATGTCCTTCGTTATCGACATGGAGAACCGGCTTGATGCCGAGCATTGTGCCGATCAGCGTCGCGGCGGGGCTGATTCTGCCGCCGCGCTTTAAATAGACGAGGTCGTCGACCGTAAACCAGTGGCAGAGATTGAGACGCGTGTCGAGCACGAATTTTTCGACCTCCTCAATCGTTGCGCCTTCCTGCTTCTTCTTGGCTGCAAGATAAACGAGCAGTCCGAAGCCGGCAGAGGCGCAGAGCGAGTCGACCGCAATCAGCTTGCGGTCCGGGTATTTGTCTTTCAGATTTTCAAGGGCAAAGCGACCGGAATTGTAGGTCGTGCTGAGTCCCGACGAAAACGCGATGTAGAGAATGTCGTTGCCCGCAGCGATTTCGTCCTCGAAAACAGCGCGGAAGCTTTCGGTATTGATTGCCGAGGTTTTTGCAATGCCGCCGCTCCGCATTCTTGCATAGAAGTCCTTGGCGGACATTTCTCTGTCGCCGTGTTCTGCTTCGCCCTCAAAGGCAAAGGTCAGGCTGCGGTATTTGACGCCGAGGTCGGTCAGCATTGCATCGGGGAGGTCGCACGCGGAATCGGTAAAAATGATATAATCGTTCATTTGAAACTCCTTTCCGGACAGTCGACAAATCCATTCTGACGAAAATCAGACAAAATAATATGAAATGTCGCAAAAGAAACGCCGCATAATAAAAGTGTAGCGCGTCGGTCGTGCGGGGAGATGCCCAGGCGCACAACTGACAAAAAGTATAGCACATTTGTCGGCAAATTGCAATCAAAAGGGCTCAAAATTCCGTGAAATACGGAAATTCATAAATTAACATGAAGTTATTGACATTTTTTGCGAATCTTGATATAATATTCCGCATAATGGGGAAGTGTTTACGCGCCCTAATCAATTTGGAGGAAAATTTTATGAACAGTCAGACAGCGCAGATCCTTGTCGCCATGGTGATCTATATGGCGATTGTGATCGGCATCGGCGTTTTCTTTGCCAAGCGGGCAAACAAAAACTCCGAAGCGTATTTTTTGGGCGGGCGAACACTCGGTCCTTGGGTAACGGCGATGAGCGCGGAGGCGTCCGACATGAGCGGGTGGCTTCTGATGGGACTGCCCGGCGTGGCATATTGGTGCGGTCTTGCCGACGCCGCATGGACGGCAATCGGTCTTGCAATCGGTACATACCTGAACTGGCTTGTCGTTTCAAAGCGACTGCGCCGCTACAGTGTGCGGGCAAACAACGCCATCACGCTGCCCGATTTCTTTTCCAACCGCTTCCGTGAGAAGAAAAAGGTCATTATGACGCTCGCCGCGTTGTTTATCCTGATCTTCTTTACGGTTTACGCGGCAAGCTGCCTTGTCACCTGCGGCAAGCTGTTTTCGACGCTGTTCGGGACCTCGTATGTCTCGATGCTGATTCTCGGCGCCGTCTTCGTTTTGATTTATACGATTCTCGGCGGCTTCCTTGCCGAGAGCGCGTCCGACTTTATGCAGAGCATCACGATGATTACCGCGCTGACGGTTATCGTGGTTATCAGTACCGTGCGTGCGGGCGGAATCGGTGCGGTTATTGAAAACGCCAAGTCGATTCCCGGCTTCTTGGAATTCTTCGGGCTGGCAGCGCCCACGCTCGGTGAAGCGGGCGAGCAGCTTATCGAGGCGGGCAAGCCCGTGTTCGGCGCACCGTCCGAGTACGGCTTCCTCAAGGTTTGCTCCACGCTTGCATGGGGTCTCGGCTACTTCGGTATGCCGCAGGTTCTCCTGCGCTTTATGGCAATCCGCAAGGAAAATGAGTTGACACGCTCAAGACGCATTGCAATGATTTGGGTCGTTATCTCGCTCGGCGTTGCCGTCTTTATCGGCATCGTCGGCAGACAGCTCTATCCGACGGCGCATCTTACCTCGTCGGGCGCAGAGAATATCTTTATCACGCTGGCGACGAGTTCGCTGCCCGCACTGCTTGCCGGATTTGTCATGGCGGGCATCCTCGCGGCGACCATCAGTTCCTCGGATTCTTATTTGCTGATTGCGGCTTCCGCCCTCTCCAAGAACATCTATCAGGGTGTCATCAATAAGAAGGCGAGCGACAAGCAGGTTATGACGCTTTCGAGACTCACGCTGCTTGTCATTACGCTGATTGCGATTTTCATTGCCCTCGACGAAAACAGCGTGATCTTCCGCATCGTGTCCTTCGCATGGGCGGGCTTCGGCGCGACCTTCGGTCCGCTGATGCTGTTCTCGCTCTTCTGGAAGCGCATGAACCGCGCGGGCGCGGTCGCCGGTATGGTCGGCGGCGCGGGCATGGTCTTCCTGTGGAAGCTGGTTATTTCGCAGTTCGGCGGCGTTTTCGCCATCTACGAGCTTTTGCCCGCATTCCTGTTCTCCTCGCTCTGCATCGTGGTCGTCTCGCTGCTGACGGCACCCCCGTCTGCGGAGATTCAGGCTGACTTCGACGCGGTCAAGGAAAATCAGGTTGCGTAAGCCTCATAAATTTAAAAGAGAACCCGCTTGGGTTCTCTTTTTTCTATGCAAACCGTTTGAACGGGTTTGCTTCGCTTCGCCGAAGCGTTGAAAATGGACGACCTCGCGCTCACGGAGGAATTTAATCGGCTCGCGAATGTCCGGGTCGTCGACGAGGCGCAGAATGTTGTCGTAGGTTGTTCTTGCTTTTTGCTCTGCTGCATTTGCGTATGCACAACGCTAAAAGTTCCAGCGGATTTCGAGCGGCACTTTGCCGCTCGCGGCATTCCGTCTGCCGACCGTGACCGACTCGACAAGCGCGTCGACGGCTTCCCGCGAAAGCTGCGCACAGCCTTTGTACCGCGCAAGCGGCGCGGGAATCGCATCTGTGCGCTCGGCAAGCGCGGCAAGCAGTTCTTTTTCGAGTTCGTCGACCGGAATAAACGCGCCAATGCAGGCGTCCTTTGCCATGCGGCGCGTCGGGCATTGCAGATAGTGCTTACCGTGGCTTTTTAAGGAATGCAAAAGCCGCCCGCAGCTCGCGCAGCGTACTTTCCCTGCGAACAGACCGACCTCGCCGCACGCCATCGGTTTTGTGCGCTCGGCGATTCGGTTCTGCACTGCGTCCCAGGTCGCGCGGTCGACAATCGGCTCGTGCGTTCCCTCGACGCGCAGCCACTCTGTTTGCGGGCGCGGGCGGTTTTGCTTGGTTTTATAGGAAATGCTGCCGTATTTGCCTTGCACCAGGTTGCCGATATACATTTCGTTTTTCAGCATTGACGCGATGGCGGCGTAGCTCCAAAGCGTTTCGCTGCGGGCGTGCGGACTGTCGTAGCGGAGACCGTGCAGGCGCTTGTACGCGGTGGGATTCGGCACGCCGCGCTCGTTTAGCAGGCGGGCAATCCGGCTTTTGCCGTATCCGGCGGCAAACAGCGAAAATACTTCGCGCACGACCGCCGCCGCTTCTTCGTCAATCAGCAGATGCCCTTTATGCTCGGGGTCTTTTTTGTAACCGTAGAGCGCAAACGAGCCGATGTGATAGCCGCTTTGCCTTCGGCTGGTCAGCACGCTGCGGATATTCTCGGACATATCCTCGAGATACCACTCGTTAATCAGCCCGTTGATCTGCCGCGCCTTTTTGTTGCCCTTGTTTGCCGTGTCGGCGTTGTCCACCACGCCGATAAAGCGAATCCCCCATAGCGGAAACAGCCCGTGAATGTACTTTTCGACCAACTCAAGTTCGCGCGTAAAGCGCGACTGCGTTTTGCAGAGAATGATGTCAAAGCAGTGCCGCTCGGCGTCGCGCAGCAGGCGGTTGAACGCCGGTCGGTTTCGGTCTGCGCCTGCGTAGTCGTCGTCGCTGTAGACGCCGCAGACTTCCCAGCCGCGCTCTTTTGCGTAGGCGAGCAGCATTTCTTTCTGATTGGCGATACTGCCCGAGTCCTCGGCGGCGCTGCGCTTGTTTTTGTCCTCCTCGGACAGGCGGCAATAGATTGCGGCCCTGCCTTTTTTGCTTTCGCTCATTGCGGACGCCCCCTTTCGATACGCTGTACTGTATGCAAAACGGCACGTCCGACATGAAAAAAGCGCGGCGGACTTGTTCCGCCGCGCCGCTTGAGCGTGGAAATTGATTCAGCTTTCTTCAAACAGTCCGAAGCCCGCGACCTCGGTGGTCGGGAGCGAAAAGACGATTGCGCCCGCAGGTGTTCCGGGTCCTGCTTTGTGCAGGATAGAGCGCATGATTTCCGCCTTTTGGTCGGCGGCGGCGACAATCAGGACGACTTCCTTTTCTTCCGCAATTGAGATGTTGTAGAATTTCGGCGCGTCCTTTGCCCCCGTGCCTTTTCCGTGCAGGACGGTGCCGCCTCTTGCGCCGGCGGCGCGCGCGGCGTTCATCACCATATCGGTCGAGCCCTCGCTTGCGATTGCCACAATCAACTCATAGGCGTAGTTCAGCGCGGGCGCGCGCTTTTCGACTTTGTGTTCTCCGTTCAGATATGCCACGGCTTTTCCTCCTCCAACGCTTTTAATCGGCACGGCGATGACGATGCCGTGCCCGGGTACGCCGATGTGCAGGCGATGCTTTTCGGCGGCAATCAGTTTTGCGGTTTTTTCATCGTCCGCAACTGAGAGGACGATGCGCCGCTCGACCGACTCGATGCCGAGCAAATCCAGCATACTTTGAACTGCTGTCCCACGCCCGTGCAGGACGACCGAGAGCGGCAGGGACAGTTCTTCGCAGACGGCGGTCAGTGTGTCCGCAGAATCGGGATTGATGATTGAAATGACGTAATTCATGCGGCGACTTCCTCCCACAGCTCGACAATATCGAAGTCGCCGTATTCGGTCGGCGCTTCGGCGGTGCGCTTTGCCTTGCGCTCGTAGATAAAGCCGACAAGCTGAATCGAGAGCAGCGGCATCATGGCGACAAGTGCCACGACGCCGAACGCATCGGTGAGCATATTGCCGCCGAGCGCGGTGCTTGCGCCCATAAAGAATTGCAGCATAAAGGTCGCCGTCATGGGACCCGACGCGACGCCGCCCGAGTCAAAGGCGATTGCCGTATAGATGTCGGGGACGAAAAAGGACAGAATCAGCGCCGCGGCATAGCCCGGAATGAGAAACCAAAGAATCGAGATGCCGGTCAGAACACGTAGCATAGAGATGCCCATGGCGAGTGCGACGGCAATCGAGAGGCTGATTTTGATAGCCTTGCCGGGAATTGCGCCCGCGCTGACGCTTTCAATCTGCTTTTCCAGTACGCTGACTGCAGGCTCGGCGGAGATGATGAACCAACCGAGCAGCATGGCAAGCGGAATCAGCAGCCAAGCGGTATGGTTTGCGGCGAGCACGCCGCCTATCTCCGCACCGAGCGTGGAAAAGCCGATATTGACCCCGACGAGAAACAGGACAAGCCCGACGTATGTATACAGCAGACCGATTAAAATTTTGATAAGGCTGCGGGGCGGCAGCTTCAAGAGTGAAATCTGAAACAGGAAAAAGATTGCGACAATCGGCAGCATGGCAACTGCCGTCTCCTTTAGGTATGCCGGCAGCGCGACGAGAAACGCATAGCCGATGGCGGTCGTATCGGCATAGGATGCGGCTTCGATGCTTGCAACCGCGCTGCTGTCGCGGTAGAAAAAGCCGAGCATCAGCACCGAGAGAATCGGACCTATCGAGCAGAGCGCGACAAGACCGAAGCTGTCCGCCTCCGCGCGTTTATCGCTTCGGATATTGGACACGCCGATGCCCATTGCCAAAATAAACGGCACGGTCATCGGTCCCGTGGTCACGCCGCCCGAGTCAAACGCGATGCTGAGAAAGTCGCGGTCCGAAAGTGCGGCAAGCACGAAAACAAGCGCGTAAAAGACGACTAACAGCCAGCGCAGGTGCGCACCGGTGAGAATGCGGAGCATACACACCGACATAAAGAAGCCGACGCCGACGCCTACCGTGATGAGCAGAACGCTGTTTTGAATGTGCGGCACGGTTTCCGCCAAAACCTGCAAATCAGGCTCTGCCACCGTGATGGCAAAACCGAGCAGAAAGCTGACGCCGAGAATCAGCGGGAGATTTTTGGTTTTTGTGAGTGCAGTGCCGATTTTGTTGCCGATCGGCGTCATGGATTGCTCCGCGCCGAGCGAAAACAGCCCCATGCCGAGGACAATCATCAGTGCGCCGATGAAAAAGCAGAGCAGCAGTTCGGGCTTCATCGGCGAAATACACAGGCAAAGCAGGGTGACAATCAGCACAATCGGCAATACCGATATGGCAGATTCCCTGATTTTCTCGGTAATCGCGGTGCGCGTCGTTTTAAAGCGGTCGGGTTGAACGAGAATGGTGATTCCTCCTTATAGTACAGGCGCGAAAGCACGGCGCTGAGATGCTTTGCTGCAAAATGTCTTCGGCTCTGCAAAATCAATCTTTATACATCTTTATATTATCTTAACACAGGGCGCGAAAAAAGGCAAGGCTTTGCTTCTGCTCGAATTGACGAAATATGGAAGCAGGGCGCGCGCACGGTTGTTGCATTTACACGTTTGCAGCATCTGCTGCAAGGTCTTCAACGAGATCGGTGATCACGTCGCCCTTGGACTGGAAGTAGGTCGCGGAGAAGGGAACGCCGCCCGCACTATGCGGATAGATGCCTGTCGTGTGGTCGACAAAATATTTGTCGAAGCCGGAGGCTTTGATTTGCTCGGGCGTGAGGTTGCGGGTGAGTTGGTAGAGAATCGCCGAGATCATCTCGAGGTGCGCAAGTTCCTCCGTGCCGACATCGGTCAGAATACCGACGACTTCACCGTAGGGCATGGCGTAACGCTGATTCAGATAGCGCATCGAAGCGGCAAGCTCGCCGTCCGGTCCGCCGAGCTGCGAGATAATGACCTGCGCGGCTTTGGGGTCGGGGTTTTTGATTTTAACGGGAAATTGCAGTTTTTTATCGTAAATCCACATCAGTTTGCCTCACTTTCCCAAGGCCACGGACCTTGTACCCAGTTCCATGTATTGCAGTTGGTCTCCGACATCATGGTCAGCGCACCGTATTTGGCTTCGTATTCGTCCGCGTACTTCAGATAGAGGTCGCGCTGACGGGCAAAGTATTCAAGCGCCTGACGGCAGTTCGGATGCCCGTCGAGGTAGAGTCCCGCTTCGAGCATGGCAAAGCCGTGCTGCTGTACCTTGCGCAGCAGCCTGCCGCGTGAATTGTCATTGCCGCAGCCGCAGCGACCGCGATTGCCCGTGTTTGCGTTCATGTTAACCATTGCAGCCACCTCCCATGCAGGCGGGACCGTGGAACGGTTTGTCGAGTTCCTCGAAAATCGTGCCGCGCGTCAGTCCCGTCTCTTCGTCGTAGAGATTTCTCCAGTGCTGATGCGGAGAATAGACCATGGCGAGCGAAAAACCGTTCATGCCGTCTTCGCCGTGTCCGCAATCCGAATCTTCTCTGCGGCAGGAATGCGGCATATTTTCGCTGCAGCGCGGGCGGGGCATACCCTCCGTGCGGCAGCAGGGCGCCGAGTAGGGTGCCGTCGCATCTTCGATTTTCTGCGACATCGCTTCACGCGTCTGCATTTCAAACCGGCGGGGGTCGAACCTGTCGCGCGGCGTGCCGCCGTAGTTGTTCATTCTATACATAATATTGTTTGATTTGACTCAAGCCTTTCTGTATTTGAGCCGTGCGGCTCATTTTAATTTTATGCTTTTCTTTCGATTTGGGTCAGTCTTGCATAAAAAACGCTTTGCGGGAAAAAATGATGATGAACATACAAATCGTTCAAAGGAGACTGATTTATGAAAAAGAAATTTCGGCTTCTGCTGTGCGCCGTCGCCGCCTCGGCACTGATGCTTGTTGCATCGGCGTCCTCGATTGTTTCCCCCGCGCTGAATATCCTTGCAAAGAAGAATACGCTCATCAAAAGCGGACTCGTCTACAGCGACATCTACTTTTCCGAGCAGGATTTTATGAAATGCCTCGGGCTGTCCTCGATTGATTCGGTAAAAGTTGATGTGCTGCCGCCCGCGAGCGACGGCGTGCTGAAGCTCGGCACGCTGAGCGTGACCGAGGGACAGACGATTCGTGCGGAATATTTACCGATTTTGCGCTTTGTGCCGACGTCCGAGCAGGTCAGATACACAAGCTGTGCCTTCTCGTATAACGGCACCGAGATTCCCTGTACGCTGAATCTGCTCAGTGCGGTCAACTATGCCCCTACGCTTGCTGCCCATGAGACGCAGATTAAAACCTATCGCGGCGTTGCGTATTACGGCAACATCACTGCGGCAGACCCCGAGGGAGACGGACTGGACTTTCAGGTCGTGTCCTTTCCGGAGCACGGGATTCTCACCGTGACTGACCATACCCGCGGCAGTTATGTCTATACACCCGCGGAAGGCTATACCGGCGGTGATGCCTTTACCGTCGTTGTCCGCGACGAGTACGGCAACTACTCGCAGACGCAGACGGTTTCTGTGCAGGTCGGCAAGAGCGGAACACAGTTTTCCGACATCGACGGTCACTGGTGCGAGAATGCCGCCATTGCGCTGTATGACGCGGGCGTCGTCGACGCCGTGCGCTATCAGAACGGACTTGTATTCTGCCCGAATGATATGGTCAGCCGCGAGGAATTTGTTACAATGGTCATGAAAGCGCTGGATGTGACCACGCTGACCGATGTCGAGACCTCGTTTGCGGACAACGCGGATATTGCGGTTGAATACAGACCCTATATCGCCACGGCGCAGCGCATGGGCTATATCGGCGGCCGCGAGGTCGACGGCGAACTCTGCTTCGCTCCCAAGGACTGCATGACCCGTGCCGAAGCCGCCGTGCTGGTCAACAACATTTTCGGCTATGAGGCAGGGGAAGCGGTCAGCGTCTTTGCCGACGACGGCGCGATTCCGACCTGGGCGCGCGGCGCGGTTTATGCGCTGACAAACGCAGGCGTGTTCAACGGGGACGGAGAGGGCGCGATTCGTCCCTCGGCGATTCTCGACCGTGCTTCGACCGTGCAGATGTTGTATAATATCCAATCACAGTCCAAATAAAGAAGCGAGCAGCCGAGGCTTTGCCTCGGCTGCTCGCTTCTATTTCACATATTCATTGTAAACGACGTTTTTCGGTACGCCGCGGTCTTTGGCTGCACGCTTGATTGCGTCGGTTTTGCTCATGCCCTCGGCGATGTACAGCTCGACGTGCTCGGAAATCGACAGGGAAGCCCACGGTGCGTTTTCCGCGCCGCTTGTTTGAGCGCCCTCTAATATCAGCACATATTCGCCGCGCGGCTCGGCAGTCTCGTAGAACGCCGCCGCGTCCGACAGCGTCGTGCGCGTCACTTTCTCGTTGAGCTTGGTCAGCTCACGGCAGAGCGACACGCGGCGGTCGCCGAGCGCGGAGAGCAGGTCGGCAAGCGTCCGTTTCAACTTGTGCGGCGCTTCGTACAGAATCGTCGTTCGCGTTTCGGCTTTCAGTGCTGCGAGACGCTCGCCTCGCTCGGCTTTTTCAATTGGAAGAAAGCCCTCGAAGACAAAGCGGCGCGTGTCGAGCGCGGACAGGGTCAGCGCGGTAACGGCGGCACTCACGCCGGGGGCGGCTGTCACCGGCACGCCGCTTTCGGCGCAGAGCCGCACCAAATCCTCGCCGGGGTCGCTGACGGCGGGCGTTCCCGCGTCGGTTACCAGTGCGCAGGATTCGCCGTTTTGCAGGCGGGCGAGGATTTCCTCGCCGCGGCTCTTTTTATTGTGCTCGTGATAGCTGACAAGCTCTTTTGTAATGCCGAAAAAGCGGAGAAGCCGCGCCGAATTGCGCGTGTCCTCCGCGGCGACAAAATCGACCTCGGACAGCACCTTGACCGCGCGGTAGGTGATGTCGCTCATGTTGCCGATCGGTGTCGTGACAAGATAGAGCGTTCCGCCGACGGTCTTGTTTTTCTCTTCATCAAAGAATCCGTATTTGCTCATTCCCGTTCCGTAAACCTTCCGTTATCGTAAATGAATTGCGTTTCGCGCGTATAGACCGTGTGCGCGTCGTCCGCATACAGAAGCAGCGGCTTTTCAAAAATCAAACCTGCCGCTGCGCCCTTTTTGCCCTCGACTAAAATCAGCGACGGTGCACTGTGCGCGTCCGGGCAGACCGCACAGAGCCGCTTCGGCTCGATTCCGACGCCGTGCATCGCGTAAAACAGTTCCGCCGTCCGCTCGGGGCGGTAGACCGCATAAAACAACCCGCCGTATTTGAGATTGCGCGCCGCCGCCGCGCAGAAGTCTTCAATGCCGCCGAGAATCTCGTGCCGCGCCGTCGTTTTTGCGCCGTGGAGGTTGGTTTTTCCGCTGCCTGCCCGCATATACGGCGGATTGGTAAAGACAACGTCGCATTCGCCGCTGACGTCGGCGGGTGTCAGCTTTCGCACATCGCGGTGAACGCAGACAACGCGGTCGTCCATGTGATTGAGTGCGGCGTTGCGGACAATCAAATCGCAGAATTCTTTCTGCGCCTCGACCGCGTAGATTTTGGAAAACCTGCCGCGCGCCGCGCAAAGAAAAGAAAGAATCCCCGT
>SFNW01000062.1 GCA_004554105.1 Clostridiales bacterium | reverse complement strand
AGGGGGGCCAGAAGGGGTGAAAAGTCCCTCTCTCGTGAGGGGAGAGACTTCTCGGCTGCGATCCGCGGTATCGCCGGTGTTCGATTGTTCACCGCGGCCGAAGCCGCGAACCGCCGCGTGAAGGCGTTTCCCGAAACGGTATTCGGTATCCCGCCGCCGGAAGCCCGCTCCCGGCATGGCAAAAAAATACTGTAACAGTATAGTACGGCGCTTTCCTCCTGTCAAGCCGTCACTTTGCGCGAGCGCCAAGGAAAAAACACGAAATTTCCGCAGATTATTTGTGCGTTTTGCCGGTTGACTTTCGCAGTTTAAAGCTTTATACTCCAAAACATCAAAGCAAGCCGGACACCGGCGGAAAGGAGACGCGCCATGATTATGAAAAACGAAATTCCTATTTTGGAATTCGACACGGACGCAACTGCCGTTATTATGCCGACACATGAAAATCTGGAGTTGAATTTGCCCAAAAAGGCTGTTTTTGCCTTTTTAGGCGAGCAAATTGATGAATATGCGAAGGCACATGATGCGGTTCAGGTCGGCAAATTCTTATCGGTCACAAAAGACTATCCGATATATGTGGTTCGGCATAAAGGGGAGGACGTGTGCCTTTGTCAGGCTCCTGTCGGCGCGGCAGCTGCGGCTCAGTTGATGGATTGGCTGATTGGATATGGGGTGCAGGAAATCATTACGGGCGGCTCCTGCGGCGTTCTCGGCAATTTTGATGAGAATGTGTTTCTTGTCCCGTACAAAGTGCTGCGCGATGAAGGCACTTCCTACCACTATATGAAACCGTCCCGTTTTATCGAGATCAATGCGGCGGCTATGAAAGCGATTGAAAAAACGGTGACCGAGCACGGTCTGAAATACCGCGAGGTCATCACCTGGACAACAGACGGTTTCTATCGTGAAACCAAGGAAAAGGTGGCATACAGAAAGCAGGAGGGCTGCGAAACGGTGGAAATGGAATGCGCGGCTCTCGCCGCCTGTGCTTCGCTTCGCAATGCACTGTGGGGCTGTATCTTATTTACTGCCGATACGCTGGCAGACGTCGAGAATTATGATGAACGCAACTGGGGCTTGGATTCATTTGCGTATGCGCTCGAGCTGTGCCTTGATGCAGTGACAAATATATGAGATTTGTTCGCGGGATTGATTCCGAGCAAAGCTCTGTAATTGCGGCTCTATTCTTGCCGTTTCTTCAAATACCACAACTTATATCGCCAACAGCAAGAACCGGAAGGTGTTTACACCTTCCGGTTCTCGATTGCTTCCCGTTAAAATATCGCGGGAAACGGGCTGTTCTTTTCATTCGGGTTATTCGATAATGTCGTCGCTGGTGCTGGCTTCGGCAGCGGCCTGGATTTCGGGGTCGAAGGAATACATCGGCTTCTCGTCCTTGCCCTTAATCTTTCGGTTTACATAGTTGCGGGTAATCTTGAAGACCAGCGGGCTGAGCAGCAGAACGGCAATCAGGTTGGGAATCATCATCAGACCGTTGAAGGTATCCGAGATATCCCATGCCAGAGAGGAGGTCATCAGCGCGCCGGAGACAATCATCAAAACGAAGATGACTTTGTAGACCTTTACGCCCTTGACGCCGAAGAGATATTCGACTGCCTTGGAGCCGTACTGCGACCAGCCCAGCACGGTGGTGAAGGCAAAGAGCAGCATGGCAATGGCGATAAACCATTCGCCGACCTGTCCGAAGACACCGCCGAACGCTTTGCTGATGAGCGTAGCGTCGCTGACGCCCTCATTGACCACGCCGGTTTCCAGATTGATCATGCCGGAGGTCAGCGCAATCAGAGCCGTCATGGTGCAAACGACCATGGTGTCAAAGAACACCTCGAAGATGCCCCACATGCCCTGCTTGACAGGCTCTTTTACATTGGACGAGGAATGCACCATAACCGAGGAGCCGAGACCTGCCTCATTGGAGAAGACGCCGCGCTTGCAGCCCTGTACAATCGCAAGCTTCAGTGCCGCACCGGCAACACCGCCTGCCAAAGCCTTTGCGCCGAGGGCATGGGTAAAGATGGACTTTAAAGCGGGAAGAATCAGATCATAATGAACACCTACGGCAATCAGACCGAAGATGACATAGGCGACCGCCATGAACGGAACGACGCGCTCGGCAACGGCTGCGATTCTCTGCAGACCGCCGATGATAATCAGCGCGCCGAGGACCAGCAGCACCAAACCGATCATCAGGTTGATCATATTGATGCCGCCGACCGTCCAATCCACATTGGAGAAGAAAGCGGACTCCATATTCAGGGTAATCTTATTGATCTGACCCATGTTGCCGATTCCGAAGGACGCCAGAATGGCAAAGACGGCAAACAGCACCGCCAAAACAGCAGCCGGCCATTTCATGCCCTTCATTTTGCCGACGCCGTCTTTCAGGTAATACATCGCGCCGCCCGACCATTCGCCGTGCTTATTCTTGCGGCGGAAGAAGATACCGAGCACATTTTCGGAATAGTTGGTCATCATGCCGAGGAAGGCGGCGACCCACATCCAAAGGACCGCGCCGGGACCGCCGATGCAAATTGCCGCGGCTACACCGGCGATATTGCCCGTGCCTACCGTAGCCGCAAGGGCGGTGCAGAGCGCCTGGAACTGAGAAATGGATTTTTTATCGGTCTTTTTGGTGGCGGTGTTATCCCGCTTGAATACCGATGCAATCGTATTCTTCCACCAATGCCGCAGATGCGTAATCTGGAACACGCCGGTCACAGCGGTCATGATGACGCCGGCTGCCAGCAGCAGATACAGTCCGAAGTCTGTCCAGACCCAGGTGTTTACCGCGTCGTTGATCTTGGTCACCTGCTCTAAAAATGCGTTCAAAATTTAAATCCCCCTTCATGCAAACAGACCGCTCGCAAAAAGCGAGCGGTCTGCAAAAATCAAAAGATTCACCAAAATGCCTCTTTGTCCTTTTGCCTGAGAGTTTCGCTTTCTGCTTGCCCCTTCGGCACCCAATCGAATGGGATTCTCCAAAGTTCTATCCCCTTACAGTCGTCCTGCAAGGATCGTATAGATATTCTGTTTTTGAAAAATATGTATGTATTATAGCAGAGAAAACGCAATATGACAAGACTTTTTTCGAAATTTGTCGAATTTTTCCGCCGGTAAACAGGACAAAAGCAATCGGGAAACGGCGCGGAAGACCGCGCAGACTTGACAGGATTCAAAAGCCCGATTATAATAATAAGCGGCATTGCCGGGGGATCGGCGCAGACCGAATTGACGGACGAACGGCAGTTTGCGTCCCTTTCGGCGAATCTATTTGCCCCGTTTTCGGGGCAAGGCAAATGAAATGACACAAAGAGGTTGATGAAGATGGCAAAGAGAATTTTAGTTTGCGGTGACTCGGCTTTTATGCGGGACACCTTGACCCAAGGCGGCTATGAGGTGGTCGGCGAGGTCTGCGACGGACAGCAGGCGGCAGAGCAATTTGCTTTGCTCAAGCCGGATCTTGTTCTGCTGGATTTGTCTGTGCCTGCAATGGACGGCATTCAGACGCTGAAATTGATGAGACAGCAGGACAGCAATGCGTGTGTGATTGTATGCGCCGCCATGGGACAGCAGGGGTTGGTCATGGAAGCCATGAAAAACGGCGCAAAGGACTTTCTTGTCAAGCCGTTCCTCGGCAGCAGACTGCTCGACGCCGTCAACAGATGTCTGAAATAATCGAAACCTTTCAAAAACTGCCGCATTTTGCGGCAGTTTTTTCAACGATGCGGAATCTGTACGCTATAAATCCGCTTTATCGGACAGATGACCGTGTAGAATGTAGATAACGGAAATACAAATCGGCAAAACGACGCTTGAATTTTGCCGAAAAGCGGAGGAGACTATGCAGAAAACATACATTTCGCGCCTTATCCTGCAATCGAACAGACAGGAAACCGAGTATTTTAAACACCAGCTGCGCACCTGCTATAACGGGGTGTATCCGTTCAAGATGTTCCCCCGAAAAGGGCTGCAGGAGCTTACGTTTGCGCCGATTACGATTTTTTACGGCGGCAACGGCTCGGGAAAAACGACGCTTTTGAATATCATCGCCGAAAAGGCAAAGGTGCTTCGCCACGCGGCATTCGGCGGGAGCGCCTTCTTTTCCGACTATGTAAGGGGGTGTCGGCTCGAAGGGGAGACGATTCCGCAAAACAGCCAGATTCTGACGAGCGACGATGTCTTTGACTATCTGCTCAATATCCGATATCTGAACGACGGCATCGACGTCCGCCGCGAGGAGCTTTTTGAGGACTATCTGAATCGGAAATACGCACAGCATCAGCTGAAATCCATGGCGGAGTATGACGACTGGAAAGAAAGCCACGATGCGAAGTCCAAGTCCCAGTCGCAATTTGTCAGAGAACGCCTGATGCGCAATGTGGATATGTTTTCAAACGGCGAGAGCGCGATGAAATACTTTGTCGACCACATCACCGAAAACGCGCTCTATCTTCTGGACGAGCCGGAAAACAGCCTGTCTGTTGCGCTGCAGCAGGAGTTAAGTCAATACATTGCCGATTCGGCGCGGCATTTCGGCTGTCAGTTTGTTCTGTCAACCCATTCGCCGATTCTCCTGTCAATAGAGGGCGCGATGATTTATGATTTGGACGCAAGCCCCGTAGAAACGAGAGATTGGACAGAACTTGAGAATGTCCGACGGTATTTTGATTTTTTTGAAGCGCATCGCGACGCGTTCTTGAAACACGGCGGGACTTGAAAATCTTGATGTTCGGAGGTGACAGCGGTGCTTTACAGGCTGTATGTGTATAAAACCGCGGCGGTAACGGGGGAAGAGCCGGCGGTTGACTTCATTCATCGGGCGATTACCGAAAACACGGCAAGCGAATGGCGCGGGAATCATGCCGACTCGTGCATGCTCCCCTTTGACGCGCATCGCGTGAAAGCCGATATCGAGGCGGCGACAACGACCGACGGCGGCAAGCGGCTGTGCCATGTGAAAATCCTGCATACGCCGCAGCAAAAGGTCGATTACCTTTCGGTTTCGACCTCCTACGAAGCGGTGCGGTCGGTTTTGCTTGCGCTGTATGCCATTGCCGCGGAGCGGGAGCTTGTCCTGTACGATGCGGAGCTGCGGCGCGGCATTTTCCCTGCAAATCTGTACGACAGGGCGTATGTGACGATGCGAAACCGCGCGGTGCAGCTGAATGCAAAGCTCCAGCAGATGCGCGATTCCATCTGGTCTCTGCGAAAGCTGTATGCCGCAAACGGGAAATACGGCAAAACCTGCGCGTATACGGTCGCGCTGCGAAAAAATCGCGACTGCACGGCGGAGCAGAGCGTTCGGCGCGTATACCTTTGCCTGCGGGAGGCTTTGGACGGGGAAACGCTGATTTGCGCAAATCGCTGTCTGACCGTCAGGGGAGAGGGCTATGAGATTGTTTACTGCATCGAAGTGTACAAAGACAATGCGGACAAAATCGGTTATATCGTTGACGGCGGGGAGGCGCGTATGGATCTGCTCGGGCGAATGCCGTGTGCCAAGGCGTTTGAATGGCTGCGCCGAAACGGGTATGCAAGCGGTGACGTCGAAAAGCGCATGTGCTTTACCGAAATGGTGCAGGCTTATCCGAATCCCGCCGACCGTTTCGTACACAGCGTGATGATTTCAAAAGCATTGCAGAAAGAAAAATTTGATATTCGCTACAGCGCACACGGGCAATGCGGCGCGGAAATTCTGTTTTGCGCAGTGCCGTATGGCTATGCGGAAGAAGCGGCGGAGGTTTCGGTGCTGAAAATCGGCGAAGAGAGCGCAAGCTTTATCCTGCCTGCCGTTCGGGAATTTTATCCGTATATGGACGCGCGGTATTATCTGACGAAAAACTATATTCCGTGGGAAATGATGTCGGATATTCTCGGAAAGCTGAAAGACGTGAAAGAAATGCTTTTGCACGATACCGAAAGCGAGACGCTGCTGCCCTATATCCGCGCATTTGATTTGCTTTGGCTTGCAATGCAGAGCGGCGAAGCCGCGGACGATGCGGCGCTGCGGCGCGTCAGGGACAATCCCGTTTCGTTTGTGCGGGTGCATCGGTACGAAATCGCGCATTTCTACGATCTGTTTATCGCATGGGCGGAAGCACAGCTTGCAGTCTATCGGGACGACAGTCTGATGTTCGGTATTGAGGGACCGTGACTGCGTGTATTTTTGCCGCTTTACATCACCGCGAAGCCGAATGCGGAATGATTCGCAGTTTTCTTATGAGAATTTTTCCGAATCTCTTTGCGATTCTATCGGAATCAAACCGTTTACGGTATAGCATATAAGCGGTCGTGAACGGTGCTGTTTGCACAGACGAAAACAGTTGCATTTTTCAGGACTTTGTGATATACTATATACTGTAGATTTATATCCGTATAAGTCAAATTCATATCAGAAACGGAGGACAAGCAAAACATGAGTGACGCCGGCTCTGCTGACGGGAACTTACATGGGAAGGCTTTGAACTTATCGCAGTATGCTTTATACTGCAAAATCAAGCTGAAGTTTTTCCTTTTGTATTCCGGTCTCAACAGTTGACGCGTTTTTTATTATCAACTGAAATTTTACGATAATGAGAAACGGTCAACAAACCGAAAACGGAGGATAAAACTTTGAAACTATTCTGGCAGCTGATGCTGCAGGCTGTGCTGATTGCCTTGAACGCGTTTTTTGCCTGCGCCGAGATTGCGGTGCTTTCGGTCAATGATGCGCGTCTTGCGCAGCTTGAGGAACAGGGCAACAAAAAGGCGGCGCGCCTCGCCAAACTGACGGGCGACCCCGCGCGCTTTTTAGCGACGATTCAGGTCGCGATTACGCTGGCGGGCTTCTTCGGAAGCGCGTTTGCGGCGGATAACTTTGCAACGCGCCTTGCGGATGCGCTGTACCGCGAGGGCGGCTTGATCGGCAAGGACGTGATTCACACGCTTTCACTGGTTATTGTGACGCTGATTCTTTCCTTCTTTACGCTGGTCTTCGGCGAGCTTGTGCCGAAGCGCGTCGCCATGAAAAAGGCGGAAGCACTTGCGCTGTCGATGGCGGGCGTCATCGGCGGGCTGTCGGTGCTGTTCAAGCCGGTCGTGTGGCTGCTGTCGGCGTCGACCAATGGCGTGCTTCGCCTGCTCGGCATCGACCCGTGCGCGACCGACGACACGGTCTATGAGGAGGACATCAAGGACCTCGCCGACCAGGGCAGCCGCAAGGGCGAAATCGACAGCGACGAGCGTGAGATCATACATAACCTGTTTGAGTTTGACGATATTTCGGTCGGCGAGCTGGCAACGCACCGTACCGAAATCATTCCGCTTTATGTCGAGGACGACATGGAGACATGGCACAAGACCATCATCGAGGGCAGACATTCGCACTATCCCGTCTGCGGCGAAAGCGTCGACGTCGTCGAGGGCGTGCTTTCGGCGCGCGACTATTTCGCGCTCGGGGATAAGAGCCGCGAGAACGTGATGGCACAGGCGGTTCGCCCCGCGTACTTTGTCCCCGAGGGCGTCCGCGCCGACGTGCTGTTCCGTCAGATGAAACAGTCGAAAAACCATTTTGCCGTGGTGCTGGACGAATACGGCGGCGTGTCGGGCATCGCCACGATGAACGATTTACTTGCGCAGATTGTCGGCGAGTTCGATGACGACGCCGACGCGCCGATTGACGAGCCGGACATCATTCAGCTTGCCGAGGACACATGGAAAATCCGCGGCGGCGCGTCGCTCGACGACGTTGTCGAGACGCTCAAGGTCGAACTGCCGACAGAGGAGTACGACACCTTCGGCGGCTATGTCATGGGGCTTTACGGCTCGGTGCCGGACGACGGCACGACCTTTTCGCTTGAAACCGATGCGCTCACGCTTGCCGACTGCCGCGTGGAAAACCGCCGCGTCGAAAGCGTCACCGTAACGAAAAAAGCGCCCGCACAGGACGAAGAAGAGGAATAAAACAATACGGGAAACCGCTTATGCGGTTTCCCGTATTTTGCACTTACTGATTGAAATTTTTGCGGATTCAAAAGGCGCTTTATATAAAAAGCACCTTGGGCGGGGGCGGGGCGGCGCCCCGACTTCATGGCTTTACTTTCCCGCGACAATTTCCTCCGCGTAGCGGACGGTTTCCATCGCGTCCTTCGCGTACTTGTCTGCGCCGATTTTATCGGCGTATTCTTGTGTAAGCACCGCGCCGCCGACGACGGTCTTGCACCAAGGCGCACGCTCTTTCAGCAGTCTGACGGTTTCCTCCATGGCGGGGACGGTGGTCGTCATCAGTGCGCTCAATCCCGCGAGCGGTGCGTGCAGCTCGACGACCTTGTGGGTGACGACCTCGGGCGGCACGTCCTTGCCGAGGTCGATGACACGGAAGCCGTAGTTTTCAAGCAGCAGCTTGACGATGTTTTTGCCGATGTCATGAATGTCGCCGTGTACCGTGGCGATGACGAAAACACCCTTGTCCGCCGCGGCTTCGCCGCTCCCCGCCATTGAGGTCTTGATGACTTCAAAGGCGCATTTCGCGGCTTCGGCGCTCATGAGAAGCTGCGGGAGATAAACCGTCTTTTTCTCAAAGCCCTCGCCGACGGTGTTGAGCGCGGGAATGATTTCGCCGTTCACGATTTCAAGCGGCGGCTTGTCCGCAAGCAGCGCCTTGGTCGCTTCGCTCGCCTTGTCCTTGAAGCCCTTGACGATTGCGCGCTGCAGCTCCGAGGCAAACGCTTCTGCGCGTCCCGCGTCTGCGGGCGCGGCGGCTGCAGTCGGCGCGGCGGGGGCGGCGGGGGCGGCGGGGGTAAAGCTGTCGGCTGCGCGAATGTATTCGGCGCAGTTCTCGTCCAGTCCCTTTAATGCCCTGTAGGTGAAATAGGTCTTCATCATATCCGCCGAATAAGGATTCATAATCGCGGCGGACAGCCCGTTTTCAAGCGCGAGCGCGAAGAAAACGCCGTTGACCGCGTCGCGGTTCGGCAGACCGAAGGAGACATTGGAGACGCCGAGCGAGGTGTGACAGCCGAGCTCGGTCTTGATGCGGCGCAGTGCGCCGAGCGTGGCGAGCGCGGCTTTGTTATCCGCGCTGACCGTCATGGCAAGCGTGTCGAAGATGAGATTCTTCGGCTCGATACCGTATTCGCGCGCGGTTTCGAGAATCTTTTTCGCAATCTCAAACCGACCGTCCGCCGTGTCGGGAATGCCGTTTTCATCGAGCGTCAGCGCAACGACAAGTCCGCCGTACTTTTTGACGAGCGGGAAGACTGCCTCCATGCTTTCGCGCTTGCCGCTGACCGAATTGACCATGGCTTTGCCGTTGTAGCGGCGGAGCGCGGCTTCCATCGCGCGGACGTTTGACGTGTCGATTTGCAGGGGCAGGTCGACGACCGCCTGCAATTCGCAGACGGCGGTTTCGAGCATTTTGACCTCGTCAATGTCGGGCAGACCGACGTTGACGTCGAGAATATGCGCGCCCTTTTCCTGTTCATTGACCCCCTCGGCGAGGATATAGTCGAGGTCGTTTTCGAGTAACGCCTGCTTAAAGCGCTTTTTGCCGGTCGGGTTGATGCGCTCGCCGATGAGAACGGGCGAATCGCCGAATTTGACGGCGTGCGTGTAGGAGGAAACGACCGTGAGATTTTTTTCGGAGAGCGGCAGGGGAGCGACGCCGTCCGTCGCCTTGCAGAGCGCGGCGATGTAGTCGGGCGTCGTGCCGCAACAGCCGCCGACCGCACGCACGCCTTTTTTGACAAGGTCGGCGACTTCTGCGGCAAAGTCGTCTGCCGTAACATCAAATACCGTTTTGCCGTCGACCGATTTCGGCAGACCCGCATTGGGCTTGAACAAAACCGGCACCGAGGCGTTTGCCAGCAGCTCCTCGGCGACGCCGCGAAGCTGCTTCGGTCCGAGTGAGCAGTTTGCGCCGACGGCGTCCGCGCCCATGCCCTCGAGCAGGGCGACCATTGCCGCCGGGGTCGCGCCGGTCATCAGCTTGCCGTCCTCGCCGTAGGCGTTGGAGACCAGCACGGGCAGGTCGCTGTTTTCCTTGGCGGCGAGCAGCGCGGCTTTGGTCTCGTAGCTGTCGTTCATCGTCTCGATGAGAATGAGGTCCGCGCCGTATTTCACGCCGAGACGGACTGTTTTGGCAAACACGGCGACCGCGTCCTCGAAGTCAAGGTCGCCGAGCGGGCGCAGGAGCTTGCCCGTCGGACCGATGTCGAGCGCGATGAATTTATCTTTATTCGAGACGCTCTGCGTCCGCGCCGCCTTGGCGTTGGCAAGCGCCGCCGAAACGATGCTTTCCAGCTCCGCGTCCGAGAATTTCAGCGCATTTGCGCCGAAGGTGTTTGCCGCGACGACATGGCTGCCTGCGTCGAAATAGGCTTTATGAATGGCGGTGATGACATCGGGGTGGGTGAGATTCCAGCGCTCGGGAAATTCGCCCGGGCGCAGTCCCTTTGCCTGGAGCAGCGTGCCCATGCCGCCGTCGAGAATCACGGTTTCACGTTGTAACAGTTCCGAAAAAGTCATAGTGCACCTCTGTATGCGCAGTTCTGCTTGCCGCACGCGGCGCAGCGCGCGGCGGGCGACGGGGTTTCGTTTGCGTCGCCCGAAAGTCCGGCAAACGCCGTGACCGATTTTGAGGGCGACATCAGCAGGCTGTCGTTTAAGGAAAGCCCGATGCGCTTGCCGCAGTCCAAAACGGCGAAAATGTCTTTTTGCGCAGCGAGCGGCAAATCGCCGTAGCCGGGGCTGAAACGCGGGCGCAGCCCGACGTTCAGTTTCTTTGCGGCGTCGTCGCAGAACACGTCGCACAAAGCTTCGATCCGCTCCGCGCCGAGCGCCTGAAAGAGCAGGGCTTTTGCGGGAGAGACGCGCCCGTATTTCGCAATCAGCCGGTCGATGCCGACGCCGACCGTCGCGGCAAA
>SFNW01000061.1 GCA_004554105.1 Clostridiales bacterium | reverse complement strand
GATTGGGGCGAATCTTTCGGGATTTCATACGAAAATGGCGGCAAAAGCGTTGCTTTTTTCACAAAGTTATACTATAATATACACGTTAAATGTATCTTGGGTAGTTCTACCCACTTATGGAGGAGAGAATGAAACCGGTCCGAAAAGCAATTATCCCTGCGGCGGGACTCGGCACGCGAATGCTGCCGATTTCGCGCGCCGTTCCCAAAGAGATGCTGCCGATTATGGATTATCCCGCGATTTACTATTTGGTGAAAGAAGCGGCAGACAGCGGTATTACCGACGTCCTCATCATCACAGGCAGAGACAAGACGGCGATGGAGGAATTTTTCGATTATTCGCCCGAATACGACGCCGCGCTTGCCAAAAAGGGGCGCGAGAGCGATCGCGACATTCTGCACGCGGCGTGCGACCTCGCCAATGTCTATTTTCTGCGGCAGAAAGAGCCGCGCGGTCTCGGTCACGCGGTGCTTCGCGCCAAGGATTTTATCGGCGACGAGCCGTTTGCCGTCCTGTACGGCGACGACATCATTTTCAGCCGCAAGCCGGTCACGCGCCAGCTCATTGACACCTATGAAAAATACGGGCGTGCGGCGGTCGGCGTCAAGGAAGTGCCGCGCGAGCTGCTTGCGAAATACTGCTCGATGAAAGCCGCGCCGATTGACGGCTCGACGGACGAATTTTTCGTCGACGACATGATTGAAAAGCCGAAGCCGGGCGAGGAATTTTCCAATCTCGCCATCTTGGGCAGAGTGCTGCTTACCCCCGAGATTTTCGGGATTCTCGAACAGACCGCACCCGGCGCGGGCGGCGAGATCCAGCTCACCGACGCGATGGCGGCATTTGCGCGGACGCACGGCATCACCGCAAGGATTTTCGAGGGCGACCGCTACGACATCGGCTCAAAGCTCGGCTTTGCCAAGGCGAATTTCGTCAAGGCACTCGAGCACCCCGAGACGGCGGCGGAATTTGCCGAATTCGTGAAAAATTACCGCTTCTGACTCCAAGCGACTTCAAGGAGGGCTACGATGGACAGAGTTTCCAAGGAGAACTATTATCTCGACATCGCCGAGATCGTCTCGGAGCGCAGCACCTGCCTGCGCCGCCGCTTCGGCGCGATTATCGTCAAGAACGACAGCATTGTTGCCACCGGCTACAACGGTGCGCCCCGCGGACGCAAAAATTGCAGTGATTTGCATTCCTGCAAGCGCGAGGAGATGAACATTCCGCGCGGCGAGCGCTACGAACTTTGCCGTTCGGTCCACGCCGAGGCAAACGCCATCATTGCCGCGCCCCGTACCGAAATGCTCGGCGCGACGCTCTATATGTGCTGCACCTCGCCGCTCGACGGCTCGATTCTGCCCGACACGTCCAACTGCATGATGTGCAAGCGCATGATTATCAACGCGGGCATCGAGTGGGTGGTTATCCGCGACACCAAGGAAGACTTCCGCAGAGTCGAAGTGCGCGATTGGCTGGAGAATGACGACAGCCTCGGCACGGCGCTCGGCTATTGAGGCGCACGATGGCGGGACAAATCAAGACCGACGTCTTTGAAATCAAGGACATTCGCACCAAGGATATTCGTATTTACTGCTTTGTCTGCACCGGCAACACCTGCCGCTCGCCGATGGCGGAAGCCCTGCTCAACCATGTCGGCGCGGCGCACGGATTTTTCGCGTGCAGCCGCGGCATCGCCGCGCAGAGCGGCGCACCCATCAGCGAAAACGCCTGTCTCGCGCTTGAGGCGGCGGGGATTGCAAGCGAGGGGCGCAACGACTATCGCCGTCACCGCGCCGTGCAGTTTACCGCCGAGGATTTCGAGCGGTGCGACGGCGTGTTCGCCATTTCGCCGTCCCACGCGCAAGCGCTGATTTCGGCGTTTCCCGAATATGCGTCGCGCGTGCGCGTACTCGGCGACATTGCCGACCCCTACGGCGGCGACCTCGCGCGCTACAAGGCCTGCTTTGCCGACATCGAACGCGCAATGCGCGAGACCTTTCCCGCACTGTTTGCCGAATTGGACGGAGAGGGCGGGGAGGACGCATGAGCGCTTTCGGGATTCGCGAAGCAAAGGCTTGCGACATTGCCGAGATAGCGGCGCTTGAAGCCGCCTGCTTCTCCTTTCCGTGGAGCGCGGCGGATTTTGAAACCATGATTGCCGCGCCCGAGCGCACGCTGCTGGTTGCCGAAGAGGCGGGCGGCGGCTTTCTCGGTTATATCGGCGCGTACACGGTCGCAGGTGAGACCGACATTTCGACGGTTGCGGTGCTGCCCGCCGCGCGCGGGCGCGGCGTCGGCTATGCGCTTGTGTCGGCACTGACGGCGAAGATGCCCGGCGACATCTTTTTGGAGGTCAGAAAGAGCAATGCCGCCGCGCGCGCACTCTATGAAAAGTGCGGCTTTACGCCCTGCGGCGAGCGGAAAAACTACTATGCCGCGCCCCGCGAGGACGCGGTGCTGTACCATTTCTCGCCTGCAGGCAGGCGAGAGAATAGAGAAAAGTGAAGAGTGAAGAGTGAAAAGATGCGGTAGAAAACCGCGGGCGGTTTTCTATGATTGCAGGCGAAAGCGGCGGGAGCAAGAGCACCGCCCTACGACGAAATATGTGCTTTCCCCGTAGGGGCGGATTCCATATCCGCCCGCTTTTAGGGACTTTTCGACACATGATTGCTTCCCCGAAGGGAAAACCGAAAATCCATTTTTGCGAGAAATACTATGTACGTTTTGGGAATTGAAAGCTCGTGTGACGAGACGAGCGCCGCCGTCGCGGAACTCGACGGCGGGAAACGGCGCATCGCCGCCGACATCGTCGCGTCGCAGATTGACGTTCACCGTCTCTACGGCGGCGTCGTGCCCGAGATTGCGGGCAGGGCGCACATCGAGGCGGTTTCGCGCATCACGCGCGAAGCACTCGATACGGCAGGCATCAAGCTGTCCGACATCGGACTTGTCGCCGTGACCTCGCACCCGGGGCTGATCGGTGCGCTGCTTGTCGGCGTCAATTTTGCAAAGTCGCTCGCTGTCGCAAACGGGATTCCGCTCGTCGGCGTCGACCACGTCCGCGCACATATTGCCGCGGCGTATACCGCGTATGAAGACCTCGAGCCGCCGTTCCTCGGCGTGGTGCTGTCGGGCGGACATACCTCGTTTTACATCGTGGACGGCTATGCGTCGTTTCACGAAATCGGCTCGACGCGCGACGACGCGGCGGGCGAAGCGTTTGACAAAATCGGGCGCGTCATCGGGCTGCCCTACCCGGGCGGCGCGGCGATGGACCGCCTTGCGGCAGAGGGCAATCCGACGCGCTACAAGCTCCCCTCGCCCGCGCTTGCGGGCGACACGCTCGACTTCTCGTTTTCGGGGCTGAAGACCGCCGCGCTCAACCTGATTCACAACGCCGCCGACCGCGGCGAGGCCATCGACCGTGCCGACCTTGCCGCCTCGTTTACCACCGTCATTGCCGAAGCGCTGTCCAAAAAACTCGGCATGGCACTCGACGCAACGGGACTCAAAACCGTCGTGGTCGCGGGCGGCGTCAGCGCCAATTCACATCTGCGCGCCGCGGCGCAAAAGGTCTGCGCGGCGCACGGCGTACGGCTCTGCCTGCCGCCGCTCTCGTTCTGCGGAGACAACGCGGCGATGGTCGCCGTGCAGGGCTACTATGAATATCTGTGCGGCGCACGCGCCGCGTCTGACCTCAACGCTTCGGCGGTTTGAGGATATGCAACTTTCGGTAAGAGGTGAAACCATGGAAGAACTGACTTCGGAAAAAGTAAAGGGGTATCGCATTTCGCCTGCCGTCATCAAGCGGCTGCCGCGCTATTTCAGATACCTGCGCGAGCTGAAGGAAGCGGGCAGAATGCGCATCAGCTCGGGCGAGCTGTCGAAGATGATGAATGTCACCGCCTCGCAGATTCGCCAGGATCTCAACTGCTTCGGCGGCTTCGGACAGCAGGGCTACGGCTATAATGTCAAGTATCTTTACGGGAAAATCAGCGAGATTCTCGGTGTGGACGAGGGCTATCGCGCGATTATCATCGGCGCGGGGCATCTCGGACTGGCGCTGGTCGGCAGTCCGATGTTTGCCAAGCGCGGCATCACGCTGACCGCGCTGTTTGACGTTGCGCCGTCGCTCGTCGGCACAGAGTTCGGCTCGCTGCACATTTATTCGACCGACCGACTCGCCGATTACATTGCGCAGAACCGCGTCGACCTCGCGGTGCTGACCCTGCCGCGCGCCTACGCCAAGGAGACGGCGGAAAAGCTCGCCGAGCTTGGTATTGCGGGCATTCTCAACTTCACCAATGTCGAGCTTGACCTTGCGCACACGAATACGGCAGTGCAGAATGTACATATCGGCGACGCGCTGATGCAGCTTACCTATAAAATGCGCGCCGCGCAGAAACCGGACGACGCGGAAGTTTAAAGATGAAGCTGAAGATCGACGGAAAACAGAACAATCCAATCCTGCCGCGCGCCGTCGAGCCTCTGCTTGCCGACGCGGACGCGTCGGATTTGCGCGTACTGGTCTACGCCGCGCTCTGCGACGCGGACGGGCGCGACTTTGAGCCGAAGGACGCCGCAGACGCGCTGGCACTCTCCGAGAGCGAGGTGCGCTCCTCGGTCAAATTCTGGCGCGGCGCGGGTCTCCTTGGCGTATCGAGACGGCAGACCGACGCGGCAAAGCAAAGCGAAGCGACCGCACGGGACGCTGCCGAGACCGATAAAAAGCAACTGCGCGAAAAGCGGCGAATGCGGCTGAATGCGGCGGAACTTTGCAGGGTTGCAAATGAAAATGCCGAGTTCCGCTCGCTGCTCGACGCGGCGCAGCAGACCGCGGGCTGGATTTTCAACGAGAGCGAAATCGAGATTGTCGCATCGCTCTATTCCTCGCTCCGCCTGTCGGGTGAGTTTATCCTGAGCCTTGTCGGCTATTTTGTCTGCAAAAAGGAAAAGCCGCTGCGCTATGTCGAAAAAGTCGCCTACGACCTTATCGACAAGGGAATCACCACCCCCGAGGCGCTCGAAGAGTGGCTTCGGCAGCGCGAGAGCAGCGAGTCGAACGAGGGCGTCGTGCGCAGACTGTTCGGGCTGGGCGCGCGGGCGCTGACCGCGCGGGAAAGCGCCGCGCTGAATGCGTGGTTTGACGAATACGGCTACGGCGAGGATATGATTTCGCTCGCCTACGAAAAGACGATAAACGCGACCGGCAAGCCGTCGATCGCCTACGCCGCGTCGATTTTGCGCGCATGGCACGAGGCGGGATATAAGACGCCCGCCGATGTCGAAAACGCCAAGGGCGGCAAAAAAAGCGCGGGAAAACCCGACGGCGGCAAAAAGCCGCAGAGCTTCGATGCGGACGACTTTTTTGAAAAAGCACTGCGCCGCTCCTACGGCGGCACGGGGGACAAAACATGAGTTACAACAACGAAAACTACTACGCGCTTCGGGAAGAATTTGAAAAGAAGCCTCTCCTTGCTCGGGAAAGGGCGGAGCAGCGACAAAAAGAACTTGCCGAAAAGGTAGAGGGCGTTGCCGAGCTGGACGCCGCGCTTGCCGACACTGCACGCCGCATCATGGGCGCGGCAATGGCAGGGCGCGAGGGACTGGAAGCGCGGATTGCGAAAATCCGCCGCGAGACCGAAGATTTGCGCAGTGCGCGCACCGAGTTGTTGCGCGCGAACGGCTATCCCGCCGATTACAGCGATGTGAAATACGAGTGCGAGCTTTGCGGCGACACCGGCTTTGTCGACGGAAAGATGTGTTCCTGCTTCCGCCGTGCGCTGACGCTTCGCGGCTATGAGACGGCGGGCGTCGCGCGGCTTGTCGCCACGCAGTCGTTTGAGAGCTTTTCGCTCGACTATTACAAAAACGACCCTGCGGTCTTTTCACGCATGAAGCACAATTTCGAGACCGCGCGCGACTTTGCGGCGCATTTCGTGCCGAAAAAGAGCGGCTCGCTGCTGTTCCTCGGCGGGACGGGGCTGGGCAAGACGCACTTATCGAGCGCGATTGCCAAGACGGTTATCGACTGCGGCTGCGATGTGCTGTACGATACGGCGACGCATATTTTCTCCGCGTTTGAAGGCGCAAAATTCAAGGGTACGCCCGACGACACCGACCGCTATCTCACGGTTGAACTGCTGATTGTCGACGACCTCGGCGCGGAGTTCGGCAGCGCGTTTACAAACGCCTGCCTGTACGACATTGTCAACACCCGCCTGATTCGCGGGCTGTCGACCGTCATCAGCACCAACCTGAGCGCGGCGGAACTGACCGCGCGCTACGGTGAGCGCATCGCCTCGCGCCTGTTCGGCGAATACACGCCGCTCGTCTTCTGCGGAGAGGACGTCCGCAAAAAAAAGGTCGAACGGGAATAAAGATACAAAAAAGTCGGCGCAGCCGACTTTTTTGCGTTTGCAACTGTCGGAAACGCCGCACAGAGCGTTAGACCGCGATTTTTTTGCAAAAAATACGCAAAAATGCCTACATTCGTTACTTTTGTGTTATAATGATAAAAACGAATTGCTCAATCTATCCGCCCCACAGGGCGGCAAATCTGATATAAAGGAACACAACATGAAAGACGGATTTGTAAAGGTCGCGGCGTACAGTCCCGCCGTGACGCTCGCCGACCCCGCAAAAAATGCGGCGGCGGTACTCGACGCCATGCGGCGCGCCGATAAGGCAGGGGCAAAGCTGCTTGTTCTGCCCGAACTGTTTCTCACCGGCTACACCTGTGCCGACCTCTTTTTCCAGACCAAGCTGCTCGCCGATGCGGAAGCCGCGCTCGGCAGCGTCATTGCGGGGTCGAAGGGCTGCTCGGTGCTGACGCTCGTCGGTCTGCCCTACGCTTACGGCAACCGCCTTTACAACTGCGCCGCCGTCGTCACGGACGGCAGACTGCTCGGACTCGTGCCGAAGAGCCATATTCCCGACTACCGCGAGTTTTACGAGAGCCGCCATTTCGCGCCGGCTCTGCCCGAAAATGTTCCGGTCAGCGTCTGCGGCTTTGATATTCTGCTCGGCACGAAGCAGCTTTTCACCATGGAAGAAGTCCCCGCATTCGTCCTCGCGGTCGAAATCTGCGAGGATTTGTGGGTGTCCGCGCCGCCCTCGCTCCGCCATGCGGCGGCGGGCGCGACGGTGATCTGCAATCTCTCGGCTTCCAATGAGCTGGTCGGCAAGGATTCCTACCGCCGTATGCTCGTGCAGACGAGCAGCGCCCGCGCGCTCTGCGCCTATGTCTATGCCGATGCGGGAGAGGGCGAGTCCTCGACCGACCTCGTGTTCTCGGGGCACAACCTGATTTGCGAAAACGGCGCGGTGCTTGCCGAGAGCAAGCCCTTTGCGCAAGACAGCTTCACGTTAAGCGAAATCGACTGCGAAAAGCTCGCGCTCGAGCGCGTCAAGATGAATACCTTTGCCGACTTTGCCTCGGGCGGCTATGCGCGCGTCACGTTTTCGGCGGGCGGCGTCTGCGAGACGAAGCTCACCCGATTTGTCGACCGTCACCCCTTCGTCCCCGCCGACGACGGTGAGAAAAACGACCGCTGCGACCGCATTCTCGAAATCCAGTCGCGCGGGCTTGCCCGCCGGATGCAGGCGGCGCACGCAAAGTCGCTCGTTCTCGGGCTTTCGGGCGGGCTGGATTCCTGCCTTGCACTGCTCGTCGCGGTGCGCGCCTGCGAGCTGCTCGGTCGCCCGATGACCGACATTCACACCGTGACGATGCCCTGCTTCGGCACGACGAAGCGCACGAAATCCAATGCCGAGACCCTCTCGCGCACGCTCGGCACGACCTTCTCCGACATCGACATCAAGGAGGCGGTCGACATTCATTTCCGCGACATCGGGCAGAATCCCGAGACGCACGACGTCACCTATGAAAACTGTCAGGCACGCGAGCGCACGCAGATATTGATGGACCTCGCCAACAAGGAGGGCGGGCTTGTCGTCGGCACGGGCGACCTCTCGGAGCTGGCGCTCGGCTTTGCGACCTACAACGGCGACCACATGTCGATGTACGGCGTCAACGCCTCGGTGCCGAAAACGCTGGTGCGCCACATCGTGCGCCGCGCCGCCGAACGCTACAAAGCCGAGGGCAGGGACGCGCTTTCCGCCGCGCTCTTCGACATTCTCGCAACTCCGGTCAGCCCCGAGCTGCTGCCGCCGAAGGACGGCGTAATCTCGCAGGTGACCGAGCAGATTGTCGGTCCTTACGAGCTGCACGATTTCTTCCTCTATCACATGGTGCGCATGGGCTGCCGCCCGCGCAAGATTTTCCGACTTGCGCTTTATGCCTTTGCGGGCGAATACGACGCAAAGACGATTGCCGCATGGCTGAAGATGTTCGTCCGCCGCTTCTTTGCACAGCAGTTCAAGCGGACCTGCCTGCCCGACGGCCCGAAGGTCGGCTCGGTTACGCTGTCGCCGCGCAGCGATTTCCGTATGCCGTCCGACGCGTCTGCAGAGGCTTTTCTCGCCGAGGTTGAAAATATCGAAAAAAGTCTTGCATAATCGCAGGATTCGTCGTATAATAGGATTCGATTTTACAGAGTAGGAATACGCGCGTTGAGTGCCGAACCGACGGGGAGTTGCGGGACGGACGAAATGGGACGGCAGGTTTGCCGCCTCTGCGGTGCGTCTTCTGCATCCCGCTGTACGGATTTTACGACTTATGCCGCAATACCTCCGTTACGAGTGTGGGATACCGCTCTATGACGGAGGTATTTCCATGTCAAACGCAAAAAAACTCTTTTCCACCCGCCTGCTCGCGCGCCTCGCGCTCTTCGCCGCGCTCAGCGCCGTCCTGAAACTGCTGCAAATCGGCAACGATTTTCTGCGCTTCAGCTTTGAAAACACGCCGATTTTGCTCTGCGGCTACCTGTTCGGTCCGGTCTGCGGCGCGATTGTAGCGGTCGTCGGCGACCTGCTCGGCTGTCTGATTCACGGCTATGCCGTCAACCCGATCATCACGCTCGGCGCGGGGCTGTTCGGCTGCATGGCGGGGCTGTTCGGCAAGCGCGGTGTTACCGAAAAGCCGCGACTTTGGCTTTCGATTGTGTCGGCGTACTTCGTCGGCTCGCTGCTTGTCAAGAGCTTCGGTCTGTGGCTCTATTTCGGCACGCCGCTGCCCGCGCTGGCACTGCGGATTCCGACGATTCTCGTCGTCGGCTCGCTGGAATTTGTGATTCTCACACTGATTTTGAAAAACAAAGCGCTTTATGCGCTTCTGGAGCGAACATGAACTATACCGAGGCACTGCAATATATCCATTCGGTTTCGTGGAAGGGCAGTATGCCGGGACTTTCGCGCATTCGTGCGCTCTGCGATGCGATGGGCAATCCCGAGCGCGACCTTTCGGTGATTCACGTTGCCGGCACGAACGGCAAGGGCTCGGTGACGGCTTTTCTGTCGACGATCCTGCACGAGGCGGGCTATCGTGTCGGCAGCTTCACCTCGCCCTACGTCCGCACGTTCAACGAGCGCATCGCGATAGACGGCGTCCCCGTGTCAAACGATCTGCTCGCCCGTGCGACCGAGCGCGTGCGCGGCTTTGCCGACGCGCTCGGGGAAAAGCCGACCGAGTTTGAACTCCTCACCGCCATTGCCTTTGAGGTGTTCCGCCGCAAGCGGTGCGACATTGTTATCCTTGAAGTCGGTCTCGGCGGCAGGCTCGATTCGACCAATGTCATCGAATCGCCGCTTTGCTCGGTCATCACCGGCATCGCGCTCGACCACATGCAGCTGCTCGGCGATACGCTCGACAAGATCGCCTTTGAAAAGGCGGGCATCATCAAGGCAGGTCGCCCGGTCTGCACGGCGGCGCTTGCGCCCGAGGCGGCGGCGGTCATTGAGCGGGTTGCCGAGGAAAAAGGTGCACCGCTCTGCAAAGTCGACCCGACTGCCATTACGGTCGGCGCGCACGACCTTTGCGGCGTTACCTTCGATTACAAGGCGCGGCGCGGACTGCACACCGCACTTTGCGGGCTGTATCAGCCGCGCAACGCCGCGCTCGTCTGCGAGGTCGTCGACACGCTGCGCGGCATCGGATTTTCGATCAGCGAGGACGCACTGCGCCGCGGCATGGAAAAAACGCGCTGGCAGGCGCGTTTCGAGCTGCTTTCGCGCGACCCGGTCGTCATTTTCGACGGCGGGCATAACGAGGAGGGCATCCGCGCCGCTATCGACACGGTAAAAGCCGATTTTGACGGCAAGGTCGACATTCTGACCGGCGTTATGCGCGACAAAGCCTATGAAACCATGGCGGATATTCTCTGCGAGCGTGCCGCCCGCGTCTTTACGCTCACGCCCGACAATCCCCGCGCACTCCCCGCGGCAGAGTATGCCGCCGTTTTCCGCGCCCGCGGCGTCGAGGCAACGCCCTGCGAGACGATTCCCGCCGCCGTGCGTGAGGCCGTCGCCGCCGCAAAGAAAGACGGTCGCCCGCTGATGATCCTCGGCTCGCTGTATATGTACAAGGATATTTGCAAATTGTTCGGTCGATAAAAAACGGGACTGCTTCGGCAGTCCCGTTTTATGTTTGGTGCGTGAAGCTCAATTTATATGTCCAGACTGTCTGCACGAAGCAGAAAGTCGAACAAACCGATGATTAAGATTCCCTCTTCGGTGTACCAAGGCGCAGGGGTGTCCTTAACGATGATGATTTTTTTAAAGGCATCGTCTATCCGCAAGAGAGCATTTGATTCCTGCCGCAGTTTGTCGCTGCCCGGGATAGCAAAGGCAGATTGCACATAGTATCGCTTTGAGCCTTTGCTGCATACAAAATCAACCTCAAACTGCTTTCGAATGCTTATATTGTTTTCGTCCTTTTGATTGACGCTTACCAGCCCTACATCTACATTGAAGCCGCGCCCTTGCAGCTCGTTGAAGATGACATTTTCCATCGTGTGATTCTCTTCAATTTGACGGAAGTTGATACGGGCGTTTCGCAGTCCGATGTCGGTAAAATAGTATTTTTGCGGCGT
>SFNW01000060.1 GCA_004554105.1 Clostridiales bacterium | reverse complement strand
TTCCTCCTTGGTGCCGTGCACCGAGGAGATCTCGGTAAGACCCGTGAGGACGCCCTTGCCGCTGCGGTCGCGCAGACCGCGCTTGACGTCGTATTTTTCATAGAGCGCAGCGTCGATGGAGTCGGTTTCCGCGCATTTTTTTGCAAGGTCGTTGATATATGCAAATTCAGACATTGATTTTCCTTTCTGACGTGACCGCCGTTTCGGGTTTGAGCGCCATCTTCTTATCAGCCGAATTTGCGCCGTTACCTAAAAATTGTATGCGAATCAGTCTTCAGAGATGTACGCGAGCAGTTTGTTCGCGTATTCGCGACAGGTTGAGCCGTTTTTGTCGCCGGTCATGTTGAGCGATTTGTCGGCGGTGCATTTCTGCATAGCCGCCGCGAGTTTGTCGGCAGCTTCCGCAAAGCCGACGTGGCGGAGCAGCATTTCGTCCGCCTTGATGATGCTGGCGGGGTTGGCGTATTCGCCGATACCCTCCTCAATCATGCGGGGCGCCGAGCCGTGTACCGCCTCAAACATGGCGTATCTGCCGCCGACGTTGGCGCTGCCCGCCGTGCCGACGCCGCCCTGAATCTGCGCCGCCTCGTCGGTGATGATGTCGCCGTAGAGGTTGGGGAGGACGAAGACCTCAAATTTCGAGCGAATCGCGGGATTGACGAGGTTTGCCGCCATAATGTCGATGTACCAGTCCTCGAGGACAAGCTCGGGATATTCGCGCTCGGCAAGCTCGCGGCAGATGCGCGCGAATTTGCCGTCGGTTTTCTTCATGATGTTCGCCTTGGTGACAATGGCGACGTTCTTTTTGCCGTTTTTCCGTGCAAATTCGTAGGCGGCGCGTGCGATGCGCTCGGTGCCGAGGTCGGTCGTCACCTTGAAGTCGCATGCCAGTACGCCTGGAATCTCGACGCCGCGGCTGCCGAGTACATATTCGCCCTCGGTGTTCTCACGGTAGAAGGTCCAGTCGATGCCCTCCTCGGGGACGGCGACGGGGCGCACGTTGGCGAACAAATCCAGCTCGCGGCGGAGCGCGACGTTGGCGCTCTCGAGTTCCTTTGCGCCGGTGCCGCCCTTGGGCGTGGTGGTCGGTCCTTTGAGCAGGACGTGGCATTCCTTGATTGCCGCCAGCACGTCGTCGGGAATGCTCTTGCCCTGCGCCATGCGGTTTTCAAGCGTCAGCCCCTCGATGCGGCGAATCTCGACCTTGCCTGCGGCGATTTTGTCGGCGAGCAGGGTTTCAAGCACGCGGGTCGCCTCGCGGCAGATGATCGGACCGATGCCGTCGCCGTCGCAGACGCCGATAACCAGTTTGTCGAGCGCGGCATAATCGACCGGCTTCGACAGTTCTTCCATACGTTTTGTTCGTTCAATCTGTTCGCGCAGCAGCGTTTCAAACTGCGCGGTTGCATTTTTGATGGATTCGTTCATGACAGCCTCTGTTCTTCTTTATTTTCCGCTTTTGGTGTAGGGGAGCAGTCCGCCCGCTTTCAAAATCGCAATCTGACGGGGCGAGTATGCGCAGACCAGTTCGATTTTTTCGCCCTTTGCGGTCGAGAGTGTCATGCTGCCGCGCTCGACCGCCTCAAAGATGTCGGAAAGCGTGACGTCGTCGCCCTCGGCGATTTTGTCGTAGTCGGCGGGGTCTGCAAAGGTCAGCGGCAGAATGCCGGCGTTGATGAGGTTTGCGGCGTGAATGCGGGCAAAGCTCTTGGTGATGACCGCCTTGACGCCGAGGTAGAGCGGCGCGAGCGCCGCGTGTTCGCGCGACGAGCCCTGACCGTAGTTTGTGCCGCCGACGATGACGCTCTTGCCGAGTGCCTTGGCGCGCGCGGGGAAGGCTTCGTCGACGACCTCAAAGCAGTGCTTCGAGATTTCGGGAATGTTGGAGCGCAGGGGGAGAATCTTCGCGCCTGCGGGCATGATATGGTCGGTCGTGATGTTGTCCTCGACCTTGAGCGAGACCTTGCAGGCAATCTCGTTTTCGAGCGGGTGCGTCTCGGGGAAGGGCTTGATGTTCGGACCGCGCAGAATTTCGACCTTGTCTGCGTCCTCCTCGGCGGCGGGCAGTTCGACCATGTTATCGTTGATGAGGAATTTCTCGGGCATCTTGATTTCGGGCATCTCGCCGAGCGTTGTCGGGTTGCTGAGGTAGCCGTTGATCGCGGAGAGCGCGGCGACCTCGGGGGAAACGAGGTAGACCTGCGCGTCCTTGGTGCCGCTGCGCCCGAGGAAGTTGCGGTTGAAGGTGCGCAGCGAAATGCCCGCGGAGTTCGGCGACTGTCCCATGCCGATGCAGGGGCCGCAAGCCGATTCCAGCACGCGTGCGCCTGCCGCAATCATGTCGGCGAGCGCACCGTTTTCGGCGAGCATATTCAAAACCTGCTTTGAGCCGGGGGCAATGGCGAGCGAGACGTTCGGCGCGACGGTTTTGCCTTTCAGAATATGGGCGACCTTCATCATGTCGGCGAGCGAGCTGTTCGTGCAGGAGCCGATGCAGACCTGGTCAATCTTCATTTCGCCGAGTTCGTCGACGGATTTTACATTATCGGGGGAGTGCGGGCAGGCAGCCATCGGGGAGAGGGTCGAAAGGTCGATGGTCAGCTCCTCGTCGTAGACCGCATCGTCGTCGGCTTTCTGCTCGCTCCAGACTTCCTCGCGCCCCTCGGCGGCAAGGAACTTGCGCGTGATTTCATCGGAGGGGAAAATCGAGGTGGTCGCGCCGAGCTCTGCGCCCATGTTGGTAATCGTCGCACGCTCGGGGACCGAAAGCGTCTTAACGCCCTCGCCGACATATTCCATGACCTTGCCGACGCCGCCCTTGACCGACAGACGGCGAAGGACCTCCAAAATGACGTCCTTTGCGGAGACCCAGGGACGAAGTTTGCCGACAAGCTCGATTTTGACAACCTTCGGGTAGGTGATGTAGTACGCGCCGCCGCCCATCGCAACCGCGACGTCGAGGCCGCCCGCGCCCATCGCGAGCATACCGAGACCGCCGCCGGTCGGCGTATGGCTGTCCGAGCCGATCAGCGTCTTGCCGGGCACGCCGAAGCGTTCAAGATGCACCTGATGGCAGATGCCGTTGCCGGGACGGCTGAAATAGATGCCGTGCTTCTTGGCGACCGAGCCGATAAAGCGGTGGTCGTCCGCGTTTTCAAAGCCGTTTTGCAGCGTGTTGTGGTCGATGTAGGCGACCGAACGCTCGGTGCGCACGCGCGGAATGCCGATTGCCTCAAATTCGATGTACGCCATCGTGCCGGTCGCGTCCTGCGTCAGCGTCTGGTCGATTTTCAGACCGATCTCCGCGCCTTTCTTGAACTCGCCGTCAACGACGTGCGCGCGCAGGATCTTTTCGGTCAGTGTAAGTCCCATTTCCCAAAGCCTCCGAGAAAGAAAAAATGTGATGCTACGATTGTAGCATATTTTTGCGTATATTGCAAGATTTTTTTGAAAAGATTCATGTTTTCATAAAAAATCATCATTTTAAGGTAAAAACGCGGCAAAAAATGAACAAACTTGTGCAAAATCCTGCATTTTGGACAACGAATTTCGCAAAACTGTACAAAAAATCCCCGCCGCGGCAGGCGGCGGGGGAAAATCAGATTTCGCGCGACATCAAAAACTCGGACTGAAAGCTGCCGTCGCGCAGGCGAAACGCCTTTTCAAGCGTCCCGCAGGTGCGAAACCCGAACATTTCATATAGGGCGACGGCGCGGGCATTGTCCGCAATCACCGTAAGTTCCAGCAGCGCAAAGCCCGCACGCTTTGCTTCGTCAAGCAGCACGCCGAGCATCGCCGAGCCGAGCCCTAATCCCCAAAAGTCTTTCTGCACCGCGACATCGAGGACGGCGCGGTGGCGGAGCTTGCTGCTCGCCGCATAGGGCTGGAATCCGGCGGTGGCGACGACGCTGCCGCCGACATCGGCGACGAGAAACAGAGAATTATCGCTGCTTTCAAACCCCGCGAGAAACGCGCGTTCTTCCTCTTCGGTGAAGTTGACTTCGTCCGGGTAGCGCGAGAGAAAGTCGGTCTCCGCATAGACCGCGGTCAAATGTCGGATAACGGCTTTTGCGTCGTCGGGAACGGCACTTCGCAGAATGCAGGAGACGCCGTTTTTCAGCGTGATTGCATGGCGGTATTGCATCGGCTTTCACCTCGCGCTCAAGAATTGCTTTCGTCTCTGTCCGTGCCGTCGGGCGACGGTGAAATGCCCGAATCGGGGGCGCTTTTGCCGCCTTTCATGCGGCGGATTTCTTCCTCTAAATTATAAATGCGCTTTTCGGCGGAATCGAGCTTGCCGAGCAACTCGCCGAAGAGCAGTGCGCCCGCGCCCGAGCAGAGCAAGAGGGCAAAGACGGCGGGCTTGGTCAGTACGCCGAACTCCGCGCCGCCCTTTTGCAAAACGATGATGTAGAGCAGTCCGACAAGGACGAGCGCAAGCCCGACCCATTGCATGATTTTTTTCATTATTTAATCTTCTTTCTTAAATTTGGGGTAATTCGTCACAAATTTGCGGAAAGTAAAGTATAAATAGGTGTTCCGTAAAAAGGCGCGGCTTTGCCGTGCCTTTTTACACCTTGAAGTGCGCGCGCGGTGAGCGCGGTGCGAACAAACGCACTTGCAACAGTCGAAACGCTTGCCGTTTCGACTGCTGTTTTATTCGTTCATTGCCGCGCCGATGATGCCGGCGTCGTTGCCGCAGGTGGCTATAACAAGGCGGGTGCGCTTTGCCGCGTCCCTGGCAAAGTCCTCTGCGTCGACGAGCGGACGGAGCAAATCGAGCAGAAATTGCTTTTCGTTCGAGACGCCGCCGCCGATGATAAAGACCTCGGGCTGGAAGATGTTGATAAGCGACGCGATGCCGCTTGCAAGATAGCCGATATACTTGTCAATGACGCGCTTTGCGGCGGCGTCGCCCGCGCGATAGGCGTCAAACGCGACGCGCGCATTCAGCTTGCGGCTCTCCGCCATCAGTGTGGCTTCGCCGCTCATAAAGCAGCGGTCAAGCTCCTCTTTCGTCATGCGAATCAGTGCCGTTGCCGAGCCGTAGACCTCAAAGCAGCCGCGCCGCCCGCACCCGCAGGGAACACCGCCCTTTTCGATGACGAAATGCCCCAGCTCCGCCGCAAGACCGTTTGAGCCGGTGTAGATTTTGCCGTCGATGACAATGCCGCCGCCGATGCCGGTGCCGAGCGTAATCATGACGGCATTCTTCGCGCCCTTGGCAGCGCCCGCGCGCGCTTCGGCAAGCGCCGCGGCATTTGCGTCGTTGGCGAGAAGAACAGGCTTGCCGTCGAGTTTTTTCGAGAGAATATCGCGGATATTGATGCCCGAGAAGGGAATATTCGGTGTGAACAGGATTTCACCCGCCGCTGCGTCCACGCCGCCGGGAACGGCGATGCCGACCTGCCTGATGGAGTCAAACGGAACTTTCGCGTCACGGCAGAGCGTGCGGCAGAGCGCGGCGATGTCGTCGATGATTTCCTCGCGCGGGCGCGATGCGCCGGTGGGAACCGATGCTTTATATACGATGTGTCCGTCCGAATCCGTAATACCTGCGGCGATGTTGGTTCCGCCGAGGTCGATACCGATGCTGTACATAGGAAATTCCTCCGCTGTTTTATTCATTTTTATTATAAAGTATACATCGCGCAATGTCAATCTTGACAGAAGTTTTTGCAAAAATCAAAAATTTATTAAGAATGCTTGCTTTTCCTACTAAATCGGTATATAATAACAAGGAACGAAATTATTCCGGCGTCCCGCGGACGGTGTGCCGCGCGGATGGCAAGGACATAGAAGACAGTAAAAGAAGACAAAGAAGGAACAATCAAAGTGGAAAAACGATTTGTTTATGCCGACAACGCGGCGACGACCGCGGTGTCGAAAGAAGTTTTTGAGGCGATGAAGCCTTGGCTCACCGAAAAGTGGGGCAATCCTTCAAGCCTGCACGCGCTCGGACGCGAGGCTGCCGTTGCGCTGGAGAATGCGCGTGCGCGGATTGCCGCCTGCCTCGGCGCCGACCCGAAGGAGATTTACTTCACCTCCTGCGGCAGTGAGTCGGACAACTGGGCAATCAAGGGCGCTGCCTATGCCGGACGGCAGAAGGGCAGAACGCACATCATCACAAGCGCTATCGAGCATCACGCGGTGCTGCACACCTGCGCGGCGCTCGAAAAAGAGGGCTTTACCGTCACCTACGTCGGCGTGGACGCCGAGGGCTTCGTTTCGATTGACGAAGTCAAGGCGGCGATTTCCGACAAGACCGCAGTGGTCGCGATTATGCTTGCCAACAACGAAATCGGCACGGTCGAGCCGATTGCGGAAATCGCGGAAGTCGCGCACGCGCACGGCGCGCTGATGTTTACCGACGCCGTGCAGGCGTTCGGCTCGCTCGACGTCAAGGTGAAAGAGCTCGGCGTCGATCTGCTTTCGCTCTCGGGACACAAGATTCATGCGCCCAAGGGCATCGGTCTTTTGTATGTCAAAAAGGGCGTCCGCATCGCCAACCTCATCGACGGCGGCGGACAGGAGCGCGGCAAGCGCGGCGGCACCGAAAATATGCCCTACATCGTCGGGCTTGCGACCGCGGTTGAAAACGCCTACGCAAATCTGCCCGCGATGCGGCGCGTCGCCGAGCTGCGCGACGATCTGCGCGATAAGATTCTCGCCGAAATTCCGCACAGCACGCTGAACGGCACGCGCGACGACAGCCGCCGCCTGCCGGGCAACCTCAACATCGGCTTTGAGTACATCGAAGGCGAAAGTATGCTGCTGCTGCTCGACGCAGAGGGAATCTGCGCGTCGACCGGCTCTGCCTGCTCCTCGGCATCGCTCGACCCGTCGCACGTTCTGCTCGCCATCGGCGTACCGCATGAGCGCGCGCACGGCTCGCTCCGCCTCTCGATTTCAAGCGAGACGACCAAGGAGGACGCGGATTATATTCTGGAAAAACTGCCGCCGATTATCAAGCGGCTGCGCGATATGAGCCCGCTCTACGAAGAGGCGCTGAAAGCGCACAAGGTTTAAGAAGGGAGAACAGAGATATGAGTATGTTATACAGTGAAAAAGTCATGGACCATTTCACCCACCCGAGAAACGTCGGGGAGATTGAGAACGCCGACGGCATCGGCGAAATCGGCAACGCCAAGTGCGGCGACATCATGAAGATGTATCTGAAGATTGACAACGGTATCATCACCGACGCCAAGTTCAAGACCTTCGGCTGCGGCGCTGCTATCGCGACCTCCTCAATGGCGACCGAGATGATCAAGGGCAAGAGCATCGACGAGGCACTCACGCTGACCAACAAGGCGGTCATCGAGGCACTCGGCGGTCTGCCGGCGGTCAAGGTGCATTGCTCGGTACTTGCCGAAGAAGCGGTCAAGGCGGCACTCGCCGACTATTATAAGAAGCAGGGCATTGACCACCCTGTCATTCACGAGGCGGCGGTATGCGCTGCCTGCGACCATGACCACGACCATCACGACTCGACCGAGGACTGAAACGTCAAATCGGAATCAATCCCCGTGCCTGTGCAAGCAGGCACGGGGATTTCTAATATTATCGGGAAATATTAGAACTTTAAGCTCGAATTTCACAGACGCGCGATTTGCACAAGAACACCTCTGTGCAACTTGTATAATTGTAGAAATAAAAGCTCGAAATTTGTGCAATCTGCGCATACCCGCTCGCCGTGTTCCGAAGCGTAAAATCGACCAAAAACAGTGTAAAATTTGTTATTTAAAATAAACTCGGCGAAGTGCACATAAATTTTTTTTAAAAATACGCGCATTTTCTCGACTTTTTGCGCCAAAAATGTTATTTTAAATAACTTTTCAATGCGATTCCTGTGGGGCAGAGTCATGGCCGGCACCGCGCCGGCAAATCAAAAATGCCGTTATTAAATATAAAAGGTAGCGGAAAATGCCCGCACAGCCGCCGAACGGGCAAAATTGCGCTTCCGCGCGCTCTTGACAAGTTTCGGCGGCTGTGTTAGAATGTACGAGTACATTTATGGCTATTTTGTACATAGTTGTTCGCGGCGAGAGATTTTTCCGCACGGCTTGTGCATTTTGCCTTTCGGGGACTTCCGCGCGGCGGCAGCCTTTGCGGGAGTTCCGAAATTTTTTTGTCCTATGCGCGTGCGTGCGCGCGTATGCGGCACGCTGTACTTCAGCGTATGTTTTTTGGAGGTTTTGAGTTATGATGAGAGCCAAGCTGTCAAGAGTGCTGAGCCTTGTTCTCGCCCTGCTGACGGTATGCGGGTGTCTCACGCCTGCCGCCTTTGCGGCGGACGGCGTGAAAGCCGATACCGATGCGTCCCCGCGGCGTACCATGCAGGAATGGAACGAGATCCTGAACACGTCCGACTATGAGAAATATCTCGAGCGGCACGCCGATAAAAAGGCGGCGTCCTCGACGGTCGTTGTGGACGCGAACAAGTTTGACGCCGAGTCCACGACCGACGCGGAGGCGGAGTCGCTCTTCAACGTCGCAAACGACGGGGCGTATTCGCTCTACACGTCCGACAGCGGCAAGGTGACCTGGAAGTTTGACGTTCCCGAAACGGGAATGTACAGCATTCAGCTTGTCTGCTATCCCGGCAACGCCAAGCTCGGCGAGGGCGAAAAAGAAAAATCGACCGACGTCGAGCGTATCCTTTACGTCAACGGCAAGGTTCCGTTCTCCGAGGCGCGCTCGGTGACGATTTCGAAAAAGTGGGCGCCGAAATACGAGAGCGAGGGCGGCTTCCGCAAGGACCTCTCGGGCAACGATCTCCGCCCGGATAACCTCAACGCCATAGATTGGACGACCTACACGGTCAAGGATTCGACCGGCTACTACACCGACCCGCTCATGTTCTACTTCGTCAAGGGCGAGAACTCGGTCTCGCTTGAAGCAACGCGCGAGCCGATGAGCGTAAAGGAGATTATCCTGACGCCCGCCGAGGAAATCCCGACCTACGAAGCGTATAAAGCGCAGCATACATACAAGCAGGGAAGCGATACGGTCAAAATCGAGGCGGAATTCCCGACGTATCAGTCCGACGAGTCGATTTACCCCCTGACCGACCGCACGAGTGCAATCACTTCTCCGCAGGACCCGACTGTACAGCGGCTCAATTTCATGGGCGGCAACGAGAACATGAAGACGGTCGGACAGTGGGTCGAATATAATTTCAGCGTGCAGACCGAAGGCTTCTATTCCATCGCCCTGCGCAGCAAGCAGAACGACCTTTCGGGTATGTTCACCTCGCGCACGGTTTACCTGGACGGCAAGGTGCCGTTTAAAGAATGCTACAACATACGCTTTGACTATTCAAAGGACTGGCAGTGCAGAAAGCTGAACGACGGCACGACCGAGTTTGAATTCTATCTCACGCCCGGCGAGCATACGCTGCGCATCGAGGTCGGTCTCGGTCAGTTTGCGGACATTATCCGCCAGGTTGAGTCCTCGCTGAACAACATCAACGACTGCTACATGGACATCATGAAGCTGACCGGCGCTTCGCCCGACGAATACCGCGACTACGGCTTCTCGCGACTGATGCCCAACACGATCAAGACCATGCTGATTGAGTCGAAAAACCTTTACAAGGTTTCCGATTACATCACCGAACTCTGCGGCGAAAAGGGCTCGCAGACGGCAACGCTTGACAAGGTTGCGTTCCTGCTCAAGCGCATGGGCGGCGACGAGGACGAAATCGCGCCGAACCTCAAAAACCTCAAAACCTATATCGGTACGCTCGGCACTTGGCTCAATAACGTTCGCTCGCAGCCGCTGCGTCTCGACTACATTCTGATACAGCCTGCCGATGCCGAAATGCCGAAAGCCAATGCAAACTTCGGCGAGGCGGTTTGGTTTGAGCTTCGCTCCTTCCTTTCGAGCTTCACGACCGACTACAGCACGATGGGTGCCGTAGCGGGTAGCGGTCACGAGACGAGCTCGATTGAGGTTTGGACGACCGAAGGCCGCGACCAGGCGAAGATTCTGAAGAACCTCGTCTCGAACGACTTTACGCCCAATACCGAAATCGGCGTCGACGTCAAACTGGTTGCGGCGGGCACGCTGCTTCCGTCGGTTCTTTCGGGACAGGGACCCGATGCCTTCCTCGGTGCTGCCGGCGTTGACGTCATCAACTACGCGATTCGCAGCGCGGTGCTTCCGCTCAACGATTACGAGGGCTTTGACGAAGTCATCAGCGAGTTCAACCAGGCGTCGACCGTTCCGGTTACGCTTTACGGCACGACCTACGGTCTGCCCCAGCGCGCGGGCTTCTTTATGATGTTCGTTCGCATCGACATTCTTGCCGACCTCGGACTTGAGATTCCGAAGACCTGGGACGATGTCCTCGCGATGCTCCCCGTACTTCAGGCAAACAATATGTCCATCGGTTTAAACCACGAGTATGATATTTTCCTCTATCAAATGGGCGGCGACCGCTTTGCCGACGACGGTATGCGCTGCGGTCTTGATTCCAACATCGCAATCGACGCATTTGAAAAATACACGCGCTTCTTCACCGACTATTCGTTCCCGTTCACCTTTGACGGTCCGAACCGTTTCAGAACCGGCGAGATGCCGATTCTGATTGCCGACTACTCGACCACCTACAACCAGCTCACGGTTTTCGCAACCGAGATTAACGGTCTGTGGGAAATGGTCCCGCTGCCGGGTACGGTACGCGAGGACGGCACGGTCAACTACAACGCGGTCAATACGGTTGCGGCGACCATTCTGATGCATGGCACGAAGGACGAGGAAAGCACTTGGCAGTTTATGAAGTGGTTCTGCGGACACGATGCGCAGGCCGCATACGGCAGTGACCTCGTTACCACTATCGGTCAGGCGGCGAAGTACAATACGGCAAACCAGCAGGCACTTGCCGAAATGCCTTGGACGACCAGCGAGTATGAGGCGCTGATGGATCAGTTCAACAACCTCTCCGCAGTGACCAACTACCCCGGTGCATACATTTTCGCACGTTACCTCAACTTTGCGGTGCTCGGCGT
>SFNW01000059.1 GCA_004554105.1 Clostridiales bacterium | reverse complement strand
AGATATCTATATAATTGAGTCCGCTGTCGCGTCCTCTGGTATTATTATTGACGCGCGCGTTTCTCTTATGAATGGCAATTTAAGCACTTTTGCGCTGCATTTTTTTCCTGACTTCAAATAAATATCTTTTGAATCTGCTTTTTGTTCTTCGCTAATTCGCAGGTATCGCGCAGGCGCGAGAAATCCGCGACCAGCGAATGCGGCTTTTTCACCGGGTCGTCCTGGAACATCGGCACAAAGAAAACATTTTTGCGTTCAAGCAATGCCGCGATGTTTTTCAGATTTGCCGAAAGCGCGTCGTTGGACGCAAGTGCGATTACGACCGTGCGGTCGGAGCGCAGATGCGCCTTGACCGCCATCGTCACCGCCGTGTCGGTGATTCCCGCCGCAATCTTGGCGAGTGTATTGCCCGTACACGGGCTGACAATCAGCATATCGAGACAGACGCGCGGACCGAGCGGCTCGGCGTCGACAATCGTATGCACGACCTCATGCCCGCTGACCTTTGCGAGGTTGCCGCAAAAGGTCTGCGCCGTCTGAAAGCGCGTGTCGGTCGACCAGACGTTTTCGCTGACGATTGGCAAAAGGTCCTCCCCGTCCTCCGCCATTTGCTTAAAAATTTCAAACGATTTCCCGAGCGTGCAGAACGAGCCGCAGAATGCGTAACCGATCATTGCCGTGCAATCACCCCTTCGCGAATCAGCAGCTCAAGCACGCAGTCGCAGATAATCTGCCCCGCCGTGAACGGCGCGACCTTGCCGGGCAGAGACAGCGCGTGAATCGCGGTAATACCGCGTGCCGCCGCGGCGGTGAAATCCACGCCGCCCTTGCCCGAGGCAAGGTCGATAATCAAATGGCAGTTTTCGAGCGAATCGACGAAAGCCTTATCCAAAATCCTTGCCGGCACCGTGTTGAAGATGACGTCGGCGCGTGCGGCGGTTTTGCGGAACTCCTTGCTGCCGAAGCGCACGGGCGTTATTCCGTTGACCGCGGCGAAAGCGAGGTCCTCGGAACGGCGTGCCGAAACCGAAACCTCCGCGCCAATATTGTGCAGCAATCGGCTGAGCACCTTGCCGATTCTGCCGTAGCCGCAGACAAGCGTCTTTGCGCCGAACAGCGTGATCGGCAGTTCACGCATCGCGATTTCGACGGCGCCTTCCGCAGTCGGAACTGCGTTTTTGATTTGCAGTTCCTCACATTCAAAATAATCGAGCAAAGGAATATTGTTCTCCTTTGCGGCTTCTTTTATTCCAAAATCAAATTTACCGCCGACAAGCAATGTATCGGCGGAGAGTTCGTTCATCAAATGCGACATGCGCAATTCGCAGCCTCCGGCAAGCGGCGCGTTGACGCGCACGCCGTCAACCGACGCCGGCAGCGGCAGAATCACTGCCCGACTGCCCGCTACTGCGCCGCGCCAATCGCCGCAGCGGACCGAGCCGCCGAGGTCGCCGTCCGGCGGAAGTCCCCATGCGGCAGTCTCGAATCCCATTGCGGAGAGGCGGCGTGCCAATGCAGTCTGGCGCATATCGCCGCCGAGTATGCCGATTTTTATGTTTTCATTCATGCAGAGCATCAACCCCCTCGCTTCCATCTTATGACGAAAGCGAACGCAGGGTGCGAAAAAGGCGACCCGAGCGGGTCGCCTTTTTGAGTTTATGTAATTACACTTATCTGTGACCGTTCAGCATCTTGATGAGGTCGCCGATTTCGTCGTCTTCCTCCTGCTTCGGCTGTACGGTCTCTTCCGCTACGGGAACGTCCTGTACCTTCGGCGCGGGCGCATTCTGCGGCTTGGGATTGCCGTGCGTCTTCTCCGCCTTGTCCTTCTGGAAGCCGGTCGCAACAATCGTGACGCGCATTTCGTCCTCGAGGCTCGGGTCAAGCGCCGCGCCCCAAATGATGTTCGCGTCGGGGTGCGCCTCATTGGCAACCATCTGCGATGCGATGTCGACGTCTTCGAGTCCGATGTCGGGCGAAGCGGTAATGCAAATCAGAATGCCGGTCGCACCCTCAATCGAGGTCTCGAGCAACGGGCTGGAAATCGCCGCCTTTGCAGCGAGAACAGCCTTGTCCTTGCCGGTCGCGCTGCCGACGCCCATGTGCGCGTTGCCCGCGTCCTTCATAACCGCCGTGACATCGGCAAAGTCGAGGTTGATGAACTGTGGAACGCTGATCAGCTCGGAAATGCTCTGCACGCCGCGGCGCAGAACATCGTCCGCGATGCTGAAGGCGTTCGACAGCGTGATGCGCTCGTCGGTAACCTGCTTCAGTCTCTCGTTGGGGATAACGATCAGCGAATCGACGAATTCGCGGAGCGCTTCGATACCGACCTCCGCCTGGTCCATTCTTCTCTTGCCCTCAAAGCCGAACGGCTTGGTCACGATACCGACCGTGAGAATGTTCATCTCTCTTGCAATGCGCGCGACAATCGGCGCAGCGCCGGTACCCGTACCGCCGCCCATGCCGGCGGTGATAAAGACCATATCCGCGCCCGCAAGCGCGTTCTTGATGTCGTCAATGCTCTCCTCGGCGGCACGCTTGCCGACCTCGGGGTTTGCGCCCGCGCCGTGACCGCGAGTAATCTTTTCGCCGATGGTGACCTTCTGGGTCGCCGCAGAATTGACAAGCACCTGCTTGTCCGTATTGATGCAAATAAATTCAACGCCGCGAATGTCGGTCGCAACCATTCTGTTGACCGCGTTGTTTCCGCCGCCGCCGACACCGACGACTTTCAGGCATACGCCGCTGTCCAATGCCTCGTCCAGTTCAAAACTCATTTTCAGTCCTCCTGCGTCTATGTCAAAATTTTAATTCACATGAATTTATAGCAGTATGCTTATATAATATAACATACTTGAGGAATTTGCAAGACTTTTCGGCAAATTATTTATTAAATATTTAATCTTTGCTATAATTTATAACTTGATCGTAGCTAACGCTGACCCGCGACGGCTCGGAAACATCAATCCGCGTGCCGCTTGATTTGTCGGCGAGTGCGTCCGCATAGACCCGCCTTGCCATTTGCAGCTTGATGCCGAGGTCTTTGGAATCCCCGAACAAGACCTCCGCACTGCCGTCGGAAAACGCCTTGATGTTGTAGCGGTCGCGCAAATCAATGCAGTCAAACGAAAGCGCGTCGTCCGCTTCGCCGAGCACATCGAGCGCGGCTTTGACAAATGTCCGCTCGCCCTCGTCGGCAAAGGTCAGCGCACTGCCCTCGATTGCCGAGCGGATTTCGGGCAGACGCAGCTCGGTCAGCCCCGCGGTCGCGTCGGTGCATTCGATGACGCGCAGCATGGCGTCCAACGTGCAGATGCGGTCGCGCACCGCCGTATAGTAGACCGCGCCGGTCTCGGTGACACGAATTTCGAGCGAGGAGGGGAATGTCTTGATAAGCTCGACCGTTTCAATATGCGGGCAAGCCGATACGATTTTTCTTTGCAGCTTGTCCCTGCCGATAAACAGCATCAAGTCCCCCGTCCCGATTTCCGAAGCGGCAAGAATTTCGCCATCGGTATAGCGAATGTTCCCGCTGACCGTCACGGTCTCGACGCGAAAGACCGTCGCGAAGATGACGCAAATCAGCACAAGGCAGACCGCAATGCAAAGCGCAACCGCCGCAAGCGGCGCGGTGCGCCGTTTGGCGTTCCGCCGCCGCCCTGTACTGCGCAGTTGTCGGTTTCGACGGATTTCGTCATTGACCGAAAAGGCGGGCGCGCCGTTTATATTCCGTTCGTCGCGGTTTCGTTTGCCGTTCGGCATATCTGCCATGACGCGTCCTCCTTTCTTCGTTGCTTGGGCGTTGCTCGGGCGGTGTGGTTTTCCGCTCCCCAAATTATTTGACCTTTTTTGACTTTCTTTGCGCCGTCAAGCGCAGAATGTCCTCATAAATTCGCCTGTTCGCATCGGGAACGGCGAATGCGTAAATCTTCTCGCCCATCTCGGCGCGCAGCTTGGCATCGTCGAGCAGCGAGACAATCATGCCGCTCAGTTTTTCCCGGGAAATGTCCTTCTCCTCAATCAGCATTGCCCCGCCCTGCTTCTCGATGGCGGCGGCATTCTTGTACTGCTGGTTGTCGGTTACATTCGGAGACGGAATAAAGAGCGCCGCCTTTTTCATCAGCGCAAGTTCGGAAACCGTATTCGCGCCCGAGCGGCAGACGACCACGTCCGCCGCCGCCATTTTCAGCGGCATATCGTTGATGTATTCGAGAAATTCGATGTTCTTGCACGCATCGAGTCCGCGCTTCTTGTATATGGCGGTCGCAATCTCGTACTCAATCGAGCCGGTCGCGTGAATGTGCAGCACCTCGGGGTGCAGGCGAACATAGTCGTCCATAAAGTCGAGCATGGCGAAATTGACCTGCTCCGCACCGAGCGAGCCGCCGAACGAAAGCAAAACCTTTTTATTCTTCGGAATCCCGAGTTTTTCCCGCGCCGTCGCCTTGTCGATTGCCTCAAAGTCGGTGCGCAGCGGGCAGCCGACGCGCAGTGCCTTTTCGGGGTGCGGGAGCAACGCAATACTCTCCTCATAGTTGACGTAAACGCGGTCGACCAGCGCGGCAAGCTTGCGCACGGTCATGCCGGGAACGGCGTTGGACTCATGCACCGCGCAGGGAATGTGCAGCTCCGCCGCGGCGACGAGAATCGGCCACGACACATAACCGCCCGTGCCGATGACGATGTCGGGACGGAACTCCCGAATGATTTTTTTTGCCTTGATGGGAGAGACGAAAGCAAGGAACATCGCGCGGAGATTCTCCGCCGACAGTTTTCTGCGAAAGCCCTTGACTTCGACATGGTACATCTTGTACCCTGCCGCGCCGACCAGCTTATTCTCGATTCCGTTTGGCGTACCGACAAATGCGATTTCCGCCTGCGGGTCGTTGTTCTTGATTACAGAGGCAATGGCAAGCGCGGGATTGACGTGACCGCCCGTCCCGCCGCCGGTCATAAGAACACGCATATTTTTTGACCTTTCCTGACTTTAAGCGAGTATTTTCGCCGTTTTTCGACGTGCAAAGACTGATGTATAAAACGTATATATAATAAAAGGATAGAAACTACTTCTTTTCGACCGTATATCGCGAGATGGCAAGCAGCGTTCCGATTTCAACAAGCTGCACGACCATAGCGGTGCCGCCGTAACTGAAGAACGGAAGCGAAATGCCCGTATTCGGAATGCTGTTGGTAACGACGGCGATGTTCAAAAGCACCTGCAAGGCGATTTTGCTGCTGATGCCGATAGCGGTCAGCTGCGCAAAACGGTCGGGTGCGCGCATCGCGATGACAAAGCCGCGCCAGACGAGCAAGCCGAACAGGACGATGACCGCCATTGCGCCGATGAAGCCGAGTTCCTCGCACACAATGGTGAAAATGAAGTCGTTCTGCGGCTGCGAAACATAGCTGAATTTCTGGCGGCTGTTGCCGAGCCCCAGTCCGAAGAAGCCGCCCGAGCCGATTGCCCGCATTCCCTGCAGGGTCTGCCAGCCGCCGTCCTGCGGGAACGCCGCGGGATTTTTCCAGATGTCGATGCGGCGCTTCGTGTAGTCGGTGAGCAGTGCGAATGCGGTGACGCCGACTGCGGCGACGCCGCCGAACGCGCCGAGCAGCTTTAAACGGATTCCCGAGGCGAACATGACCATCAGCCCGATTGCGCCGATAATGATAATGCCCGAAAGATGCTTTTCCAGTAAGACCAGTCCGCAGATGAAACCGATTAAACAAAGCGGAAAAATCGTACCGTAGAGATTGGACGTCCGCTTATCCTTGAAGTCGAAGGCTTTGGACTCATACTTGGAATAATACCACGCGAGCGTGAGAATCAACGTATATTTTGCGATTTCGGAGGGCTGAAAGCGAAGTGTGCCGATTTCAATCCAGCGCTGTGCGCCGCCGCCCGAGTCGCCCATGAACAGTACCGCGACGAGCAGGAGTGCCGATACGCAATAGGCGGGAACGGCAAGCCATTTGTATGTGCGGAGCGGAATGCGCGACGCCACGGTCATAAAGATCAGACCGAGCGCGACCATAATGCTCTGCCGCTTGATGAAATAATAACTGTCGCCGTAGCGGCTCTGCGCGTCGGCATAGCTTGCGCTGAACACCATGACAAGTCCGAAGACGAGCAGTGCCAGGACTACGAACAGCAAAAAGCTGTCCACGCCGCTTTTGACGACGCGGTAATCGTCCGGGTTAATCTGTGCATACACGCGGTTCACTTCCCCCGCGCCGTTCTGCACGCTGACCGGAACGGCGGCGCGCCCCACCTGATTTTTCTGTTTCATTTTGCCGCCCTCCGGTAGAATTTAATAGCCGAGATACGCAACGACCGACGCAATCAGCGTAACGAGCGAAAAGACAAACACGATTTTCTTCTCGCTCCAGCCGCATTTTTCAAAATGGTGATGAATCGGCGCCATTCTGAACACGCGCTTGTGCGTCAGCTTGTAAACACCGACCTGGATAATATCCGACATCGCCTCGCAGATGTAGACAATGCCCGCAATCGCAATGCAGAGCGGGTTGTCAATCATAAACGCCGCGCCTGCGACAATGCCGCCGAGAAACAGCGAGCCGGTATCGCCCATAAAAACGCGGGCGGGATAGAAGTTGTAAACCAAAAAACCGAGCGTCGCGCCGACCGTCACGCCGCCGAGCAGCGCGGTCTCGCCCAGACGGTATGTAAATCCGATGACCGAAAGAAAACCCGCGACGACCAGCGTCACCGAGCTTGCCAACCCGTCAATGCCGTCGGTCAGATTAACGCTGTTGATAATGCCGGTGATGAAGATCAGCGCAAAAACGTAGTAAAACCAACCGAGCTCGAGTTCAAAGCCGATAAACGGAATCGAAAGCGAGGTGTCGGGCTTGCCGTAGAGGCGAAGCAGGGCGAGAAATGCGCCCGCCATAGCAAGCTGCAGCAAGTATTTCTGCGGCGCGGTCAGCCCTTCGTTCTGCTTCTTTTTGAACTTGGTCAGGTCGTCGACGACGCCGATCGCACCGTTGCCGACCGCAAGCAAAAGCGTCAGCAGAAGCGGCGGCAGGTTGATTTTGACGTCGAGCGCAGGTGCGGCAAGCATCGCGGCGACAAGCACGAGCGTCAGCGGAATCGCAAAGGCAATGCCGCCCATCGTCGGCGTTCCCTCCTTGGACTTATGCCAACGCGGTCCGATGTCGAGGATTTTCTGCCCCATTTTCATGCTGCGCAGTTTCGGAATCAACAGCCGCAGCGCAAGCACCGTCAGAACAAAGACGCAGGCGGCAGACGCCGCATAGAGACCTACCATAAAGTTTTGCCCTTCCCTTTCCCATAGCGCAAAGACTTGAAATCAATCAAGCCGCAAGACTCATTGTTTTTCCAGATATGCTTTCAGGTAGCGAATGATTTCGGCGGCGGCGTTCTGCCTGCCCACCCGAATCAGCAGAATATCGCCCGCACGCAACTGTTTTGCGACCGCCTCCGCGGTTTTCAGCGGCGAAAACAGTTCGAGATTGCCGCAGACATCGTCTTTGGGCATTCCGGCGCGTACCGCGCCGATGCCGATTTGCTCCGCCGCAACGCCGAAGGTAAACAGCTTGTCAATGCCTTTCGACACGATATATTCGCCCATCGCCTCGTGCATCTCGCGCATCTCCTGGCCGAAGTTGCGCAAGTCGCCGACGACCGCGATTTTCCGCGAGCCGTCGTGCAGCTTTGCAATGTCGCAGAGCGTGTCGATGCCGCTCTGCACGCTTTCGGGGGTGGCAGACGAGCTGTCTTCAATAAATGTGACGCCGCCGACCGTGTAAATGCCGACGCCGAGCGACGACGAGTGGAAATTCTTCAGTCCGGACTTGATTTTTTCGTCGGGAATGCCGTATTTCAGCCCGACCAGAGCGGCAAACAGCGCGCTGTATACATTGTCGATGCCGACCGAGTGAATCTCGACATCAAAAATCCGCACGCCTTCGCCCGCGATGTCAAAGAGCGTTCTGTCGGCAAGTTCGCGGATATTTTCGGCGCAGAGCGCACCGTCCGCGTTCTTGACCGAAACATACCGTCTGCGGCGCGTGTCCGACGCGCAAATCAGCGAAAGCGCGTCGTCCTCGGCCGAGAGTGCAATTTCTCCGCCCTGCTTCAGTCCCGACAGCACATCGAGATTCGAGCGTTCGTCAATGCCGCTTTTCAGAGCAGTGACGATGCCGACGTCGCAGTCGATTAAATCTGCGAGCCTTGCAATATCGCGCTTATCGCGCAGTTTCAGTTCCACAAGGAAAAAGTCGGTGTCGGCGGGAATGTCGAACAGCATTTGCGCGTCGCTCTGCCTGCCGCCCTTGACATCGGTCGCCTTGTGTACCTTGTACATCTCCTCAAGCACCGAATAGACAAACTCGCCGGTCTTGGTCTTTCCCTTTGCACCGGTCAAGGCAATCGTCTTATGCCCCCCGCGCGCGGTATAGGCTTTGGCAAGCCGCCCGAGCGCATCGTCAATATCGTCGCAGACCAGCACGGCGGTGTCGGGAATGCGTTCAAGCGATGCGGGCGCTTTGGTGCAAAGCACCGAATATGCGCCGTTTTTCGCCGCCGCCATCATTTCGGCGAGCGAATTGTCCTCGCTGACGATAAACATCGTTCCCCGCGTTATCTCACCGATTTCGGTCGTGAAATTCGTAATTTCGCGCGTCGGCGCGTCCTTTGACAGCGTGAGCAGCTTCGCGCCCGCAAGCGCCGCCGTCTCGGCAGCGGTGATTGCACCGAGTTTTAAATTGATATTCATGCTCGCGCCTCCTTTTTTAACTTCCGTATTTTTCCGCCGCACGCAGAACGATCTCGGTTTCCGAGAAGGGGTGCAGCCCGTCTTTGTCGATTTCATATTGCTCGTGGCCCTTGCCCGCGAGCAGGATAATGTCGCCCGCCAGCGCGTTTTCAATGGCGTATTCTATCGCGCTTCGACGGTCTTCGATTACAGTATAGTTTACGGCGTCCCCGACGCCGGTCAGAATGTCGTCGATAATCGCACGCGGATTCTCACTGCGCGCATTGTCCGAGGTGATGATGACGAAGTCGCTGCCCGTCACCGCGACAGCGCCCATTTCGGGACGCTTTTCGCGGTCGCGGTCGCCGCCGCAGCCGAAGACTGTGACGATTCTCTGCCCCTCGCCGCGAAAATCGCGCACACAGCGCAGCAGATTTTCGAGTGCGAACGGCGTATGCGCGTAGTCGATGAAGACCGTGTACGCGCCGCCCGCAAAGCCGAGGTCGACCTTTTCCAGTCTGCCGCAGATGCCGCGAAGCGAGAACAGCGCGTTTTGAATGCTGACAAGGTCGATGCCGCATTCCCGCGCCGCCGCCGCCGCGGCAAGCGTGTTGTAGAGCGTAAACCGCCCGGGAATCCGGGTTTTGATTTTGAAACGCGCGTTTTTCGTATGCAGGATATACTCGCTGCCGAGTACGCCGCGGCATACAATCCGCTCAGCAGAATAATCGCTCGGCTCCTTGATTCCATAGCCGACCGCCCGGCATCTCGCCGCGTCCTTTGCGCTGCGCGCGTAAGCGTCATCGGTGTTGAAGAGTCCGACGCCGCACCGCTCAAACAGGCGAGCCTTCGCGGCAAGGTAATTCTCCATTGTACCGTGAAAATCCAGATGCTCGTGAGATAAATTGGTGAAGATACCGACTGCAAAATCAATCGGGTCGAGTTTTTTCAGCGCGAGCGCATGGGAGGACGCCTCCATGACCACGACCTCAACGCCGCGCGACGCAAGGTCTGCAAACGCACGGTACAGAATCTCGGGGTCGGGGGTCGTCATGGTGAGATAATCGTTTTTCTCCCACGCTTCAAGCGGCGGGGTGTATTCCGCATCGCCGAGCATACTTTTCGCCGTGCCGAGCAGCGCGGTTTTATAGCCGCTGTGGCAAAAAATCGTTTTCAGCATATACGCCGTCGAGGTTTTGCCGTTCGTGCCGGTCACGCCGATGATTTTCAGTTTTCGCTGCGGGTTGCCGTAGAAATTTGCAGAAGCAAACGCCAGTGCGCTGCGCGCATCGGGAACGACAACCTGCGGGATTTCAAGCCCGTCAAGATTCATCTCCGAAATGCAGACCGCCGCGCCGCGCCGCGCGGCTTCGGCGGCGAAATCCCGCCCGTCCGCGTCTCTGCCGCGCAGGGCGAAGAATGCGTCGCCCGCTCTGACCCGTCTGGAGTCATGAGCAATGCCGCCGATTTCCAGTGCGCCGAGCGCACCCTCCGGCAGAATGCCCGTGCCGTGAAGAAGTTCGCCGAGTACCATAAAATCCTCCGAAAGAAATTGCATAAACTTCCGGTTTTATGGCTTTCCGCGTTTTTCAGTCGGTCACGTCGGTGTGCAGCACCTCAATCGTAATGACCGTGCCGTAAGGTACGTCCGTGCCGCCCGCATAGGACTGCGAGGTGACCGAAGCACCGCTTCCCTTCCTATAGTTTTGGGAACCTTTGATTTCGATATTCAATCCGGCATTGATGATTTTTTCATTTGCCCCCGCCGCTGTCATGCCGATGACGTTCGGCACTTTTACGGTTTTGCCGCCGGGGTCGGCGTCGTTTGTGTAGAGAATGATTTTGCCGTCGGCTTTTTCGATTTTGCTGCCGCGTGCGGGCACCTGCGCGGTTACGGTGTCGCCGTTTCCGACGATTTCCGCCGTCACGCCGAGCTCCTTGATTTTTGCCTTGGCGTCTTCAACGCTGCTGCCGATGTATCTGCCGACGCTGACCTGCATATTGGCAAGCTCTTCGTCGGTATATTCGGGCTCGATGCCCATATACGGCAGGACGTTTGCAAGAAACGCCGAAACGTAAGGTGCGGCGACGATACTGCCGTAGACGCTGCCGCCCGTCGGCTCGTCGACCATAATCAGGACGGCAATCTGCGGGTCGTCCGCCGGTGCATACGCCACGCAGGAGCCGATGCGCAGTTCCTTTTCGGGCTCGTCGAATTTCTCCGACGTACCCGTCTTTGCCGCGACCTTGTAGCCCTTGACATAGGCGTTTTTCGCGCCGCCGTCGCCCGAAACGCCGGCTTCAAGAATCTGCGAAACCGTGCGTGCGGTCTCGCTGCTGATGACCTGCCGCTTGACCGCCGTGCCGTATTCCTTGACCGTCGTGCCGCTGTCGT
>SFNW01000193.1 GCA_004554105.1 Clostridiales bacterium | reverse complement strand
CTCGGCGTCAAGACCGGCGTTGAGCTGACCGAGGCGGAGGGCATTGAGGACAGCCCCGAGTACCGCGAAAGCATCGGTCAGACATGGCTGCCCGGCTATTTGATTCTTTCTTCCATCGGCTTAGGCGGTACGCGCTTCACGCCCATCCAGCTTGCAAACTACGTCGCCACGATAGCAAACGGCGGCACAAGATACGAACAGCATCTCATCAAATCGGTCAAGAGCGCCGACTATTCCGAGACGCTCGTTGAAAAGACCCCGAAGGTCGCGCTTGAAACGGGCATATCGAAATATGCCATCGACTGCGTCACCGAGGGTATGGAGTACGTTGTCAACAACAACCGTATTATACAGTCGGCACTCAAGGGGCTCGACGTTCAGACCGCCGCAAAGACCGGTACTTCCGAAGAGAACAGGACGATAAACGGCGTCAGCCAGGTTATCAACAACGGTCTTTATATCACATTTGCGCCGAGCAAAAACGCCGAGATATCCATGGCGTTCATCTGCGAGGGCGTCTACGGTACGTCCTCCCTCGCGCAGATCGCGAAGCCGATATACGAATACTACTTCAACAGCTCGCAGACGGCAGCCGCGCCGCAGAGCGAGAATACTCTTCTGGGGTGATTAGATTAAATGGCTGAAAAAATAGTTATCGCCTCCGGCAAGGGCGGCGTCGGCAAATCATCGCTGACGGCGGGACTTGCCCGCGCGCTGAGCGGCGTCGGCAAGCGCGTGCTCATGCTCGACATGGACATCGGGCTTCGCAGCCTCGATCTGATTTTCGGCACCCAGAAAGACGTGCTCTTCGACTGGGGCAATGTTATCGACGGCGGATGCGAGCCGAATCAGGCGGCACTCGCCGCGGGCGGTCCGATGCTGATGACTGCGCCGATGCGCATGTCCGACTCGTTCACCAAAGAGAGCATGAAAGAGCTTGCAGACAAGCTCGCCAAAGACTACGACTATATATTTTTTGACGCTCCGGCGGGGCTCTCCGACGGATTCGAGCTCGCCTGCGCCGCAGCGGACAGGGGCATTGTCGTCTCCACCGCCGACGCGGTATGCGTGCGAAGCGTCAACATAACAGCAGGCGCGATGCGCAAACTCGGGCTTTCGGACATAAGACTTGTCATCAACCGCTTTGACGAAAAGGCGGTCTGTAAGAAGAAGCTGCTCAACATCGACGATGTCATTGACGCGGTGTGCGTTCAGCTAATCGGCATCGTACCCGAGGACGCGGCGGTGTCGCACTGCGCGGTGCGCGGCGAACCGCTCCCGGCATCGAGCGCGGCGGCAAAGGCGTTTTCGCGCATAGCCAAAAGAATCGACGGCGGCGAAGCACCGCTGTTGGGGTGATTTTTTAGTGTGCCTGCGGCATCTGTGACATTGCAAATTACTGTAAATTACTATCAATCGGTTGTAGGGGCGGATATTATCCGCCCGCGAAATTTGCACAAAATTACCAGCTCGCAACTTGTAGGGTGCGGCAACTCGACGCACCTATGCCGCGACAGCGGCACGATATGAATTTGTGGGATTTGCACCCTACCTTCGCGACCTACCATAATTTATTTTTTTATGCTACCCGCGTTTCGGCATTTTCTTTTTATTTGAAAAAGAAAACGCCTGCAAAAGAAGTACCCCCGCGAACGCCGCGCCGCAGTACTTAGCTCGCGGCTCTCAATCAGTTGCTCGGCACATTCGCACGCAAGCGCGCCGGAGCTTGAACGGATGCGGGCTCGTGCGGCTTGCTGCGCAAGCCGTTCCCTCGCAGCTCTCAGATAGTCTGTTCCACTGCGGCGCGGCTATTGGGAACTTGTTCAACGGGATTTATAAAGTCGCTTGCTTTACCTTTTCGAAGTGCGGTATTTGATAATTTACAACGCCAAACCTTTCATTGTAGGGGGCGGCGACTCGACACATCAACGGCGGCAACGCCGCAACATCCACCCTCCGTCTCACTGCCTGCCGCAGATAAATCAACTCTTTCAGGAGAACCGCCATGAAAAAGACGCGTTCAAATAAAAAGATAATAATTTCCGTCCTCTGCGTGCTTCTTGCACTCGCGGTGCTGACTCCGTGCGTGATAAACGCCGTTGTGATGCTCAGCGCGGGCAAGTATATCATCAGCGCAGACGAGGCGGCGGGACGCGGGGCGGACTGCGTATTGGTGCTCGGCGCAAAGGTCAACTCCAATGGCACGCTGAGCCATATGCTCGAGGACAGAATGAGCACGGGCGTTGATTTGTATCAGTCCGGCGCGGGCAAAAAGATACTCGCGAGCGGCGACCACGGCAGGGATTCATACGACGAGGTCAACCATATGAAGCAATACGCCGTCGGCAGAGGCGTTGACCCCGACGATGTGTTCCTCGACCATGCGGGCTTTTCAACATATGAGTCGATGT
>SFNW01000192.1 GCA_004554105.1 Clostridiales bacterium | reverse complement strand
CGATACCATGAACTTCAGCAGAATCGAAGACTGTACCTCAAGGCTGTTCGAGGCGCTGATCTTCGTGCTGCCGACCACAGTCGTTGCCGTCGGGCGAACAATTGCCTTGACGCCGTCTACAGGCGTGTATGCTACGATCGGGTCGGTTACAATCGCGCCCTCTCTGTTTGCATATCTGCCCGTGACGTCGAGCGTGTACTCGCCCGAAATCGTAATGCCACTGTAGTCGCCTGCGAGGTAGACCGTCGTCTTCGGCGTTACCGTTTCGACAACGTCTGCTTCGTATGCAACGTAAGTTTCGGGAACTTCGGGCAGCGGATCGGTTGCACGGGTCTCGGTCGCGCCGCAGACCGTGCAGGTACGGGTTTCTTCACCCGCTACGCCGGGCTGTGCGGGCGTCGTCTCAACCCACTCGCCAAAGGTATGCTCACCGGTTGCGGGAATCGCTTCGGTGTAGCTGTCGCCGCAGGTGCAGGTGTAGGTTCTGACACCGTCCTCGCCGCAGGTTGCTTCCTTGGTGACTTCGGAGGTGTATTCATGCGTGTGTGCGGGAGCGCTCCAGACATAACCGACGCCGTCGACATCAAGCACGTCTAAGTCAATGTTGATAGCTTCAACCATTTCAAGCGCAACCGTTGCCGTCTCTGCTGTGAAGGTGTCCGCAACCGTGTAGGTCAGCGTGACGAAATTCGTCTTCGGCATGGAAGCAAGGTCTTGCCCCTTAATGTAGACCACCGCCATTGCGTCGGTACCGTAAGCGAACGCCAAATCGGTCAGCGTCGAGGGATCGACGTCCTCGGTAACATCGCCCAGCGTCGTTACATGCGATGCGTAGGTGAAGCCCTCGGGAACATGGAGTTTGAAGCGGAGCGCGGAGAACGGAGCGCTCGACTCAAGCGAGAGAACAACCGTTGCCGTACCGTTTTCAACCGTGACCGATTCAACGCGCATTGCAGTCGGCGCGCTCAGCGTGTCAGCAGTCGTGTTGCAGACTGCGCAGCTGTAACCGGTGTCGGTCGGAAGCCACTGATGATAGGGGTATTCGAACGGGATATCCTCGGTCTTGGTCGCACCGCAGACCGTGCAGGTGTAGGTCTTGACGCCTACTTTGCCGCAGGTCGCGTCCTTTGTGACTTCGGACGTGTAGGTATGCTCGCCGGTTGCCGGAGTCGGCTCGGTGTAGCTGTCACCGCAAACCGAGCAGGTGTGGGTCATTTCGCCGGCTTCAACACAGGTTGCCTCCTTGGTTACTTCGGAGGTGTAGGTATGCTCTCCCGTTGCCGGAATCGCTTCGGTGTAGCTGTCACCGCAACCCGTACAGGTGTAAGTCATTTCGCCTGCTTCAACGCAGGTTGCCTCCTTGGTTACTTCTGACTTGTAGGTATGCTCTCCCGTTGCCGGAATCGGCTCGGTGAAAGAGTCCGAGCAGCCCGTGCAGAAGTAGGTCATTTCGCCGTCTTCAATACAGGTCGCCTCACGCGTCACCACGACGTTATCGTGGCTGTGCGTGTGTGTGGACGTCGTCTTAAACTTTGCGGCAACCGCTTCGTAGTTTGCCGTTGCCTGCACGTCCTCGGTTGCTTCAAGCGCAACGGTACCGCCGCTCGCAGTCTTCAGCCCGACGCCGTTGGTTTGCGCCATCGAAAACGCGCCGACCTCGCCGCCGATCCAAAGCAGTGTGACGTTGGAGGCGGTTGTATTGTGTACATACGCGCCGTAGATATTGCCCACCGTCGCATTGCCGAAAATTTCAGCATTTACATTGCCGACCGTGGTATATGCCGCGGCGTAAGCACCCGCATACAGCGTTGAAACCTGCGCCGTGCCGCCGATGTGCACATTGACGTCGCCGTATGTGCAGGCGTTTGACGATTTAACTCCATTTACCGTTGAAAAATCGCGCGCGCCGCCGACGACAATCATATCATTGCCGGACAGAACAGTGACGTTCGTCGCTTTGCTTGTGCTCATGTACTTCGGGCCTGCACAGCCGCCGAAGTTCCACTGGAAACCGCCGACGACCCAAAATGCCTTGCCCAGCGTCGAACCGTCAAAGTTGCGCATCTCCACGCCCTTGCCGACGGTGACGGCATGATGCTGTGCGACCAACAGGAAAGACCCGCCCGCCGTCTCAAAGGTGATGTTTTCAAAGGTGGTGTCGTCCGCCAGACCGAA
>SFNW01000191.1 GCA_004554105.1 Clostridiales bacterium | reverse complement strand
GCGAAAAATGCTTATCACAAGCCTCAACGAGTCGTTGCAGCGCATGAAACTCGACTATGTGGACATATTCTACTCTCACCGCTACGACAGCTCCACCCCAATCGATGAAACCATGCAGGCTCTCATCGACATTGTGCACAGCGGAAAAGCTCTATATGTGGGACTTTCCAACTATCCTGCCGACAAGCTCGTGGCTGCCGTGGCTTATCTGCGCAACCAGCACGTGAATCCCATAATCTATCAGGGTAAATATAATATGCTCGTGCGCGATGTGGAAGTGCGACACTTCGACACTTTGCAGAACCTCGGCATCGGCTTCACCGCATTCTCGCCACTGGCTCAAGGCATTCTGTCGGGAAAATACATCGACGCAATCCCCGAAGACTCGCGTGCTGCCCGCCTCAACCCGCTGATGAAGGACATGATTACCTCCGACGCACTGAAGAAGGTGCAACGACTGAAACACATTGCCGAAAATCGCGGACAGTCACTCGCACAAATGGCTGTGGCGTGGATTCTCGCCAATAGGGCAGTATCCTCGGTGATTGTCGGCTCACGAACCGTAGAGCAGCTTGCCGACAGCATCGGTGCTGTGCACAACAGCTCTTTCACTGCCGAGGAATTGCTCGAAATCAATCAGATTCTGCTATGATACGCCGCTGGATTGCTTGCATTGTGATGGCTGTGGTTGCTGCTGTGGCTTGCACCTCTATCGACGACAACCGCACTCCCTCCTATCAGGTCTATATCAAGCTCAACACCGCGCTCGGCGGCAGCTGGGGAGGCGAAGTCGCGGAAGGAACCTGCCCGACCGACTTCCAAATCGACTACGTGCGCGTCTATCAATGATCGTCGCGTCGCATGATACTAACGCGGGGCGCTTCCCCGAGAAAGGCAATCGGATGAAAAAAGAGATTTTCGCAATCGTCGCGGCGGCGCTCGTCTCGATCGGATTCGGCGCGTCTCTTTTTGGCGCGGACAACGCGGACGTCCCCGAGACGGTCTCGACGTCGGACGGACGCGTCCTCAACCTGACGTGGCACGACGAGTTCAACGGCGAAGGACTCCCCGACGAAACGCAGTGGAGCTACGAAGTCGGCTTCGTGCGCAACAGCGAAGAGCAATATTACACGAAAGGGCGCCTTGAAAATATTTTTCAAAAGGACGGATTCCTCACGATCCGCACGCTGAAGGAAGAGTACGACCTTACGGGCAAACCGAACGCGAAGGGTCGCGCAAAGGCGGAGTATACGTCGGCGGCGATCGAGACGCTCGGCAAAGCGAGTTGGCAGTATGGTCGCATCGAAGTCCGCGCGAAACTTCCGAAAGGCAAAGGGATTTGGCCCGCGATCTGGATGAAGGGGGCGAACAACAACCAAGTCGGATGGCCGCGTTGCGGCGAGATTGATATAATGGAGTACGTCGGGCATAAACCGCGCACGACGCACGGGACGATCCATATGCAGAGGAAGGACGCGACGCGCGGAAAGGTCGTAAGCCGCACCGGAATGATTAAATTCGAAGACGGTCCGGAGAAGCCCGAAGAATCGTTCCACGTCTACGCGCTCGAATGGACGAAAGATTATCTCAAAATCTTCGTCGACGACCAGCTTGAGCTCGATTTCCAGCGCGCGGAAGAAGAGCCGAAAGCGGAAAGCTGGCCCTTCGACCAGCCGTGTTTCATGATCCTTAACACGGCGATCGGCGGCTCCTGGGGCGGTTCAATCGGAGCCGACACGTGTCCCGCCGAGTTCGTTATCGATTATGTTCGCGTTTACCAATGAGCGCGTTCCCCCTCTCCTTTCCCTTCCCTTTCCTCACACCAAAATCGGGCTTTGCCCGTGAAAGGCAGAACAGATGAAACGACAAATTTTTGCGCGATTCGCGTCGGCGGCGGTTCTCGTCTCGACGCTCGCAACCGGCGTCTTTGCGGCGGATGAAACCGTTCCCGAAACGGTCAAAACGACGGACGGACGCGTCCTCAAACTGACATGGAACGAC
>SFNW01000058.1 GCA_004554105.1 Clostridiales bacterium | reverse complement strand
AAAAGCACAAAATCACCCGCAGGGCAAGCCCTGCGGGTGATTCCGAGTTTCAGAAAAAATATTGAGTAAAGTAAAATATCGATAAAAATTATGTAAAAAAGACGGCTCTGCCGGTTTTTTACTCCTTAGAGGGCGCGAGTGAACGCCCTCTTCCTGTCGAAAAACAAAGTTTTTCGACAGTCTTAAATCACCCGCAAGGCGAGCCTTGCGGGTGATTTTTCGTTTTATTGCTTCTGCGCCTCGGCGGCGAGCGCATTCGGAAGCGAGTTTTGCAGAATCAGCAGCGTATAGCGCACCAGCTCGTCGCGGTTGCACTTGTCCTTGTGCTGAAAGTAGTCAATCAGCATTCCCGCAAGTGCCTCGGTATAAAAGGCGGCAAGATAGCGTTTGAAGTCCTCGGGCACGGTGATTCCCTGCTCTGCTTCCAGCCGCTCGACGGTGTGCAGGAGAATATCATAAAAATCGGCGTGGAAAAAGCGTTTCATCTCGTCCCGCCCCATCGAATCGTAGGCACAGTTCAGAAGATGAAGGTTATTGTCGACATAATCGAGGACAAACAAGAGTGCTTCCTCGGAATTGATTAGCAAATCGAAGTTTTTCAGCACCTCGACCGTCTCCTGCTCGAGCGTCCATTTCAGAAGCGCGTAGATGTCCTCGAAGTGGTAGTAAAAGGTCTTGCGGTTGACGCCGCAGTCGGCAATGATTTCGCTGACCGTGATTTTGGAGAGGCGCTTGCGCCCCATCAGTTTTTTCAGCGATGCCGATAACGCCTTTTTCGTGTTCATACCGGCGGTTGTGTGCTTCAAGGTCTCGCCTCCTTGCAGTTGATTACACATCTGTCCATATTATACATCTGTGCGAAAAAAATGCAAGAAAAATCCGAAATTCTCCCGCCAAATCCCCCTTTTTGTCCGATTTTTACACAAACGCTGCGGATTGACCGTTTTCTCTGCGGCAAAATACCGCTATAATTAAGCTCTGTCAAAGTTTCCGAAAGGAGTCTGTCATGAAACGATACGAGTATAAAGTCGAACTCGATACCGAGCTCGGCAAGCGAAGCGGAACGATGCAGTTTTGCGTGCGCGGCACGCGAGTTGAGGGCGTTCTGTCCCTGCTGCGGCACACCGAGCCGTTTTGTGGGCATGTCAACGCCGACGGGAGCTGCACGCTCGAAGGCAAAATCGTCACGCTGCTGAAAGAAATCGCCTACAGCGCCACCGGAAAAATTTACCGCGACGCGCTGCAATTAAAGCTGCGGCTCGGCGCGTCCGACTGCACGCTCAGCGGAACTCCCGCGGGCAAGCAAACCGAATGAAAGGAGCAGTTTTTCATGCGCGAACGGCAAATCGAAGAAAAGCCGCTATATAAGGTCGCCGCCTTTATCGTCGACAGGCGGAAGGCGTTTTATCTGATTTACATTCTGCTGATTGTATTCAGCCTCTTTTCCTCGGGCTGGGTGTCGGTCAACAACGACATCACCGACTATCTCGCCGACGGTACCGAGACCAAGCGCGGGCTGACCCTGATGGAAAACGAGTTCACAACCTACGCGACGGCGTCGGTCATGGTCGACAACATCGCCCTCTCCGACGCCGAGGCGCTGTGCGAAACGCTTGAAGACCTCGAGGGCGTCAAGGAAATCGCCTTTGACGATACCGCAAAGCACTATAACGGCGGCGCCGCGCTCTTCTCGGTCACCTTTGACGGCGAGAGCAAGGACCCTGTCTGCGAGCGTGCGCTTCACGCAATCGAAGAGGCGCTCGCCGAATACGACACCTGCATTTCCGCCGAAATCGGCGACGCGGACTCTGCGCGCATCGCAAACGAGATGAACCTCGTCATGCTGATTGCCTGCGTCATTATCCTCGTTGTCCTGCTGCTCTCCTCGCATACATATATGGAGATTCCCGTCCTGATTCTGACCTTCGGCGCGGCGGCGCTGCTGAACAAGGGCACGAATTATCTGCTCGGAACGATTTCCTTTATCTCCAACTCGATTGCCGTCGTCCTGCAGCTTGCGCTGGCAATCGACTATGCAATTATCCTCTGCCACCGCTACACCGAGGAACGCGAGACCAAGGAGGCGCGCGAGGCGGTCATTACCGCGCTGTGCAAGTCGATTCCCGAGATTTCGGGGAGCTGTCTCACCACGCTTTCGGGACTTGCCGCCATGGGCTTTATGCAGTTCAGAATCGGTCTTGACATGAGCATCGTGCTGATTAAAGCCATCATCATCAGCATCCTGACCGTCTTCACTCTGATGCCCGGGCTGCTGATGTCCTTCTCCCCGCTGATTGACAAGACGCATCACAAGAGCTTCATCCCGCGCATCACGGCGTGGAATAACGCCGTCGTCAAGATGCGGTTTGTGACGCCCTGCATTTTTCTTGTCCTGATTGTCGGCGCATTTTTCCTCTCGCAAAACTGCCCCTATGCGTACAGCTATACCAATCTGACAACCGTCTCGCAGAACGAGTCGCAGATTGCCGAGCAGCGCATTGAAGACGCCTTCGGCACCGACAATGTGCTGGCAGTCATGGTACCCGTGGGCAGCTACGAAAAGGAGCAGGCATTGCAGCGTAAACTGGAGAGCCTGCCCGAGGTCGATTCTGTGACAGGACTTGCGTCGATTGAGGCGGTAGACGGCTATAAAATCGGCGATAAGCTCACGCCGCGCGAGTTCTCCGAGCTTATCGACATGGACATCGAGACCGTGCGCCTGCTGTACGCCGCCTACGCCGCAGAATATGACAGCTACGGGCGGATTGTCGGCGGTATCGACAGCTACAAAATTTCGCTGATTGACGTTTTCGACTTCATCTACGACATGATGGACAACGGCTATTTCTCGCTCGACGGCGAAATGCAGCGCGACCTCGACGACCTGCACGAGGCGCTTCAGGACGGCAAGAAACAGCTTGCCGGCGAAACGCACACACGCCTGATTCTGAATCTGAATCTCCCCGAGGAGAGCGAGGAAACCTTTACCTTCCTCTCGACCGTCAAGGGAATCGCTGACAAATACTACGGCGACGACGTTCTGCTCGCGGGCAATTCGACAAGCGACAATGATTTGTCCGCCACTTTCGGCAGAGACAATCTCATCATCAGCATTCTGTCGATTCTATTCGTCCTTGTCGTCCTGTTCTTTACCTTCCAGTCGGCGGGCATCCCGATTATGCTGATTTTGGTCATTGAGGGCAGTATCTGGATAAACTTCTCGTTCCCGACGATTCAAAACGAGCCGCTCTTCTTCATGAGTTATCTCGTGGTCAGCTCGATTCAGATGGGTGCAAACATCGACTACGCCATTGTCATCACCAACCGCTATACTGAGCTGCGTCGAAAGATGAACAAGTTCGACGCCGTCAAGGAATCGCTTTCGCTGGCGTTTCCGACGGTCTTCACCTCGGGTTCGATTTTGGCGTCCGCGGGCTTTGCCATCGGGCTGCTCTCCTCCGACCCCGCGATTTCCTCCATCGGCATCGCGCTCGGCAGAGGCACGCTGATTTCGATTCTGCTGGTTATGGTCATTCTGCCGCAGATTTTGGTGCTGGGCGATGTTCTGATTGACAAAACCTCATTCAACCTCAAAGACATCCGCAAGGATGTGCATAAACAGATTATGAACGGAGGCGGAACAAATGAAGAATAAATTCTTTGCGGGACTGCTTGCCGCGCTGATGCTCCTCTCCGCCTTTCAGTCGGTTCTCCTCGGCGTCTCTGCCGCAGGCGCCGACACCACCGCAGAAAGCGGCGAGACCGTCCTCCTTGGGTGCAAGTCCGATTTTCTCGCGTTTGCCAAAGCCTGCACGCTGGATACCTGGTCGCAAAGTAAAACCGTCAAGCTGACCTGCGACCTCGACTTTTCGGACGGCGGATTCATACCCGTACCGATTTTCGGCGGCGTCTTTGACGGCGGCGGGCATACGATTTCGGGCATTACGATAGCGGGCGACGGCTCCTATCTCGGCGTATTCCGCCGCATTTCGGCGGGCGGGCGCATCTCAAACCTCAATGTCAGAGCCACCGTCCTCCCCGGCGGCTCGAAGAGCGCAGTCGGCGGCATTGCAGGCGAAAATGCCGGCACGATCGAATCCTGCGGCTTTGACGGCGTTGTCAAGGGCGAAAAATCGGTCGGCGGCATCGTCGGCTGCAACCTTGCCGAAGGGCGGGTAATCTTCTGCACCGCCTCGGGCAGCGTCTCGGGTGAAAACGCCACGGGCGGCATCGTCGGCAAGAACGAAGGTTTGATTCTGAAATGCACCAACAGCGCCGAGGTCAATACAGTCTATGAGGAAAAGCAAAGCAACATTGCCGACCTCAGCGCCGACATGGACGCCGTAGTTGAAAGCTACACGGGCAGCCAAAGCGAAAGCGAAAACGAAAGCATCCTCGGGCATTCCGATACCGGCGGCATCGCCGGCTACAGCTCCGGCATTGTCGGCGGCTGCACGAACAACGCCGCCATCGGCTATCCGCACGTCGGCTATAACGTCGGCGGCATTGCGGGCAGACAGTCCGGCTATCTGTACGGCTGTCAAAATCTCGGTCTGATTCAGGGCAGAAAGGACGTCGGCGGCATCGTCGGTCAGGCAGAGCCGTATATTCTGCTGGACGTCTCCGAGGATGTGCTGGAAAAAATGCAGCGCGAGCTTGACAAGCTGCACGGCATGGTGAACAACTTCATCGACGACACCGATGCGCTCGGCGACGACGTCGGGAAGAATCTGACCTCGATTTCGGACGGCGCCGCCGCCGCGCGGGACAGCGCCGAAAATCTTGTCAACCTCGGCACGGATTTCGTCGACGACAATCTGCATGAAATCAACAGAATAACGGCGCTTGTATCGGATACGCTGGATAGACTGTCGCCCGTTTTCGACCGCCTCGAAAGCGGCGGCGGGAAGATTTCCGAGGCGCTGGACCAAATCTCCTCTGCGCTCGATGCCGTTGAGGTTTACGCGCCCGATTTGACCGAGGAAGCCGACCGGCTCAGCACGGCACTCAACAAAATCGCCAAAGGGATGCGCAGCATCAAGAAAGCCACCGCAAAGGCAAATGAGGCGGCGGACGATTTGGAGCATGCCGTCATCATCAAGGATGAAACCGAAATCAAAAAAGCGGGGGCTGCGCTGCTTGAAGCCGTGCAAAGCATCATCGCCGAAAAGCAGGCAATCCGCGACGCGCTGGACGAGATACAGACCATTCTCGAGAGCAAACCCGAAAGCTTTGAAGACATCGGCGCGGATGCAGAAACCCTGATCGCCTGTCTCGGCAGCGTAACGAGCGCCGTCGACGCCACGGTTTCCGCCCTGCAAACCATCAAGGCAAGTCTCGATACGCTCTTCGGAAATACCGAAATCGACTTTGCAAAGTTCAAGTCTGCGGCGCAAAACGCCGAAGCCGCCGCGGAATATCTCGGCAAAGGCATGGGGCGCATCGCAAGCGGCGTCGAGGAAATCGCCGCCGTCATCGAGAGCGCATCCGACAAGCTGAAGGACTACACCGACGACATCAGCCGGCAGCTGAATACCGCGCTTGACGACCTGTCGACCGCCATGCAAACCCTGTCCGACGCCGTGGACGACATCACGGCTGCCATCGGCGAGACCGAGCAGATTGTCGCCGACCTCGCGGCGGAAGAGCCGCTTACCTTCGTCACGCTCGGCGACGATTTCAGAGCCGAGAGCGATGCGCTGTTCGACGCGCTCGCCGACATCTCGGCGGGACTTGACGACCTGAAGCAGACCGCCTCGGGCGGGCAGGACGACATCTCGGGGCATCTGACCGCCATCGGCAACCAGTTTAACACGGTCATGAATGTCCTCATCGACGGCTTTGAGGAACTGCGAAGCGGCAGCAGCCTGTCCGACGTCTTTCTCGACGTTTCGGACGAGGACATAGAGAAAACGACGCAGGGCAAAATCGCGAATTGCCGCAACTTCGGCGGGATCGAAGCCGACCGCTGCACGGGCGGCATCGTCGGCGCAATGGCAATCGAATACGCCAAAGACCCCGAGGACGACCTCGAAAAGCCGGATTCGCTGAACTTCTCCTATCGGACCAAAGCCATTCTCGAAGCCTGTGTCAACGAGGGCAAAATCGGCGGAAAAAAGGACTGCGTCGGCGGCATCGTCGGTCTGTCCGAACTCGGCACGGTCTATTTGTGCGAAAACTACGGCGACGCCGAAAGCACCGGCGGAAGTTATGTCGGCGGCGTCGCGGGCAAAAGCGAGTCCTCTGTGCGCAAGTGCTTTGCCAAATCCACGCTGACCGGCAAATGCTATGTCGGCGGCATCGCGGGCAAAGGCGATATTCTCACCTCATGCTATGCGTCGGTGCGCATCGTCGGCGATGAATACACGGGCGCCGTCTGCGGCGACGCCGAAGCCTTAACGAATCTTCTGCAAAATTTCTTCGTCAACGCCGGTCTCGGCGCAGTCGACGGCATCAGTTACAGCGGCAGAGCGGAGCCTGTCGCCTTTGCCGACCTCTCTGCGGCGGAAGCGCCCGACTTTAACGAGCTCGGCGCGGCGGTGACCGTCCCCGATAAATTCGTTCGCTTCACCGTCACCTTTGTCGCCGACGGGCAGACCGTCGCGGTCGAGGACGCGCAGTACGGCGACCCCGTCTCGGCGCTTCGCTATCCCGAAATTCCGGCAAAAGCGGGACAGTTCGGCAAATGGCAGACAATCGAAGCCGAAACCATCACCGAAAATCTCTCGGTCGAGTGCGAGTATCAGCCCTATGTGACAATCCTCGCGAGCGCGGAAAAGGACGCAAGCGGCAAGCTGGCGCTCGCCCTTGCAGCGGGTGAATTCACAGACGACGCAGTTCTGCATATTACATCGGGCAGCGTGGCGCCGCTCGAAAGGAAAGGCGGCGTCAGCAAGGTCTACGACCTGTCGCTCACGGGGACCGACCTCGGCGACGGCGACAGCGTCACCTTCCGCCTGTTAAACGACGGCAGAGGCCGCGCGACCGCATGGCAGTACATGGACGGCGAGTGGAAAGCGCTTTCGCTCACCGAGCGCGGCAAATACCTGTTGGTCGAGGTGACCGGTACAGACAGCACCATCTGCCTGCACTATGCTCTCGGCGGCGCAAGTCCCCTGTGGTGGCTGCTGCTTCTCCTGATTCCCGCCGTCGCGATTCCCCTTGTCGTCCGCGCCAAGCGGAAGAAGAACTCCAAGGCAAAACAGCAATAATCAGCCAAAATCGGCATAGGACTTACCGTCCCATGCCGATTTTTACGCAGAATACGCGAGGCCGACGAAAAAATGCGCAATTCCGGTCAAAAAAATACAATTATGTGCGGAAAATCCATTTACAAGACGCCCGCATCGGGATATGATAAAGAAAACCGTTTCGGCGAAAGCGATTGCAAGTCAATACTTAATTTTGAACGGAGAACTGTCATGAAAATTCTTTTAATCGGCGGCAGCGGGATTATCAGCACCGACATTACAAGCCTTGCACTGCAGCGCGGCGAGGACATCACGATTCTGAACCGCGGCAGGCATTCGTTGCGTTTCCCCGACGGCTGCAAAATCATCATCGGCGACGCAAACGACCCCGCCGTCGGCGAGCAGCTTGCGGGACAGCATTTCGATGTCATCGCGGACTTTGTTGCCTTTTCCGCAAATCAACTTGCGGCGCATATCAAGACCTTCTATCCGTTCTGCGATCAGTTCATCTTCATCTCTTCGGCTACGGTATATTCCCGTGCCGATCAAATAACGCCGATTCGCGAGGATACCACACCCGCAAACAATGTCGACTGGGAATACTGCCGCGGCAAAATCGGCGGTGAAAAATATCTCGAAATGCGCCGTGCGCTTGATCCGAGCTTCTGCTATACGATTGTACGCCCGTATGTCACCTACGGCGATACAAGAATCCCCTTCCCGCTGATTCCGTCCAAGCACTGGACGCTGGTTGACCGCGTGAAAAGCGGAAAGCCGCTGCTGCTGCCCGATACGCACAACACCTGCACGCTGACGCATACCATCGACTTTGCCAAAGCATTTCTCGGGCTGTGCAAAAACGAGAAAGCCTACGGCGAAGCGTTCCATATCACCTCGGGCAAGACCTATCCTTGGTCGCGCGTCGGCGAAATCATCGGCGATTTTGTCGGCAAGAAAGCCGAATTTGCCTATTGCCCGATCGTGGACATCGCGCGCGAAATGTACCCTGCCTACGGTGATGTTTACAGCATATTGAAAGCGGATAAGGCAACCTCATGGGTATTTGACAACAGCAAAATTCTCGATGCCGTACCCGATTTTACCTGCGACTATTCACTCGAGGACGGCATTCGCCGCACCCTTGATGCTTTTGTTGCGCGCGGCTCTACCGGCATAGACGAAGCATGGAGTGCGGTATGTGACGGAATTATTGCAAAGTCCGCAAAATAAGTTTGCCGCGGGAGACATGAACGAGCGTCTGCCGGCATTCAGTCGATTTTCGCGCGTTTGCCTTGCTCCCGCCGCACCGCGCACTTACGACGAAAACCGCGCCGTCTATACGGCGCGGTTTTCGTCTTCTTTGAAATGTTCACAGTGCAAGGTCAGTCGCTTTTATGCGGAGCATCAATCCCCGCGTTGCGGATAACTGCCTCGGTAAGGGCGTCAAGCAGATACGCCCCGCCGTCCTCCGCTTTCTCGCAAAGCGTTGCCGGCTCGGCGTCGCCCGAAAGCCATGCAGCATCAAACGGATTCTTGTCAAGAATCTCAACCGCCGCATCTTTGGTTTGCCGTGCCGCATACATTCCGTTATTCAAGCCGGCACAGTAAACATCATCGAGAAACGCTTCAAGCTGCTCGCGGCTCATTTTCCGAATTGCTTCGTAATTATCCATCTTTGTCCCTCCGTTTTGCTCTTCTTCCGACGCCATTATACTCAAAATACGCCGCATTTCGGAAGAATGTGGATTACTGCACGATGTTGATATAGTAAAGCTTGGATTTGGTGTGATTTTCATTTCGGGCAATCCCGGTAAGTACGTCGGGCTCGTCCTTGCCGTAGGAATAAACGCACTTGACGATGACCTGCCCCGGAGAGGCCGCCGTTACCGTGCATTTGTCCCCGGCACCGGTGATGGCTGCGCCCTGACCGGACGCAAGGCTCCACTCGTAGGTTTCATAATTGGGCATGAATACATAGGGGCCGTCGTACTCCAGTTCCAGCGATTCGCCCACTTTCAGCGTGACGGCCTCCTCTGCCTTGAAGGTTTTCCCCCGCAGACTGCCGTAGGCGGGCATGGCGGCAAGGACCTCGATGGTCATGGGCTCCAATTCAGTGATGATGTCCATGGAGATGTAGACCACACACTCCGCCTCGTCCCACCGAAGCACACGGACGGTACAGGCATTCATGGCAGAGCGTGGGGTGGGATTGCAGTGAGAATACACCGTGTCCCCTGTGCCGGGAGCATACTTTATCCAAATCGGACTGTCCCCAAACATTCCCAAGCCGTCGGAAAGGGTATAGACCTCTCCGCCCCGCAGGGTCTTGGGGACAGTAATCTCAATGCATTCCTCTTCCACCCCATCCAGAAAATCATAAATCTCGATTATATAATCATCGCAGGGATAGGACACATATCTTTCGTCATGCACGGCGGCATCGGTGCTGTACAGCACTTCCTCGCCGTTGATTAGGATCACGGCTTCGCCGTGAGTCCCTGCCTCTACGGACAGCACACCGTCGCTTCCGTTGTAATACCGGCCGTTCTCCAGATAATAGGCATCCGGCGCCCGCTGACCGTACACTTCGTCGAAGCGGTCGCCCTCGCTGTCCGACCGGCGGTATCCGAAGTCCTCGGTATGGAAGAGGTCGGTAAACACCAGAGTCACCGTTCCGTTGACGCAGTGCAGACGGATATCACAGGACGCCGGATCAATGCGCCCCTTGGTCTCCCGGCCGGTGTCCACAGTGCTCAGGGCAAGCAGCACCTCCCAAGAGCCCTTGGTTAATTTCCCGCAAAAGGGATCTCCGGCATCAAGGTCAAAGTTGGCCCCGCCCACGATCTCATAGTCAAACTCGTCCATCAGCAATCGAACATATTCCGCGATGGCGGCGCCGTCCTCTTCCGTCACCTGGAACTCACGGTAAGTCTCCTGCCAGTCCATTCTCTTCACAAAGAAGGAAGCGATATCCTGAAACGACTTGATGCTCCGTTCCGGCTCGCAGGAGGCGGGGTCCAGTTCCGCCGCCACCGGAACCGCAGGCTCGGGGGTCGGCTCCGCGCCCTGCATGGGTGCGCTGCTGTCCTCCGGCGTCCGGCTGTCAGACGGTTTTCCGCCGCAGGAACACAGGGAAAAGCACAGTACCGCCGAGAGGAACAATGCCAGTGACTTTTTAATTGGTTTCTCTCCTCCCGCGATTCGAATGCAGATGCGGTGAATGGCGCTGAAGATATTCTCCCGCCGGAAAGGTACGGTGGCGATTGCTTTCATTTTTCTTCCTCCTAATGTTTATCCCGGATCGTACAGAGTCAGCCGAAACTCAGCGTTGCCCGCCTTATGAGGCTGACAGAGTCATGATGCATACCGACATAAAAATCAGCGCAAATCATAGAGATATTTTCATTGTTCATTCTTCATAGTTAAAATGTGTATTTGAGCCCTGTAAAATTGGTTACCGTAGTGTTTATTATATCATATTTTACTGTTTTGTGCAATCAATATGATTCTTGCCGACAGCGTACCGGGCTGTTGATCGGTTGTATCAAGTCCTCCCGGACAAAAGGAAAAACGCTTCGGGAAAATCCCAAAGCGTTTTTGTTGATTCGGAGGCAGGATTTGAACCTACGACCTTCGGGTTATCGCTATGCGCCTGTTGCGGTGCCCGAATAACGCGGCGCGCGGCGCGCTTGCGCTTTTCGACCGCTGCCACTCGCTCGCCTCGCTTCTTCCGCCACCGGCGGCGCTCGGCTCGCTCCCCCAACGAGCTCCGCTCGTCGGTCTCATAACCCGAAGTGCAGAAAGCCCAACTCTGTTCGTATGCAGAAATAAAAAGCACCCCCGTTGGGGTGCTTTTTATTTCTGGTTGCGGAGGCAGGATTTGAACCTACGACCTTCGGGTTATGAGACCTAAAAGAACCGTTTATTTATGCGGTCTGCGAGGCTTTTGACAACCGCAATACAACCCATAGTTATTATTGCAATGAATATTTTTACATTTTTGAGATTGAATTTAGCTTTTCAAAGTCAATTACTTTACGGCTTTCGCTGATGTGCGTGTATATGTCCATCGTCGTTTTATAGTCGCTGTGCCCGAGCAAAAGCTGTGCTGATTTCGGGTCGATTCCGCTATCATACAACAGGGTCGCATATGCATGTCGAAGCTGATGCGGCGTAATCGTAACTCCGCTTTCTTTTACATACCTCTGCCACGCACGTTTGAATGCCATTTCAGTCATCAAATTGTCTCCG
>SFNW01000190.1 GCA_004554105.1 Clostridiales bacterium | reverse complement strand
GGCGAAAGGCTGCGGCAAAACGCATTTTTTCGCAAGGACACGAGCGCGCCGCAGGATTCTCTCCTCGAAGGAATCTCGCTTCACCGCCCGCGCTTTCAGGGATTTGCAAAGCACGCTTCGAACGCGGCCTGGAAGAGGCGGCCGCCGGCTCGAGCGGATCCCCCGCGGCATGGCGCCGGATTCAGCCCAAATCGGCCTCGGGCGATATGAGGAATTCCTGCGCCCGGCTCGAGAAGAAGCGCCGCCGAAATCGCCGCTCGGGGAAGTTCTATGGGCGCGTTCCAGTGTGCGCCTGAAAAGAGACGAACCGACTTCTTGCGGCTTTTGCGCGGCGCTCAAGTCCCCTTTCGCCCGCCGCTGTTCCCGAAAGCGCCTCGAAATCCCCAAGGCTCTCGTTTCGGGAACGAACGCCGCCGCTTCGGCGGGATCAAATGGGGATTTCCAGTCGCCAAAACGGCGAAGTTACCGTCAATGGGGAAGCCTGTCTCATGCGCGGAAAAAAGCTTGTGGACGGCGACAAGGTCTGCTTTGACGGCATGGCGGTCGGCGACTACACGCTCTACACCGGAGCACTCACCTCGGTACTCGGCGGCGTCGCCGCGCTGGTCACCAGCTCGTCCACCATCTACGAGGGAACGCTGTTCATTGACAATATGATTGACTTTCTCAACGTCGAGGCGACCGTTGTACCAACCGTCAACCCGCCGCGCCACCCCGAAAAGAACATTCCGCATACCATCGAATTCAAAGATGTCAGTTTTTCTTATCCGGGTACAGAAACCCGCGTCATCGACCATATCAACCTGAAGCTTGAGGGCGGAAAATCCTATGTACTCGTCGGTCTGAACGGCGCGGGCAAAACGACCCTCATCAAGCTGATGACCCGTCTGTACGACCCGACCGAGGGCGTCATTCTGCTTGACGGCGTCGACATTCGCGAATACGGCGTAAGCGAGCTGTATGAGCTGTTCGGCATCGTATTCCAGGACTTCGCGAAATACGCCGTCTCCCTGCGCGAAAACATCACCTTCGGCGACGTCGACAAACCGGAGGATAAGGAGCGGCTCGACTACGCCGCAAGGGAAAGCTGCGCAGATGAATTCATCTCGCGTCTGCCGCTCGGCTACGATACGCCGCTGATGCGCTTCTTCGAGGACGACGCCGTCGACCTTTCAATCGGTCAGTGGCAAAAGGTCTCCATCGCGCGCGCCTTCTACAAGGACGCCGAGGTGCTGATTCTCGACGAGCCGACCGCCTCGCTTGACCCGATGGCGGAGGCGGAGATTTTCCGACAGTTTGACACGCTGCGCGCGGGCAAGACCACGGTCTTCGTCTCGCACCGCCTGTCGAGCGCAACCGACGCGGACGAGATTATCGTCATGCAGGGCGGCAAAGTGATCGAGGAGGGCGACCACAAGACTTTGATGGAAAAAGGCGGCGCGTATTATAAACTATTTACACTCCAAGCCGAGAAGTACCTCGAAAACTGTTGAATTTGCGCCTTGACACCCGCCCGTTTCTCTCATATAATTATACTGTCATATTTTTTCCCGCAAGGAGACCGAAATGCAAGTCAAAGTCATCAAATTCGGCGGTTCTTCACTTGCCGATGCCGAGCACTTCAAAAAAGTCGCCGACATCATTCGCGAAGACCCCGCCCGCAGATATGTGATTCCCTCTGCCCCCGGCAAGCGTTCGAGCGGCGATACCAAGGTCACGGATATGCTCTACGCCTGCTTTGAAAAGGCGATGCGCGGCGAACCGTTCGACGCGGATTTCGACCGGATCATCGACCGCTACGAGTCGATTATCGCAGGACTCGGCATGACGCTCGACATGACCAAGGAATACGAGCGAATCAAGGGCGCATTCATGCACCAGCCCGGCAGAGACTATGCGGCAAGCCGCGGCGAGTATCTGAACGGCATTATTCTCGCAAATTACCTCGGCTTCGACTTCATCGACGCCGCCACCGTCATCTATTTTCAGGACAACGGCTCGTTTGACGCCGACCGCACCAATGTT
>SFNW01000189.1 GCA_004554105.1 Clostridiales bacterium | reverse complement strand
TCGCCATCAATGACGGACGTTTCCAGCTTCATTGCCAGCGCCTCCGCCAGAATCTCGCGGACGTACTGGTCGAGCCACTGCGGACCCAGATCCAGCAGGTCGGTGGAAATGCACATGAAAGCGGTCAGCTTGCACAGCGTCAGGTTGATTTCCTTCAGCGCGCCGTTGACTTCCTGCGTGACCTGTGCGGTCAACTTGCCCCACTGTGCCAGCCCCGCAGTGGACGAAGCGGTAATAATGCGTGTCAGGTAGCTGGTATTGGTGAAGTTCAGGCGGTCAAGTAGGGGGTGCTCGGTCTTGATGGTGCCAATAATGCCGTCGATGATGGTCTGTGGCATCGCGACGTCGATGTTGGTAACGGCGGCGCGGGGATTCTCAGACTTCAGCGCGTCGGTCAGGGCGTTGTAATAGCTCATTTCGGCGCTGGTCAGGACGTGGACACCGCGCGCCGCCATGATAGCGTTGTCGGCGTTGCGCTGCTCGGCAACCTCGGCGGCGTTCTGCAGCACAGCGTCCTGCACATCGTCGCAGAACGTGGCGAGGGCGGCGGTCATCTGCTCTTCGTCGCCGGATTTGAACGCCGCAGCGAGGGCGGCGGCGTTCTGCTTCTTGGCGTTGGCAATCAAATCTTTGCTCATGCTCATGATTTTTTACTCCTTTGTCATGGTTTCCAGCAGCTTGAAAATGCTGCTTTTGGGTGTTTCGGTCGGTGCGTGTGTCTGCGCCGCTTTCGGCGCGGGCGGCGGTGTAGGCGTCGGCTTCTGCAAGCCGTCTGCGGCGCTCTGTGCGGCTGCCGCAAGACAAGCTGCCGCCAGATATTCCGGTGGCTTGCCGTAGGCTCTCACGGTCTCGCCAGCGGCAGACGCGGCGGCGGCGTAGGTCTGTGCCATCTGCGCGGGGTCCGCGTCGGTGTCGCCGTATTCGTCCGCCAGTCCGTACTTGATGCAGTCGTCAGCGCTCAGCCACGTTTCCGCGTCAAGCATCTGCCGCAGCTCGCTTTCCGGCAGCTTATCGCCCGCGCGAGCTGTGTAACTGCTGATTGCCGCCGTGTTGATGATTTCGAGGTCGTCAGCAGACTTGCGCAGCTCGGTCGGGTTGCCGTAGGTCGCCCACGCCGCGTTGTGTATCATCATGCAGGTGTTGCGCGGCATGACGACCTTGTCGGCAGCCATTGCAATGATAGACGCAGCAGAAGCGGCATAGCCGTCGATGTACGCCTCAACCTTTGCCGGGCAGCGGCGCAGGGCGCTGTAAATGCCCAGTGCTTCCTTGACGTCGCCGCCCCAGCTGTTGATATACAGCCGCACAGTGTCGGCGGCGGTCAAACCAGCAAGATTCTCGTTAAAATAGCGCTGACTGGTGTCGCTGGGGTCGTCAACCTCTTTCCACGATGACCAGTCAAACTTTACACCGTCCGGGCGGATTTCGTCGCGGATCATAAATTCCACGACCTTGCCGGTTTCAAGCATTTCGACCTTGTGGGTTACGTTCATTTTCAACATAGTTTTTCACCTCCTTTCAGGTGGTGGGGTCGGTCGCGTTGACCGATTCCATATTTTTCGTGATGCTGTATTCGTCCGCCCACGGCTGCGGGATACGGTCGTCGCCGACTTTTTCGCGCAGCTCGTTGACGTTGTAGATACCATCCTGCCGCAGCTTGTCCGCCTTTTCCGCAATGTCGAACACATCAACGGCGCGGACGTGCGTGGTGTCGATATTCAGCCGCCAGCCTTGCAGCATTGCCGCGCCGTAGGCTTTTCGGTTGATTTCGGTCTGTACGACTTCGACCGGGGGTTTCAGCCCAAACGTCAAAAGGCTTTTGACGGCTTCGTCCATGTTCGTGACGTCGCCGCGCAGTAAACTGGGCGGCACATGGTAGGCGTTGCAGGCTCGGTCTTGCGCCTGTTTCATCAAGCTGTCGAGGTCGGACACCTCCGACGCGCCTTTTTGTACCGCCGGGCCATCCTGCGGGGTGTAGGTATAGCCGTCAAACAGTGGTAGCACCGCGTTTTTGCTTTCAAAAAACTTTTTGAA
>SFNW01000057.1 GCA_004554105.1 Clostridiales bacterium | reverse complement strand
GACGCGCTGAAATAACCGACTGTCGCAAGAAAAGCATCAATATCCACTAAAAGCCCTTGACAATAATCCGAAATCGTATTATAATAAAAATACGATTTTGAATTATTGGAGGAATGCCTTGTGCGCAACTATTCGAGAAGATTGACCATGGCGATCGTCAAGGTGGACGAAATCGAGCATTCGCTTGACCAAAGCAATCCGATAAACGACTCCGAGCTATGCCTGATGTATGCTTTAGATGACGGCGTTCCGCACTCACAAAAGGAAATTGCGGAAAGCTGGGGAATTTCCCGCACAACGCTGAATACGATTGTCAAGCAGTGGGAAAAGGACGGGCTGCTGACGCTTGCCAAAATTTCGGGCAAGCGCAGAGAAATGCAGATTTGCCTGACCGAGGTCGGTATTAAAAAGGTCCGCTCTGCCTTAAAGGCGACTTACGCCGCCGAAGACAAAGCCATGCGGGAAACGGTTGAAAAGTATTCGTCGGGCTTTATCGAAGCCTTGGAATACTATGCAAAAATGCTGGAAAACAGCGCAAATGCCGACGCGCGGGAAGAAGTATAAAGTTCATGGATTCATCTGTTTTTGAAAAAGCCTCCCCGACAAAACTCTTCTTCCGCTGCGCCGTGCCGTCGATGATCAGCATGGCGGTCGGCTCGCTGTATTCAATCGCGGACGGCGTTTTTGTCGGGCGTTTCATCGGCGAGGGTGCATTGGCGGCAGTCAATCTTGTCATGCCCCTCATTATGATTCTCTTTGCGCTTTCAAACATGATTGCCACCGGTGCTTCCGTCCGCATTTCCATGCTTCTCGGGCAAAAGGACCGCGACGGCGCGTGCCTAACCTTTACTTTTTCCGTAAAAGTCATTGCCGCAATTTCGATTGTCCTCGGCATAGCGGGATTTGCGTTCGCCGAGCCGATTGTCCGCCTGCTCGGTCGCGGTGCCTCCGCCGAAGCAATCCGATACGGCGTTGAATACTTAAAGGTACACGCCGTATTTATGCCGTTGCTGCCGCTATGCTTTGCAACCGATAATTTTCTTCGCGTCTGCGGCAAGGAAAAGTTGAGCATGGCACTCACCGTTTCCTCTCAGCTTTCGAACATACTGCTCGATGTCATTCTGATCGGCATTCTGCGCCAAGGTATATGGGCAGCCGCGTTTACAAGCTGTGTCAGCATGGCGCTCGTATCGGTCATTACGCTTCTTCTGTTTGCCGGAAAAAAGTTTGACCTTTATTATGTGAAAGGCTTCATGCCGCCGAGGCAGTTTCTGAAAATCGCGTTCAACGGCTCTTCCGAGTTTTTCGGCAATATTGCAAACTCGATTATGTCGCTGGTTTTGAATTTCTTTTTGCTGCATTACGGCGGGACGACCGCCGTTGCCGCGATGTCGGTGGTCATGTATGCGGACGGCATTATCGGCATGCTGATTTTCGGTATGTGCGATGCGCTGCAGCCCGCAATCAGCTATTGCTACGGCGCAAAACAAATCAAAAAGGTCAAGGCGATCGAACGGCGGGTGCTCGGCGCGGCAGCACTTCTTTCGCTCGCGGCACTGCTGTTTATGCGATACGCCGGCCGCTTTGTCGCGCCGCTGTTTGTCAAAACCGAAGATATTGCCCTGTTTGACATGAGTCTGACTGCCATGCGGTTGTTCTCGCTGTCATACCTGTTCGGGTGGGTAGATATGTGTCTATCCTCTTATTTTACGGCACTGGAAAAACCGACGCTTTCCCTGTTCCTTTCCTTTGCGGGGACGCTTGTCTTCCCCATCGGCTGCTTGACTTTGATGTCTCCCGTATGGGGAATGACCGGCGTTTGGCTGATGCCTGCCGTCTCAGGATTTCTCAGTGCAGTGACGGCACTGCTCCTGTATCTGCGCATTCGAAACCGGGAATACCCAGACCAAACCGCATAGAAAAGCCTTCCGCAGTTTTCTTCTGCGGAAGGCTTTTGACTTTTTATATTCCTTACTCGGCACTTATCGGCTCATAGACGACCTTGCCGTCCGCAGCCTTGGCGACGATGCTGTCGCCCGCCTTGATTTTGCCCTCGAGCATCGCTTCGGAGAAGCTGTCCTCGACAAGGCTCGTAATCGCGCGGCGCAGCGGACGCGCGCCGTAAACCGGGTCAAAGCCCTTTTCGGCGACAAAGGCGATGAGCGAGTCGTCGAAGGTGATGTCGACCCCGAGGTCGTTTACGCGCCGCTTCAGCTCGCCGAGCAGCAAGGAGGCAATCTTGCGAATGTCCGCATCGCTGAGACGGTTGAACACAATAATCTCGTCGAGACGGTTGAGAAATTCGGGACGGAAGGTGGCTTTCAGCGCCTGCATGACGTTGTTGCGGATATTGGTCTGTTCGTCGGCCGCCGCGCCCGAAGTAAAGCCGAGCGTTTTGGATTTCTCGGTGATTGCCGCCGCGCCGACGTTGGAGGTCAGGATAATCACCGTGTTCTTGAAATCGACCTTGCGCCCCTGCGCGTCGGTCAGCACGCCGTCGTCGAGAATCTGCAGCATGACGTTGAACACATCGGGGTGCGCTTTTTCAATTTCGTCGAACAGAACGACCGAATAGGGCTTTCTGCGAATCTTTTCGGTCAGCTGTCCGCCCTCGTCATAGCCGACGTAGCCGGGCGGCGAGCCGATCATCTTGGAGACGCTGTGTTTTTCCATGTATTCGGACATATCGACGCGAATCATGGCGCTCTCGTCGCCGAACATGACGCGGGCGAGTGCCTTGGCAAGTTCGGTCTTGCCGACGCCGGTCGGACCGAGGAAGATGAACGAGCCGAGCGGGCGTTTCGGGTCCTTCAGCCCCATTCTGCCGCGGCGAATCGCCTTGGCGACGGCGTCGACCGCCTCGGACTGCCCGATGATGCTCTCTTTCAGGATTTTATCGAGGTTGAGCAGTTTTTTGCTCTCCTCGCTCTCCATCTGCCGCACGGGGATTCCCGTCCACGCAGTGACGACATCGGCGATGTCGTCCTTGGTGACGACAAGCTTGCTGTCCTCGCGGGACTGCTGCCACTTGACCTTTTCATTTTCAAGCTTTGCGCGCATGGCGTGCTCCTCGTCGCGCAGCCGCGCCGCTTCTTCAAAATTCTGCGCCTTGATGGCTTCTTCCTTGCTGCGGCTCAGTTCCTCGATGCTTTTTTCGATTGCCTTGATGTCGGGGGGCGAGGTGAAGCTCGAAATGCGCAGGCGCGACGCCGCCTCGTCGACAAGGTCGATTGCTTTATCGGGCAGGTAGCGGTCGTTGATATAGCGCTTTGAAAGGTTGACCGCCGCTTCAAGTGCTTCGTCCGAAATCTTCAGCTTGTGGTGCGCCTCGTATTTGTCGCGCAGACCGCGCAGAATGAGAATCGATTCCTCGGGCGTCGGCTCGCCGACCATCACCGATTGGAAGCGGCGTTCAAGCGCAGCGTCCTTTTCGATGTGCTGGCGGTATTCGCTGATGGTAGTTGCACCAATCAGCTGCATTTCGCCGCGCGACAGCGCGGGCTTTAAGATATTGGCGGCGTCCAGTGCGCCCTCTGCCGCGCCCGCGCCGACCAGCGTGTGAATCTCGTCGATAAAGAGGATAATGTCGGGGCGTTTGGCGACCTCCGCCATGACGTTTTTCAGCCGTTCCTCAAATTCGCCGCGATACTTTGCGCCTGCAATCATCGAGGGAATGTCGACCGTGACGATGGTTTTGTCGCGCAGCATCTCGGGAATGTTGCCGTCGGCGATACGCTGTGCCAGTCCCTCGACAACGGCGGTCTTGCCGACGCCCGGCTCGCCGATCAGACAGGGATTGTTCTTCTGACGGCGGGCGAGAATCTGAATGACGCGCTCGGTCTCGCCGTCGCGCCCGATAATCGGGTCGAGCTTGCCCTCCTTGGCAAGCGCGGTCAGATCTCTGCCGTAGCTTGACAGGGTCGGGCAGTTTTTGATGGCGGCGTCACTCGGCTTGCCGCCCGCTTGCGTGCGCGGTGCGCCGCCCGGCTGTGCGCCGCCGCGGCTCTCCATGCCGTCGAGGTAGGTGAGCAGTTCTTTCTTGAGATTCAGAACGCTGACGCCGAGCGATTCGAGAATCTGCAAAGCGACGCAGTCGGCTTCCTCAATCAACGCGAGCAGCAAATGCTCGGTGCCGATGTAGCCGTGACCGTAGCGCGTCGAGGTATACGCCGACATCTCGATAATCTGCTTGGTGCGCGGCGTCAGGTCGGACGCGGTGACGTCGGTCGGTGTGCCCGTTCCAATGGAATTGACAATCGTTTCGACGATTTTCTCCTTGGTCGCGCCCGCTTTTTCAAGGACGCGTGCGGCGACGCTCTCGCCGTCGGACGCAAGTCCGACGAGCAGATGCTCGCTGCCAACATAGCTGTGACCGAGTTCTCTTGCCGCAGCCAGCGCGTTATTCAGCGCGTTCTGCGCTTTTTGTGTAAATCTGTTTGTCATCTTGTAAGTCCTCCTTTGTGAGGGGCGGAAAAGTTAAATTACAGGCTTCCGCGAACAATCCTTGCGCGCAGCTTGTCGCGCAGCACCGGATTTTTCGCCGCCGCAGTATTGCTGCCGCGCAGCAGGATATTGGCGGGCATGGCGGCGTAGAGCAGCTTATCGAGCGTTTCAAGGGTCACGTCCTCGACCAGTCCGAGCGAGACGCCGAGACGAACGTAAGCGTAACAGTCGCAGAACTCCTTGCCCGACAGCATCGTCGCATATCTGAGTATACCCAAGCTGCGCATGATTTTATCGGTCAAGAGGTCGCGGTTCGCGCGAAACAGCGCGTCGCGCGCACTGCACTCGTCGGCGGCAATCTGCTTGACCACCGCGTCGATTTTGCGCAGAAGGTCGCTTTCGGCAATGCCGAGCGCACGGCTGTTCGAGACCTGGTACATAAAGGCGTCCGCAGACGAGCCCTCGCCGTACAGCCCGCGAATCGTGACGCCGATTTTCTCAAGCTGCGATTTGAGTTCGCCCATACGGTTGGTCATGGTCAGTGCGGGGAGAAACAGCATGACCGACGCACGCATGGCAGTGCCGAGGTTGGTGGGACAGTGGGTCAGGTAGCCGAGTTCCCTGTCAAAGGCAAAGCGGATATGCCCGTCGAGCAGCTGCTCCGCACCGAAGGCGTGCTTTGCCGCAGTGTCGAGGTCGAGTCCGTGCGCAAAGCCCTGAATCCGCAGATGGTCCTCCTCGCAGACCATAATCGAGGTGGTTTTGCCCGCGTCGGTATACAGCGCGTGCAGTGCGCGGTCGTCGGCAAATTCGCGGCTGACGATATTCTGCTCGGAAAGCGCGTGCAGATACAGCGAATCCCCAATGTTTGAATCCCTTGAAAAGCCGCTGCCGTCAAGCGCCGTGCCGACTGTGCCGAGAATTGCCTGCCGTCCCGCGTCGTCCAGTGCGGGCGGGAACGGATAGTCGGAGAGATTGCGTGCCAGGCGAACGCGGCTGCTGCACGCCACGTCGGGTGCAATTTTGCCGTTAAGCATGGTCTTCTCCTTTCAGCGCCTTGATGCGGTCGCGCAGCTCGGCGGCGTGCTCGTAGTTCTCGGCTTCGACCGCCGCGGCAAGCTCGTCGCGGAGCATTTCTTCCTCGCTCTTTTCCGGCGCGGGCGCCGTCATTGCGGCTTCGGCAGCCGCTGCGGCGTCCGCCGCGCCGGGCGTTCTGCCGATATGCTTTGCCGTGCCGTGAATCGAGCGAATCGTGTCGCGCAGCTCTTCGCGGAAGGTGTCGTAGCATTTCGGACAGCCGACCTTTCCCATGGCGAAAATGTCGTCATAGGTCTGCCCGCAGAGCGGGCAGCGCTTTCCGCCGTCGCGGCGGACGCGGCGTGTGTCGTTTGCGGAAAAAAACGAGCCGAACAGCGGCGAGGTCATGCCGAGACCGGCAAGTCCCGCTTTTTTTGCGCAGTTTGCACACAGGGCGACCGAGGTTTCCCGTCCGTCCACGCTTTGCGTAAAGAAGAAACTGGCGGGAGATTGCCCGCAGTTGGTACACATCATAAAAATCAGTCCTTTCCGCTTGATTGGAGCTTCCGTTCTTTTACTTCATCAGCGACAGGAGAAAACTCCGAAACGCCGCCGCGCGCGTTTTGTCCTGCTCCTCGTGCGGAAGCGCGCCGAGTGCCGTGCCGGACAGCGAAGCGCGGATAAACTTCTTTTCCCGCGCAGTGATAAGGTCTGCGGCGTAGAGCGTGTCGAGCATTGAATGCATCGCACACTCACTCAGCGCGTCGCCTACGGCGGCAAACGCCTTCTGCGGTGCTTCGTCTCCGTCGACCGATTTGCGCGCGATGCGCATATAGCCGCCGCCACCGCGCCGGCTCTCGATGATATAGCCGCGCTCGGGCGTAAAGCGCGAGGCGACAACGTAGTTGATTTGGCTCGGGACACAGCCCAGCCGCTTGGCAAGGTCGTTGCGCTTGATTTCAAGCGTACCGCCGCAGCCGTCCAGCATTTCTTCAATAAAGGCAGCAATCGTATCGGATATCAGCATGGTTTCAGCTCCTTTTTCGACTTCTGCCGACAGTATATACCGAAAGTCAGAAAAAGTCAAAGTCAACAAAAGTCAAATGAAAAGCGGGGACTGCGTCCTGCCGCATTTTCCCCGCCGATATCTGCCGTTTTCTTAAATTTTCACCCGTTTTTGCGTATTTATGCCGACACGTCGCGATACTTATTGTAGTTGCGGACGAGGGCGTTCCAGGTCGCCTTGTCGATGTCGCCGCTCGGTCGAATGCCGTTGCGCATCTGGAAGCGTCGGACGGCGGAGACAATACCGCCCTCGTATTTTCCGTTCAACTCGAAAGGCTCGTAGTCGTCGTAGCCGGCGGCGAGCGCATTGAGAATCACCTGCACCACAAAGACGAGGTCGCTGACCTCGCCCGCCGTAATCGTTCGCCCCTTCGGAAAGACATAGAGCGGGAGCGGCTCGCTCTGCTCGAAATCGGCTTCAAGCGCGCGAGAGTAAATCGCGGCGTAGGTGTCGGCGTCGACTTCGCCGGTCACGGGCAGTCCGCTTTCTTTTTGCAGTCGCTCGACCGCCTCCTTGGTCGCGCTGCCGTAGATGCCGTCGACCGGCACTGTAACGCGCCCGCCCTCGGCCTTTTCAATCGTGCGCAGCAGCGTTTGCAGCTGCTTGATGACTGCTTTTTCGTCGTTTGCCTGTACCATATTCATGCACCGTACCTCACGAAACCGTATTCCCCGGGAACTGCCCCGCGCTGACTTGATTGCCGTTATAAAGGTCTTCGTAAATGCGAATTATTGCATTCCATGTGGCGGAATCGACCTCGCCGTTGACCTCCTCCGGCTCGAACAGGTTTTGAAACGCTTCGACCGCGTTGTAGGTCAGCGCACCGAAATAGCCGGTCGTCGGCACAAAGGGAATCTGCGTGTAGGTCTGCCCGATATAATTCAGGTATTCCTGCAGCACGCGGACGTAGTCGTTTTCGCTGCCGACCCGCAGGATAAAGCCCGGGTAAGGAACGATGACGCCCTCGGTGAATTCGGAGGGGAGCGAGGCGACGAGACCGGCGTAGACGTTGTTCAGCTCATACCAGGTCTGTTCGCCGACGATGCCGTCAACCGGCAGCCCGTAGGCGCGCTGAAAGCTCTCGACCGACGCGGTCGTCGACGGACCGAAAATGCCGTCGATGTCGGTCGCCTGCACGGTGGGGACAAAGTATGCGATAAAGGAGAGCAAATACTGCACCAGCCGCACGCCGTCGCCCCGTGAGCCCTCCGCCAGCACCTCGGGAAACTGGCGTGAGACCTCCTCGAGCGAAATACCTTCGGAGTTCAGCTCCGACAGTTTTTTCACACTGTTGTAGATGCGCAGGATTGCATACCATGTGCCACGTCCGACGATACCGTCGGGCGTCAGGTTGAAGATGCGCTGAAATTCCTTGACCGCCGCCTCGGTGCTCTCGCCGAAATAACCGTCGACCGGCGAGATTTTCGGAATGGCGGGATAGTTCATGGCGATGCGGTTCAGGCGAATCTGGATTTGTCGGACGGCGTCGCCGCCCGATCCGAGACGCAGCGAGAAGTTCGGCGCGGTCTCACCCGGCGCGGCAATCGGCACATCGGTCACGATTTCAATGTCGTTGCCGTAGAAATTCTGCAAAATTTGCAGCGGCGTCAGCCCCTCCTCGGCAAGCGGGACTGTCCCCCACTGCGACAGTCCGCTGCACTGTGTCGTCACGCCGTCACAGTATTGGGCAAACAGCGGCTCGACCACGCCCTCGCGGCTGATGTAGCTGTCGAAAATATCGTCCACAATCTGCGAAACATTCTCGAAAATATCGCGTCCGTAGACAAAGGACTGGTCGTTCTGCGTGCGGTTTGTGATGTCGAAGTCATAGCCGCGGCTGCGGTAGTATTCGGTGTAGATGCGGTTGAGCGCGTAGGAAATCTGCGCGTAGACATTCGCGCGAATGGCAGCCTCGGGCCAGGTGGGATAGATTTCGCTCGACGCGACATTTTTGATGTAGTCGATAAAGGGGACCGTGACGTTCTCGGCAGGCTCGTTTGGCAGACCGAGATGCACGGTGATGGTTTCGGGGATAACCGGCGTTCCCAGCGGCATGGTGTTCGCTCCTTTCCTTAAAGCTCGGGATTTTCGTATTCCGTGATATTGCTTCTGCCCGGATTTTGCGCCGCGCCGCCGTATTCGGTCAGCGGAATCAGATTGACCGGCTGAATCGAGGTCGTTCCGGCGAAGATGGGCACGTTGGTAAAACTCTGCGGGAAAAAGCCCTCCTTGTCGACGTCGACGTTATAGGTCGCATAGGGCTTTTCGATGCCGGGGGATTCGGATTCCGCGGCGGGCGGCGCGGGGAGCGTGATGCGCGGCGTCCTGCCGCTGCGGTCGGTGGTGACGACCGATAGAACGCCCGCGTTCTCGTTTGTGCTGCCCTTGACCGTAACGAGCGCCCCCGATACGGGCAGAGCGCCGCTCGCCGCCGAGACCGCAACAATCAGCGTTCCGGTCGTGTTGTAGTTCGGTGAAATTCTGTTTTCCATAACAATTCCTCACTTTACACGCATTTGACATACTAAATAGTATAGGATTACGGGTAAAATCATGACCTGCTTTGTGCATTTCCCAAAAAAATTCAAAATTTGACGATTTTCTTTGAAATCTTTACAAAAGAGTGCTATAATATATGCGTAAAACTATGCGACTGCATAATGAAAACTAAATACGTGTTGCGGGAGGACTTATGAACGATTCGTTTTACGGAGAACTCTGTATCATCGGTATGCGCGGCTGTGAGGCGTTTACCGCGGAGGTCGACAACTACATCAAGGATTGGCGCCGCCATGTGGAGGACGAGACTTACATCGTGCAGGCGGACTGCCCCCGTTTCGGTTCGGGCGAAGCAAAAGGACTGATTCACGAGTCGATGCGCGGACGCGATGTCTATATCATCTGCGACGTGTTCAACTACGGCGTGACCTATAAGATGTACGGTATGACCGTGCCGATGAGCCCCGACGACCACTATCAGGACTTAAAGCGCATTATCAGCGCAATCGGCGGCAAGGCGAGAAGAATTTCGGTCATCATGCCGATGCTCTATGAGGGCAGACAGCACAACCGCGCGACGCGCGAGTCGCTCGACAGTGCGCTTGCGCTCCAGGAGCTGACCAATATGGGCGTGTCCAACATCATTACGTTCGACGCGCACGACCCCAAGATTCAGAATGCAATCCCGCTCAGCGGCTTTGACAACGTCAGACCGACCTATCAGATGATTAAAGCACTGGTCAAGGCGTTCCCCGAGGTGTCCTTTACGCACGACGAACTGATGATTGTCTCGCCCGACGAGGGCGCGATGGGCAGATGTATGTTCTACTCCTCGCTGCTCGGGCTCGACCTCGGTATGTTCTACAAGCGCCGCAACTATTCGGTCATCATCGACGGCAAAAACCCGATTGAGGCGCACGAGTACCTCGGCAGAGACGTCAAGGGCAAGGACGTGATTGTCGTCGACGACATGATTTCCTCGGGCGAGTCGATGCTCGACGTCTGCGAGCAGCTCAAGGAAAAGGGCGCGCGCCGCATCTTCGTTTTCGCAACCTTCGGTCTGTTCTGCAACGGCTTCGAGAAGTTTGACGAGGCATACGAGAACGGGGTCTTTACGAAGATTTTCACGACCAACCTTGTTTACGGCAAGGACGAGCTGAAGGCAAGACCCTGGTATCAGTCGGTCAATATGTGCAAGTACGTTGCCTACCTCATCGACACGCTGAACCACGACGCAACCATCAGCAACCTGCTCAATCCCGCAAAGCGTGTACACAAGCTCATCGACCGCCACGCGCAGAATAGCGCCGACAAGAGCAATTCATAAGTACAACCAAATACAAAAGGGACGCTCCGATGAGCGTCCCTTTTTCCGTTCGCATTAAATCTCATTAAAGGTTGATTGTGATTTTGCCGTCTTCGCCGTATTCGATTGCGTCGCCGTCCTTGAAAAGCGAGTTCAGATAGGCAAAATAGTCGGCTTTGTTCGGAAATGTAACCTTGGCATCTGACAGGATATCGGTTGCCGCCGCAGCACCGTTTTCAAGCAGGCGAGTCAAAATAAGCAGTTGTGCCTTTGCAGATTCGCCGAGCGCGCAGTCGAAGTTGTCAATGCAATAATCAATGCCGTGTCCCGCGCCCTTGGAGCCGCTGCCGTAAATATGTACGGCAGGCATGACAGCCGAAATGTCGGACATATCGGTACAGCCTGTTTCCCAACGGGTGCGGTCGGCGTTGAGAACGGTGTTTTCCGCACCGACGATTGTCGCGCAGGCGTCCATTGCCAGCCGACCGAGTCTCTTGTTGAAGCTCCCCGGCAGATACCCGGGGCGATCGCAGAGGTAAACATTTGCCCCCATTGCAAGTGCGCCTGCCGCTGTGGCACGGTTGACCTTGTCATTGAGCGCTTTGCAAACCTCGATTGAAGCACCGCGGACTTGGTTTTCCATGACAACGCGCGAGGGTACGCTGTTGACCGCCGTCCCTGCCTCGGTGAGAATCGGGTGTACGCGGCAAAAATCAATGTCGCGGAAGGTTGTGCGCAAAGCGTTAATCCCGTTCATGGCGAGCGTTGCGGCATCGAGCGCGTTGATGCCGAGCCGCGGTGATGCGGCATGCGTTGCCCTGCCCTTGAAGATTGCCGTCTTCTGAATGCAGCCGTTCGAGCCGAGATTGATTTGAAAATGGTGCGTGCCGCCGCCCGTATGGATCATAAAAGCGAGATCGCAGCCGTCAAAATAGCCGCGGCGCAAATACTCCTGCTTGCCGCCGTAATATGCGATTGTTCCCTGCTTGATGAGTTCTTCACGGAAGCCAAGCTCGACCAGCTCCTCCGCGGGAACGGCGCAAAGCCGAATACTGCCCGAAAGCGTATCGAGCACACCCGGTGCTTTCAATGCGGCGGCAAGGCCGAGCAAAGCGGCACTCTGCGCATTGTGTCCGCAGGCGTGTGCGGCATTCGTCACAGGATCGGCGTGCGGATGCCCTTGAACCGGCAGTCCGTCCATTTCACC
>SFNW01000188.1 GCA_004554105.1 Clostridiales bacterium | reverse complement strand
TACGGCGCCACCTTCCCCGGGGGGAAGGCTTATCAGCCGACTCTGAAAGTCAAATTGCGGACAAAGGTCTCGCCGACCTCTGCCTTTTCGATGCCGAGTTTGGTCTCCCAAACATGGTCGGTATCGGTCAAATCGCTCGTGCCGCACCACGGCTCGATACAGAGAATCTGCATCTTCGAGCCGACGCCCCACAGGCACATGAACGGGAAGTCGCGAATGCCGAGCTCGACAAACCGTCCCGATTTCTTCGACAGCAGCGTAATCGTGTCCGCCTTGACGTTGCCGTACAGCATCGGACCGTTGTCAAAGAAATGCTCGCCGACGAAAATATCGTTTCCGTCCATCGGCAGCGTCGACTTTTTGCCGGTGAGCAGACGCGTGCCCGCCTCGGTTTCGAGCAAATCAATGCTCTGCGGGCGGTCGAAGCGGAGAACATAGTCGTCGCCGCTCTCGCCGAGTTCAATCGGGCAATAGAAGCCCGGGTGTGCGCCGAGCGAGAAGTAAATCGTCTTGTCGTCGCGGTTGACGACCTCAAAACGCTCTTCCAGTACGTCGTCCTTCAGCGTGAAAATGACGCGGAAGAGAAATTCATAGGGGAAGAAGAAGCGGGTATCCTCGTTTGCCGCCAGCTCAAGCACGAGGTGCGCCGCGTCGGCTTCGACAACGGCAAACTCCGCGTCCTTTGCAAAGCCGTGCATCGTCGCGGGATAAACCTTGCCGCCGATAATCGTGCGGTCATGCGCGATTCTGCCCGGGTTCGGGAACAGCAGAATCGAGTGCGCGTTCCAAATCTCCGCGCCCGGCTGCCAGATGTACTCCTTGTCGGTCTCCTTGGAATAGATGCTCGTCAGCTCCGCGCCCTTGGTCACAATCCGCGCAATCAGCTTCTCGTTTTCCAGTGTGTACTTCAAAATCAAAACCTTCTTTATTTATGTTCTTTTCGGATTCAAACCGGAATTTCAATCTCGTCGTCGGGGGTCGCCGCCTTGCCGAAGACCGGAACGTCGCCGTCCCAGCCGAAGGGCTGTGCGCGCACGCCGCGCCCTGCCCAGCCGCCGTTCGGCTTGCGGCACGCGTGGTAGACGATGAAGTCGGTCACACCGTCCACCGCCTTGGTGAACGAGCAGTGTCCGGGACCGTGCGTGCCCTCGTTTTCGACAAAGACCGGCTCGGGGCATTTTTCCCAATTTGCCGCGTCAAGCATATCGCCGCCGCGCCATGTCAGTCTGCCGAGGCAGTAGTGGCGGCACCAGCTTCCCGCCGCGGAATAGATGATATGTACCGTACCGTCCTTGTAAAGAATCTGCGGTCCTTCGTTGACGGTCGGGAAAACCTTGCCCGATGCAGAAGGTCCGCTACCGCGCTTTTCCCACTCGTATTCGGGGCTGCTGAGCAGCACGCGATTTCCGACAACCTCGGTGGGCGACTTCATCTCGGCGATGTAAATGTTCTGATTCTTGTCCTCGCCGCCTTCCCAGCCCGACCAGACGAAATAGCGCTTGCCGCCGTTTTCGATGACCGTGCCGTCAATCGCCCAGCAGTCGCTCTCGTCTCCGATTTTGCCGACCATCTCGTACTTGCCGTCCGGCGTGCCGTCGGTCGACTTCAAAACGTACATGCGGTGATGCACATTGACGCCGTCGTCCGCCGCAACATAGCAGTACCAGTCGCCGTCGAGATAATGAATCTCGGGCGCCCAAAGTTCCTTGGAGTAGGGCTTGCCCTCCTCGGGGCTGAAAATGCACTTGCCCTCGCGATTCAGGTGGTGAATGTTGTCCGCCGCGCTGACATACAGACCGCCCGCCGCGCTGAAAACATAGTAGTATTTGTCGCCGAAGCGGACGACAAAGGGGTCGGCTCCGCTTTCGGTAATCGGATTCTTGAACGTTTCTGTCATACTGTTTTCCTCACAGTTATATTCTTCTCCGATAGTTTACCATATTTAGAAAGGCGTGGCAATACAAAAAAGGGAACAGATTTATCTTTTTTTTAGAAAAGAAAACTAAAAATTATTTTTTCAAATATGTCTTGCATTTTGTCTGCGGATATGTTAAACTAT
>SFNW01000187.1 GCA_004554105.1 Clostridiales bacterium | reverse complement strand
GCCTTGCGGTCGGTGAGATAGTCGCTCACGAGTTGCGTGCCGCGCATTCCGAAAGGCGAGAAGCGGTCGCCCGTCCGCACACTCCTTATATATATATATGTATCCGCCGCATCGGCATCAAGCACCGCGACATTCGGTTCGCGCGGAATGTCGCCGAGCCGCTCGCGCGGCAACCGCTCAATGGTCAGCACGCGGCCGCCGGGCAAAGAGATGCTACCCTCAAATGGTAAGGCGGTTTCAGGTACGGGCTGCGGCATGGGCGCAACCTCCACCGCCGTGCCTGTGCGCGTGGCAAGGTGCGCGGCTGTCTGCCAAGAGCCGCCTGCACGGGCAGAAAGGATTTCGTCGACCTCCGTGCCGTTGAAACCATAGGGCGAAAGCAATTCAAAAAGCAAGAGCCGGGGCGCGGGTGTGCGCTGGAGCGCGGCAAGGTCGATTTTCAAAACATCTCCGCAGCGGCGCATCACCTGACCCGAAAGCGCAGACACTGCATAGTCAAACAGAAGTTCGGCATCGGCAAGGCGGCGAACGGTGTCGGCAAGCGTGGCATCGGCAGAGGGATTGAGCGTGCGGAGCAAGGGCAAAAGTTCGTGGCGGATTTTGTTGCGGCGATATTGTGTGTCGGCATTTGTGCTGTCGGTAACGAAAGGCTGCCCCTCGCTTTCGAGAAACTGCAAAATCTCCGCGTGCGTGGTTTCGAGCAAGGGGCGCACCACGCCGCCGCGCTCGCTGCGCATACCCGTCAGGCCGTGAATGCCTGCGCCGCGCAGAAGGTTGAGCAAGAAGGTTTCGATGTTGTCGTCGCGGTGGTGCGCCACGGCAACAAAATCGAGGTTGCGCTCGCGCCTCAGCGCGTCGAACCATTCGTAGCGCAGCCGCCGCGCCGCCATTTCTATGCTTTCGCGATGCTCTGCGGCAACCGCCCGTGTGTCGAACCGCACCGTGTGCAAGCGCACGCCGCGCTGCTCGCAGAGTTCTCTCACGAAGCGCTCATCGCGCTCGCTCTCCTCGCCGCGCAACTGGAAATTGCAGTGCGCCGCCTCAATCTCGTAACCCTCGCGCAGCATACGGAGCAGCAACGCCACGGAGTCAGCGCCGCCGCTCAGAGCCACAAGGTAACGGGAAGAATGTGAGAGAGAAAGAAAGTGCATTGGCAGGATTTATTTTTAGGTGGGTTCTATTCATTTCCACCAATAAAGATATAGAGTTCAATAGAAACTATATAAACTATTTCGCCCCTACGATCAATAAGATACTGATACTTTAATGCCTTCCGCTTCAAGCAGCCGCGCAATGCGGTCGAGCTGTTCGGGCGCGGCCTTGCGCAGGCTTTGCACCGGCGTTTCGCGGGCAATGGTATAAATCATCACCTCCGAAGGCGCGATTTGCTTCACCGCCGCCAGCCAAGGCAAGACATATTCGTCGCCACAATTATCAACGTCCGCGCCGTCGGCATCTTTGCCCTGCATGAACATCGTCTGCACAATTACGTGCCCGCCGAAAGCAGCAAGGGACTTGATGATTTCTGCCACGTCGTAGTGTCCCTGCGGACGGTTGATGCGCCGAATGTAGTCGGGGCAAACGGTGTCGAGTTTCTGAATATTGTTGTCCACGGCCATCAATGCCCGGTGCACTTCCTCGTTCGGCGTGCGCGTGGCGTTGCTCAGCACGCTCACCTTGGCGTTGGGGAAGAAGCGGTTGCGCAGCGCGAGCGTGTCAGCAATGATTTCTGGAAACTGCGGGTGCGCTGTCGGCTCGCCGTTGCCGGCAAAGGTGATAACATCGGGTGCAGTGCCGGCCGCCTGCATTTCTTCCAGTTTGTGCTGCAAGGCGGTGCGCACCTCCTCGCGCGTGGGGCGCGGCAGGCGGACGGGGCGCTCGGCGTTTAAGCCACACTCGCAGTAGATGCAGTCGAATGTGCAAATCTTGCCGTCGGCCGGCATGAGGTTCACGCCGAGCGACACGCCGAGGCGCCGGCTATGCACGGGGCCGAAAATGGGCGAAGGATAAATTACGGTCATCGTATTTCTTTTTTAGGAAAAACAAAACGGAGGCATTT
>SFNW01000186.1 GCA_004554105.1 Clostridiales bacterium | reverse complement strand
AATGGCAGCCTGTTTTTTCTGCCGCTTCGCCGCGCGTTTCTCCGCACGCGTCATGGATTTGCCGCCGGCGGGCGTTTCCGTATGCGAGTCCTGCGTGTCGGCGGGAGCCGATACACCGTCGTCGATCACGGTCACGAGTTCGCCCTTCGCGCGCAGATCCTCCCGCAGGGTCTCACGGGTCTTATGTTCGACAAAATACAGATAACCGATGGAGAGCAGATTCTGAATGCCGTCGATCATCAGGGCGATACCGATGATCTTCGACACCTTGGCGAGTTCCTCGGCAAAGTCGAACCGAACGCGTACAAGCACGGTGCCGAACGAGATGGAGGCGGCGGCGAGCACCAGCATAATCCACCAGACGGCGGAGCGGTACCGCTTCGAAAGAATGGCGGTCTGCAACTTGAAGGAGCCGTCGATCATGAGGTAAATCCCCGCGACGAACGTCAGGTACGAAAAAGCGCCCTGCGGCGAGAAGATCATGAATCCGCCGCAGATGGCGGCGACCCCGCCGAGAACCATCTTCGCCCAGAAGCGGAAGCCACGTTCCTCATTCGCAAGCGTCAGCGCGATGAACGCCACGGCAAAGACGATCGCCGTCACGCCGATACCGATCCGCACGCCCTTCAGTGCGTCCTCCGGGAACGAGAGAAAGCAAAGCCCGGCGGCAGTGAACAGAATGGCAAAGAGGAGATACCCCCACTTGAAGTTTTTGATTTTTTGCCAGAGCTTCTTCATAAAACAAACTTCCTTTCAAAAAATTGCGGCGCTGCCGATCGGCATACGCGTTGCACGGCACCGAAGCTTGCGGTACCGCGGCGCTCCGCACACGATGCATGAAAACACACGACGAAAACGGAAAGCACATACAGACAGCGCACGAAAAACAGGGGATTCAGGCAAATGAAGTAGCGACCGCGCCGGCAGATTCAGGCACGCGGCGGCGGCACGATACGGAGATCCCCGAGATAGCCGTCGTTCCCGTATTCGGCAAGGTGAAACCGCTCGCCGTCATACTCAAAGACAGAGACGGACGCGTTCGAGGCAAGACGCAGCCGCTGTACTTCCGCCGGGGCAAGCCCGAGGACGCGCGCGGTAAACATACAGATCACAGCGGCGTGAGAAGCGACAAGGACGCGCCTGTCCGGATTTTCGTCGGCAATGCGCGCAACCGTTTCAAACAGTCGGTCGGCGGCGTGCTGGGTGGACTCGCCGCCGGGCGGCGTCGAGCGCCCGAGATCGACGCGGAAAATGCGGTACTCCTCCGCCCATTTCTCTTTGATGAGGGTAAAAGGCAGTCCCTCCCACTCGCCGGCATTGATCTCGCGCAGTCCGCGCTCCGGGATTACCTCGAGTGAGAGCCGCCGCGCGAGCGGCTCGACCGTCTGCATGGCGCGCACGAGGTCGGAGGAATAGACGCGCGTGATGCCGAACTGTAAAAGGTACTCGGCGGCGCGTTCCGCTTGTCGGTGCCCAAGCTCGGTGAGTGGCAAGTCTGTATGACCCAGGAGCCGTCGCTCGAGGTTTCCCATACTTTGACCATGCCGAATCATATAAATGGTAGTCATGTCAATTTTTGCAATCCTCTAGATGAAATAACGTGCGTCATCGCACGGCAGGAACCGCAATCAAAAAGAGAAGGGAAAGCAGCGCATGCCGATGCCGACGGTCGTGAAAGGGGCACCCGTTGCTTCACGCATCCCTCCCCACGAGAACCGGGCAAAGCTGCTCCCGCGCGTCGTCCCTGATGAGGATCCGGCAGAGTTGCTCCGCCGCGTAGCCCCCGACGAGAATCAGGCAGAGTCGCTCCGCCGCATAGCCCCCGACGAGAATCAGGCAGAGTCGCTCCGCCGCGTAGCCCCCGACGAGAATCAGGCAGAGTTGCTCCGCCGCGTCGTCCCTGATGAGAATCAGGCAAAGTCACTCTGCACGTCGCTCCTGATGAGCATCGCGGCAGCGTCACACCACAAGTCACTCCCGATAAGAATCGCAGCAGCGTCGACCCGATGCAGCGCGCGATACGAGAATCGGGTACCCCCCGACCCATACGCAAAACCATACCGCCAA
>SFNW01000185.1 GCA_004554105.1 Clostridiales bacterium | reverse complement strand
CCGCCATCGCCGCCTGCCAGTCATGCGCGTGCAGGACGTCGGGAATAAAGTCGATGTGCGGCAGAACATTTAAGACCGCCTCGCAGAAGTAGGCATAACGCTCGGCGTCGTCAAAATGACCGTACAGCCCGCCGTTCCGTCCGAAATACTGCTCGTTGTCGATGAAATAGTAGATAACGCCCTTATACTTCAGCATACGGACGCCGACATAGAGTTTCCGCCAGCCGAGAAAAACCGTACCCTCGTAGACCGTTTTCATTTGCGCGCGGAAGCTTTCGCCGACCGCTTTATACAGCGGCATCATGACGCGGACGTCAACCTCCGCGCCGCCGCATTTCTGAATTTCCGCGGGGAGAGAGCCGAGCACGTCGCCGAGGCCGCCGGTTGCGGCGAAGGGAAGCGCTTCTGCGCCGACAAAGAGTATTCTTCTCATATAATGGCTCCTTTATCAATGTAAAACGGCAATGTTTCGTGTCCCGACAGCACTCTGCCGTCGCGGATAACCGCGTTTTTATCGGTGATGACGCAGTTGAGTGAAACGTTGCGGTTGACGATGGTGTCCTGCATGAGAATCGAGTTCTTGACGACCGTGCCGCGCGCGATGTGTACGCCGCGGAAGATAATCGAGTTTTCGACCTCGCCTTCGATGACGCAGCCGTCCGCAATCAGCGAATTCGTGGCGCGTGCGCCCTCGAGATATTTGGTCGGCGTCGAGCTGCGCACCTTGGTGTAGACCGGGTGGTAGGGAACGCCGAACAGCTCCTTGCGCACCTCGGGACGGAGGACGTCCATGCTGCAGGCAAAATAGGAGGACAGCGAATTGACGGTTGCCGAATAGCCGTCGAAGTTGTAGATATAGTAGTCGGCGTGCAGCAGGTTCTTGGCGATGATGTCGTGATAGAAACTCTTGTAGCCGTGCGCAATCGAATCGCGGATAATATCGAGCAGATACGAGCGGCGGAGGACGAAAATGTTCATCGAGACGTTGTGATAGCCGTCGTCCGACGCCGTGTGCTCCGAGATGTCGTCGATTCTGCCGAGCAGGTCGGCGTCAATGAGAATCTCCTTGCCGATGCCGTCGTCGGTGACCTTTTTGCGGTGGGTGACAATGGTGATGTCGGCGCGCGACTCGATGTGGCGGTCGAGAATCTTCTGATAGTCGACCGTGCAGATGCGGTCGCAGTCGGTCATGACGACATACTCCTCGGTCGAGCGCGAAACAAAGTTGAGCGCACCCTTGAGCAGTTCAAGCCGCGAGGTGTAGAGCATATCGCTCTTGTTGGAATCATAAGCGGTGATGAAGGGCGGGAGCAGCTTGATACCGCCGCTGCGGCGGGCAAGGTCCCAGTCCTTACCGGTGCCGATGTGGTCCATCAGCGACTGGTAGTTGTAGTTGGTGATGACGCCGACCTTGGTGATGTCGGAGTTGACCATGTTGGACAGTTCGAAGTCGATGAGCCGGTATCTGCCGCAGAACGGAATGGAGGCAATGGCGCGGCGGCGGGTCAGCTCGGGAATCGCGTAGTCGTGAATGTTTGAAAAAATAATGCCGATTGCGTTCATAGTATACCCCTCCTTATTCCGAAATCATGGCGCCGGCTTCAATCTTTTTTCCGGCTTCGACCGTGCAGCCGTTGCCGATGACGGCAATGCCCTTGGCGGTCTCCTTTGCTTCGCCGACCTCTGCGCCGGTCTCAACCGTGATGTTTTCGTCGAGAATCGAGTAGTTGACGGTTGCATCCTTGCCGATGTAGGTATTTGCCATAATGACGCTGTCCTTGACGACGGCGCCCGCCTCGACGACGACGTCGTGCGAGAGCACCGAACGAATGACCGTGCCGTAAACCTCACAGCCCTCGGTGATAATCGAGTCCGAAATCACGGCGTCCCTGCCGACGTACTGCGGCGGGCTGACCGAGGAACGCGAGTAAATTCTGCCCTTGGTCTCCTCGTTCATGGAGAAACTCGGATTTTCACCGAGCAAGTCCATGTTCGCTTCCCAAAGGCTGTCAATCGTGCCGACGTCCTTCCAGTAGCCCTCAAAGGCATAGGCGAACATACGCTCGCCCGCCGCG
>SFNW01000184.1 GCA_004554105.1 Clostridiales bacterium | reverse complement strand
CGGATTTTTCTTTTGCACCGTGATTAAAAAAGACCGCATTGCTGCGGTCTTTTTGGTTTAGTTGATCTTGCCCTCAATCGTATCGACGCCGCGGCGGAAGACCGACCAGTCCTCGGTTGCGCGGAGCGTCTCCATACGGAACGCACAGGGCCACATAACCAGCCACTCGGAGGGGTTGAAGGGCGGGAGCGTGGGTCTGCCCCAACGGGTCTGGAAGACCGCCTCGTCCTGGCTGCCTGCGGGTCTGACCTTGCCGCGAATGCAGAGCGTACCGTCCGAAATCAGCTGCGAAGCGGCGCACCACAGTGCCGTGCCGCGCTCCTGCCACTGCTTCTTGCCGGTAATCTCGTAAAGCTTTAAGAAGCCGCGAACATCGCGCAGGCAGTACTGGTCGACCGCATTGTGCGCGGTGGAAACAGCGGTAATGCCGAGCGTGTCGTACTTGATTTTCGCAAGCGTCGTATCCGCGGGATATTTCGCGGTGTAGTGCATCATCCAGGTGCTGATATACCATGCGACGTCCTCGGCGCAGATGACATACTTTTCGTCCTTCGTGACGTCATAGAGCGCGAGCGACGCTTCGAGCAGCGGCGATGCCGATTCCTTGTCGATGCAGTAGGTATCGAGCGCGCCTGCAGTCGTAAAGCCATTTTCGCTCAGCTCCTTATAGTAGCAGTCGAACGCGCGGATTGCGCTCTCGCGGTACTTTTCGTCGCCCGTGCGCTTGTAGGCTTCGAGAATCGGCGGAATCAGGAACGCGCCGATCGTGCCGTTCTGCTGGCGGACGCTGCCGTCCTTGTTCCAGCTCTTTGCAAACTCGCCGCTCTCCTTCTGATGCGAAACAACGAAGTTGACCATGCCCATCGCATAGTCGATGTATTCGGGGCGCGGCGTGCCGCACTTCTCCATCAGGTCGGCGGCGAGGAAATACTGCGTCGCGCCCTGACCGAGGTTGCAGGCGTCAATCGGAATATCGCGGGTCTGGTCGACCGGCGCACCGTCAAACTTGATTTGCACAAGTCCGTCTACGCCCTCGAGCTTGGTATACTTCGGCCATGCGTCGAGGCACATGACCGCCTTTTCGTAAGCGTCCTCGTCGCCCGTGCGCAGATACTCGTAGAGCAGCGTGTTCGACGCCGAAGCGCTCTGTCCGACCCAGCCCAGCTCATATTTGATCTGGTCGCGCTTTGCATAGAAGCAGGTCGACTTATACCACTGGAGTCCGCGGTTGAACGCGACAAAGCCGTCCTTTTCAAGCGTCCAGAGCGACTTCATAAACGCAATGCTGTAACGCCACATATCCTCGGGCTGCATCGGCGCGGGCAGCTTGTGTCCGTAGTAACGCCATGCGAAGTCGAGCAGCGTGCGAATCTGATGACGGCGCAGCTCAACCGGGAAGGCAACGAGAATCGCCTCAAAGGTGTCGCGCGGCTCCATCGTGCCCATGTACGCCTCTTTCCACTCGTGTCTGCCGAGCATCTTCGGACCTGCCTGCTCGGGCCAAACAAGCGCGTGGCGCTCCATGCCGCTCTCGACCTTGTAAAGCGAGCAGCTCGGCGTGTCGTCCTGTACCGCCATCATCGCGACGGCAAAATCGTTGTCCATCTCGGTGTAGGTGCAGGCGGGAATCATCACGCGATGCCACTCATAGGTCCAAGGCGTGCCCTCAAAGCTGTCGCCGACATACTCCTCGCTGTCGCCCCAGCCGTTGCCGTTGTAGTTGACGGCGGGAACGACCGTGTAGAGCGGCGCGTGCGCGGTGTCAAACTCCATGCGCATCTTGTCGGTCGGCGCATTCAGCTTGCGCGTCCATTTGTATGCGCCGTCCTCAATCTTCTCAAACGAGTCGACCGCATCGGCACAAACCGGAATCGTCAGCAGCACGACAGAGCCGTCGGTCAGTTCCCAGACGTTTCCGTTTTGCTTCATCTCGAAATTTTTCATTGTCTTACCTCAGCACAAAAGAGTAAAATTTAACAAGTCTATTTTAGCATACCCCATGGTGGCTGACAAGGTCTAAAGCGGATTTTAAATACCAAATATTTTAACCGTATCAAAAAAGAAAACCTTACCCTT
>SFNW01000056.1 GCA_004554105.1 Clostridiales bacterium | reverse complement strand
CTTTTGAGGGGGTTCGAATGCATACTGTTCGCGTCATAAAGCAAAGAGCACCGCCTATCGGCGATGCCCTTTACTTTATGGTGGAGCATAGGGGATTCGAACCCCTGACCCCAACACTGCCAGTGTTGTGCGCTCCCAACTGCGCTAATGCCCCATGATGTCCGCTGAAAAGCGGATCTGGCGCGCCCTGAGGGATTTGAACCCACGACCAACGGAATCGGAATCCGGTACTCTATCCGGGCTGAGCTAAGGGCGCGGAGTGCAGGTAAAACTGGATTTAATTCTTTACTCTCTGTGCTGCACTCCCTGAAATTGCCTCCGCGGCAATGTGTGCCGCGGGTTTTGCCGAAGGCAAAACACGTCAATTTCCCAACTATTGTGCGACAAGTGCGGAGTGCGGGTTATTTTAGGTAGTAATCTGGCACTCTCTGTGCCGCACTTCCGAAGTGCAACATAGATGCGTGCGGGTAAATTTTACGCCATTCTGACGCATAGTTTACCACAGACGGGCGCGAGATGCAAGTGCCATTTGATAGTATAGCACACTTTTTTGAAAATTGCACTACTTTTTTTGTCTTTCGAAAAAATATTTTCCGCGATGGGCGTTGATACTTTGAATAATACCGATCAGACAATAGCTTGCGACCATGGAAGAGCCGCCGTAGCTCATTAACGGCAGGGTGATACCGACGACCGGCAAGCGCGCCAGGCACATCCCGATATTCTCCGCCGACTGCGCAATCAGCACCGCCGCGACGCCGACGCACATGGTCGACGCATAGCTGCCGCGCATCTTCTGCGCCAGCACGAGCGAGCGGATAACCAGCACGCAGAGCATCAAAATGACAAACAGCGCACCGAAAAAGCCGAATTTCTCGCCGGTGATGGCGAAAATAAAGTCGGTGTGGACAAACGGCACCTTCTGATACTCGGTGCCGCCCGAGAAGCCCGTGCCGAAAAAGCCGCCCGCCGCAATCGCATTTCGGCTCATCAACGCCTGAAAGCCCTTGCCGGAGGGGTCGCTCTCGGGGTGGAAGCCCGCGATGATGCGCTCCTGCTGATACGCCGCAAGATGCTCCCACAGAAACGGCGCAAGCACGACAAGCGCGCCCGCCGCCGCGAGGAAGTACCAAAAACTCAGCCCCGCGCAAAACAGCATGGCGGCGGTCATCACGATATAGACCAGCGCCGAGCCGAGGTCGCCCTGCAGCATAATCAACCCGATGATGACGCCCGCGTGGACGCCGAGCTTGAGGAGCGAGAGCGGATGATTGATTTTGTCGCGCACAAGGCTGATATGCTTGGAAAAGGTGATGATGTACAGCACCTTGATAAACTCCGAGGGCTGAATGCCGATGGGCAGCCAACTGAAGCGAATCCAGCTTCGGTTGCCGTCGCCCGTGCCGATCACCAGCGTGAGCAGCAGCAGTGTCACGCTGACACCGAACAGAATCTTGGAGAAGCGGTCGGCGACCTCCTCGTAGTCGACGGTCGAAATGACCGTCATCATGGCAAAGCCGAGGACTGCCGCGACAAGCTGTATGTAAAAGTACTTGACGCCGATGTCGTTGGCTGCGCCCGCAAGCGTGACCAAGCTCATCACCGTCAGTGCCAGAGCCGCCGCAAGCACGATGTAATCGAGCTTACGCAGCTTTTCATACCATGTGACCGCAAAGACCTTCACGCCCGCACCTCCTCCCGCCATCGCGCAAATTGCATAACAACAGTATAAACGATAGCGCGAATTTTGTCAACGGCTTCCCCGGGAAGATACGCAGACCCCATTGACACAGACTCGGAAATGTGATAACATGGTTTTGAAAACAAGATGAAGCGAGGGATTCCGTTTTTCTATGGGAAGTGCTGAAAAAACCGTCCGCAAATATACGCTCGGCGAAGAGATTTTCAACGCCGTTTCGCACGGCATCGGCGCGGGACTGTCTGTCGCCGCGCTGGTGACGCTGATTGTTCACGCCGCGCACGTCAGCGACGCCTACGGCGTCGTGTCGGTCACGCTCTACGGCGCGTCGCTCATCATTCTCTACACGATGTCCACGCTCTACCACGCGCTCGCACCTGCCGGAGCGAAGCGCGTCTTTCGCGTGTTTGACCACACGACGATTTTTCTCCTGATTGCGGGCACTTACACCCCCTATCTGCTCGTCACGCTGCGCGGTCCGCTCGGCTGGACGCTGTTCGGCATTCTGTGGGGGCTTGCGGTCATCGGCATCGTGTTCGACGCGGTCATGCTCGACCGCTTCCGCAAAATTGAACTGTTGCTCTACGTCTGCATGGGCTGGTGCATCGTTCTGACCGCAAAGCCGCTCATCGCTACGCTCGCAAAGCCCGGCATCGTCCTGCTGCTTGCCGGCGGCGTCTGCTACACGGTCGGCATCATCTTCTATAAATTGAAGAAAATCCCCTATATGCACTCGATCTGGCATCTCTTCGTCCTCGCCGGCTCGATCCTGCAATATTTTTCAATCTATCTGTATGTGCTTTAAGCCGCCAAGAAAAAAACCGTCGGGTATTTGCAATACCCGACGGTTTTTTACTGTTTACTGCTTTACGCGGCTTTTTCTTCCGCATCGTCCTTGCGCTTGCGCTGCAGTTTGGTAAAGACGCGCAGAACCGTGAAGATGGTCAGCGCGACAATCAGAAAGTCGATGACCGTCTGAATGAAGTTGCCGTAGCAGAGCGCGGTCTCGGCACTTACGACCGTGCCGTCCGCCGCCAATACCGCCTCGCGGATCACCCACTTCCAGTCGGTGACGTTCAGACCGCCGACCAGCAGGCTGACGAGCGGCATAATGACGTCGTTGACGAGCGAGGTCACGATCTTGTTGAACGCGCCGCCGACGACAACGCCGACCGCCATGTCGACGACATTGCCCTTTGCGATGAAGTTTTTGAAATCAGCCGAAAATTTTCCCATACTGTCCTCCGAATTGCGGCAATGCCGCATAGCGTTATGACCATTATAATCGAATTTTGCCGAATTGTCAACTGCTATTGCGGGAAGTGCGTCCGAAGGGCATAAAATGAAAAAAAGGCGCGGGAACGCCTTTTTTTCGGGTAAAGGAGAACGGTGTGGATCGGGGGTCGGCGGCGTCGGCATTTACCGGGGGAACAGTGCCATGCCGCGCACCGTCGAAGCGGCGTCACGCGCCGCCGAAACTGCGAGCTTTTTCTCGCCCCGAAAACAGAATAGCACGGCGAAAGCGCGAAAAAACGCGCAATCGGTCGGCGGTGGAAAAAATTCTCAATTTTTCCGATTTTATCGGAACATCTCGGCAAAGGCGGAAAAGTTTTTCCGATAGTGCTCGTCGAGGTCGGCTTTCAGTCCGATCTGCGCTTCGTCAAACGGCGTAAGCACGAGTTCGATGCCGCGCGGGGTCGTTTGAACGGCAAAACCCGCAGCGGCGCTCACCTCGGCAAGCAGAACGCGGAGCGCGGTCTCCTCCTTGGCGGGCAGCGGCTTGCCGCCGATACAGTCGGCGAACACGCGCACACAGCCGGAAGAATAAACAAAACTGAGACGCACATGCCTGCCGCCCCGCGCCGTCAGGCGAATCATCAGCGCAAGGCAGAGCGCATAGGCGTTCGGCGGCAGGCAGACCGTCACCTCACGCCCCGGTCCCTGCACCTCAAAGGTTGCGCCGTCCGCGGCGAGCGTCTCCTTATAGCAATCGGCAAACATCTGCGTCATCACATGAAGCGAACGCTTGACCGCGCCCGCGCTTGAAAATGCCGAAATGTCGAACAAACCGTCGGCGGCGCGTTCGGCGGCGGAAACGCCGTAGTATTTGCAAAGGCGGTCGAAATCCATGAAGAACAAATAGGTCTTGCCGTCAAGCTGCACCGGCTTGACATAGGCGCGCGCCTTGCCGACCGCGACAAGCCCGCGCGGGGACTGCATACAGACGGCATTCAGCGCGACGGCGAGCGCATCGTTCATGCGCACGTTTCCGCTGTGGAACAGAATTTCGCCGCTCTCGGACGTAATCAAAAGCAGCGGAAGCTTCACGGCGTGCCGACCTCCTTTGTCGGGCGTGCCGAGCAGAACTGATAGCTTAAGAGCGTCTTTTCGCGCAGAACGTCAAGCAGTGCTTCCTCGCTGCCCTCCAGCACAAGGCGCAGGCTGTATTTGGTGAAATAGAAGGCGTAATCCTCAACGCACTGCGCAAGCGCGTCTGCACCGATGCCGCCCGCGCACAGCGAGACCGTATAGCCGTTTTCCGAAGCGGCGGTAAAGAATTTCGCGCAAGACTCACTGCCCAGCACCGAAATCGGCACGCAGAGCGTGACCGCGCCGCGCCGCGCCGCCGCCATGTCGAGAACGTCGGCAAGGCAGTCCGCGTCAAGGCGGGAAAAGACGAGCGTCACCTCGCCGACGCCCGACGCGCAGAACTCGTCGAGCAGCGCGTTTTCATAAGCATAAAGCACCTCGCGCACCTGCGCGTCGGCGTAAATCGAGCGCACCTCAAACAGTCCCGCCGTATTTGCCGCCGCAAGCAGCGAGAGCGCGGGGAGGGACGAGACCTCCTGTCCGAGTTTTTTATCGGTTTCGGTCGCAAAGGCGGACTTGCCGTCCTTGTAGAGCCAGAGCGACGCGTGCGCGTAAGGGTCGCCGCCGTCGTCAAAGGCGGTCAGCGCCGACGGCTCGGTATATTCGCCGTGGACGATATGCTCGGCAATCGGCGCGGCGGTTTCACCCGCAAGGTCGCTTGCCGCGCCGAACTCGTGCTGCGCGGGCGCAGTCTCGGCGCGTCTGCCGAGATAAGCGCCGAACGCGACAGTCGCGCCGAAAATCAGCAAAATCGCCGCAAGCCACAAAAGCACATTGCGCACCGTGCGGCGGCGGCGCGTATTGACCCGTTTGTATACTGCCACTTAACGTATCTCCTCTGCTTTCAGCAAGCGGACATAATCCGCCTCGCTGACACTCAGTTTGTCTGCGCGCGCGTCGATCATGGCGTAAAAGCGTGCGTTCCGGTACTGCGACTTCAGTTCCTCAAAGTGCGACGTGATATAGTCGTCCTCCTTCGGCAGGCGCAGGATAATGTGAAAGCCGTCCGCGCTCTCAACCGCGCCGCTGACTTCGCCGTCGGCAAGCGCAAACGCCGCCGACTCAAATTCGTCAATCATCTCGCCGTGCGTGAAATAGTACCCCTCGGACGGCATTGCAAAGTCCTCGGAATAACGCCCGATGAGCGTGTCGAAGTCGACGCCGCCGCGATATTCGGCGACAACCTCCTCGGCGATGCGACGGTTGTTTTCGACGTCCTCGCCCTTGTCGTTTTCGATATAGATTTGCTTGACGCGGACGAATTCGTCGCTGCGGAAGATTTCGAGCAAAGCCTCTTCCCCGCTTTCAATGACGCCGCCCTCGGCGGTCAGCGCGGCAAAAAGCTTGTCCTCGACGCCGTCGACCCGAATGAGAAAATCAAACACGGTCTCGGTCATATAATTGTCCGCAAGCTCGGCGGCATATCCAGACGCGCCGTAATATTCCTTGACCGCGTCGATGTATTCAACAGCCGATGCCTTGACATCGCCGTCATTTTCGGTGATGCCGTAATCGGCGGCAAGCGCAAGCGTGCCGTACAGCCCGCGCACCGCCTCGGCGACCCGCTCGCGCACCGCGCGGTCAAGCGCGGCGGTCTCGGTCTTGCCGTCGGCGTTTTTGTAGTCCGCCGCAAGCTCGTCCTTGTAGTTCAGATAAAAATAGCGGTAAAGCTCATAATTTGCGGTATAGCTGCCGACATAAAGCGCGGTCTGCCCGTAGCTTTCGAGATAGGCGGCGTCGCGCTGTTTGCCGACATAGCGCGTAACGGCGAAAACGCCGAGCGCGGCGACAAGCACCAGCGCGGCGGCGGCAAGCAATTTTTTGTTTCTCTGACTCAGATTCAACATTCTTCTCCGTCTTTCTTTTGACACATTTTAATCAATAGGAAAACCTATCTCGGCAATTCTTATACACAATCTAATTGAGCCTCCCTCCTTGAGGGAGGTGGCGGCGAAGCCGACGAAAGGAGTCAACAATGTCAATCGTACTCCTTCAGTCAACTTCGTTGACAGCTCCCTCAAAGAGGGAGCCTTTGAAAGACCCGACTGCGACCTCTTATGCCGGCAATTCAAGTTCAGAATCCGCAAAAAACTTCGGAAGCGGGGCATTTTTGTTTCCTTTACTTATAATCATACAATAGTTTTGCGCCGATAGCAAGAATTTGCGCAAAAAATCTTGACAGAAGCCGCACGGGCGCGTATACTGTACGGGTCGGTAATTTGAATTTGAATTTCAATTTCGATTTTGAGGAAGACTATGCGTTACAATACAAAACAGAAATGTGCCGTGCTCGAGTGTCTCGAGCGGCACAAAAATCAAAGCCTCACGGTGGACGGCGTCTGCGCGGCGCTCGACGCCGAGGGCGAAAAAATCGGGCGCACCACGGTCTACCGTCGGCTCGAAGCCCTCTGCCGCGAGGGAAAAATCAGCCGTTTTGCCGCCGAGAGCGGCAAAAGCGCGACCTACCGCGTCATCGGCAGCGAATGCGGCGACGACTGCCATTTTCACCTGATTTGCACGCGCTGCGGCGAGGTCTGCCACACGCACTGCCACGAGCTGGAGGCTCTCTTTGCCCACATGGCGGCGGCGCACGGCTTTTCGGTGGACGAAAGAAAGACAATGCTCTACGGTCTGTGCGAAAAATGCCAAAAAGAAAAAGCCGAAAAGGCGGAAAACGAGGAGGTAAACGCAAAATGAAACATCAAATCCGCATTCTGCTCGCGCTGCTTTTTGCGCTTATTTTGCCGCTTCTTCTGCCGTCCTGCGGCAAGCCCGCCGAGCGTGACAAGCCGCAGGTCGTCGCGACGCTCTTTCCGCAATACGATTTTGCAAAGCAGCTCGCGGGCGACCGTGCCGACGTCACGCTTCTGCTCGGCTTCGGCGCGGACGCGCACACCTACGACCCCACGCCCGCCGATATGCTGAAGATTGCAAACGCCGACCTCTTTATCTACACGGGCGGCGAAATGGAGCTTTGGACGGACAAGCTGCTAAAGAGCGCCGACATTGCCGAAGCCGTCGAATCGGGCAGTCTGCGCGTGCTCGACCTGTCGAAGTGCGTCGCGCTGCTGCCCGCCGCCGCGCATGACCATGACGGCGAGCACGGGGACGCAGACCACGACCACAGCGACTGCGACCCGCACATCTGGACCTCGCTTGACAACGCAAAAACCCTCTGCGCGGCGATTGCCGACGCGCTTGCCGCAATCGACCCGAGCGGTGCGCCGCTCTATGCGGAGAATTTCACCGCCTATACCGAAAAGCTGGCATCGCTAAAAACCGAAATGCAGGAGGTGCGGCAGAACGCCGCGCACAACTGCGCCTACTTCGGCGGCTCGTTTGCCTTTGCCTATCTCTTTGACGAGTTCGACCTCGACCACCTCTCGGTATTCGAGGGCTGCGCCTCGCACACCGAGCCGTCACCCGCCGCGATGCTCGCCATAGTCGAGGCAATCAAGGCAAGCGGCGCGCCCGCCGTCCTCTACGACAGTCTCTCCGAGCAGAAAACCGCCGAGGCAATTGCCGCCGAGTGCGGCGTCAGGGTACTGCGCCTGCACGCGATTCACAACATCACCAAGGCGGAATACGACGCGGGCGAGGACTACCTCTCGCTCACAAAGAAAAATATCGAAGTTTTGAGAGAGGCGCTCGGCTGATGGACGTCATAACCTGCAAGCACATTACGGTACACAACGAACGAACGCTCGCGCTCGACGACGTGAGTTTTTCGGTGAACAAGGGCGAATTTCTGACGATCGTCGGCGAAAACGGCGCGGGCAAATCCACGCTGGTCAAGGCAATTCTCGGCATGATTACGCCCGACGGCGGCAGTATCGAGGTCGACGCGCACACGGTCGGCAGAATCGGCTATCTGCCGCAGCAGTCGAGCGCACAGCGCGATTTCCCCGCGAGCGTGTGGGAGGTCGTGCTGTCGGGCTGCGTCGGCGCGACGGGGCTGCTGCCCTTTTACAGCCGCGCACAGAAAGCGGCTGCCAAGGCAAACATGGATATGCTCGGCGTGACGCCGTTTGCCAAGAAGAATTACCGCGCGCTCTCGGGCGGTCAGCAGCAGCGCGTGCTGCTCTGCCGCGCACTCTGCGCGGCAAAGGAGGTGCTTCTGCTCGACGAGCCGACGACCGGACTTGACCCGCTCGTCACCAAGGAGCTGTACGCCACGGTCAAGCACCTGTCGAGCGAGCACGGCATGACGGTCATTATGGTTTCGCACGACGTCGGCGGTGCTCTGCGCTATTCGGACAGAATCCTGCACCTTGCCACCTCGCTGCGCTTTATCGGCACGCCCGAGGACTACCTGAAAACGCCCTACGGCGCGGCGTTCGGAACGGAGGAAAGCGATCATGCTTGAGTATTTATCCTCGGTCTTTTCGCTCACGGTCATGCGCTACGCGCTGATTGTGGGGATTCCGATTGCGCTCTGCGCCGCACTGCTCGGCGTTTTGCTCGTCCTGCGCCGCTACGCGATGATCGGCGACGGGCTTTCGCACGTCGGCTTCGGTGCGCTCTCGGTCGCCTATGCGCTCGGCTTTGCGCCGATGGCGGTCGCCGTGCCGGTCGTCATTCTCACCGCATTTTTGCTGCTCGGACTGTCCGAAAGCACGAAGATTCGCGGCGACAGTGCCATCGCGGTGCTGTCCTCGTCCGCGCTGGCAATCGGCGTCGTGGTCAATTCGCTTGCGGGCGGCAGCGCGACCGACTTAAACGGCTATCTGTTCGGCAGCATTCTGACGCTGACGAAGTCGGACGTCATTCTCTCGGTCATTCTCTCGGCGGTCGTGATTCTGCTCTTTGTGCTGTTCAAAAACCGCATTTTCGCCGTGACCTTTGATATGCCGTTTGCCAAGAGCGCGGGCGTGCGCGTGCGGCTCTACAACGGGCTGCTCGCACTGCTGATTGCCGTGACCGTCGTCGTCGGTATGCGCATCGTCGGCACGATGCTGATTTCCAGCCTGATTATCTTCCCCGCCCTCGGCGCAATGCGGCTGGCGGGCAGCTTCCGCGGCGTGGTCGTCCTCTCCGCGGTGATTTCGGTCGTCTCCTTCCTCTGCGGGCTTCTGCTCTCGACCACCCTGCCCGCCGGCGCGACGATTGTCCTCTGCAACCTCGCCGCCCTGCTTGTCTGCACCCTGCTCGGAAAGCTCTGCAAACGGTAAAACTCCCTCTCCGCGCCCCGACCGGCGAAAACAGAACATATATGCAAAAAACCGCCCTTCGGGGCGGTTTTTCACTTCAATAGGTCGAGGCACACTGCCCCCTTGAAACACAACCTTTCGCCGGTCGGTCTGCGCCGTATGCGACGGTCACATTTAGTCAAAGAGGTGGAGATTGCCGAGTACCGGCAGCGTCTTTGCCTTGCCGCTGCAAGCGTTGACAATGCCGGTAACCGCCAGCGCGAGAAGCGCAAGACCGACAATGACGAAAAGAATGGTCACAATCCAGTGCAGCGCCGTGCCGATTTCGTAGAACACCATGCCGGGCAGCGAATAGCGCACCCCATTGATAACGGCGTTCAGGATATTCTGCACAACCTGCACCGCACTTCCCGCCAAAAACAGCGTGAGTCCCTGATTGATGTGGAAGCGTGCAAACTTGGAATCCTTCGCGGCAAACAGCGGAATCAACAATAAGATGCCAAGATAAGAGAGCAGCGACAGCCCCTTGTTTTTCGCGATGTCGTCGGCGTCAAACTCCGCCGTGCGGTCCTCGACCTTTGCAAACGCCTTGATTTTCTCTTCGGCATTGCCGGTCGTCTGTGCGCCGGCACCCGCCGCCTTTGCCGTTCCGTCAACCGACGCGCCGCAGGCGTCGCAGAACTTTGCGTCGTCGGCAAGCGCCTTGCCGCAGTTGGGACAAAACATAGTATTTTCCTCCTTAAAGCGCTCGGTCGGTCGACCGCAGCGGTTTTTACGATTATATTGCTGCAAATGCAGGCGATTCGGCAGTCGCACCTATGGGTTTGCTGTTCTATGCGGGCGGATATGGAATCCGCCCCTACGATACAGCAGGTCAACAAAATGCGGAAAACCGCCGCCCTGATTTCGGCGGCGAGCAAGAACTCAAGCCTATCGGGCGTTCCACGCCCGATAGGTCTATTATGCCACGCCGTGCGGAATTTGTCAACAGGCGTCGACGCATGAATGCGCAAATCCGACAAATTCTTTTTTCTTTCTTAATTTTTCGCGGGACGGTTGTAAATCGCGAAAAGATGTAGTAAAATATATTCTGTTGTAAGGTCATATACTACAGAGAGAGTGAGGCGAAAAAATGAAGGGATTCTTTGCAAAAATCGGCGCGTTTTTCAAAAACGAGCCGAATTTCAAGGCGCTCTTTCCCGCGCCGCAGCCCGCAGCGGGCGATCCTTCCCGCGCAGAACGTGCGCGGAAACGCAATCGGCGCAATTTCTTCTTTTTCTTATATATACCACTGGCAGTCTTTTATATGGAGGTTGTCTTTCATTTTGCGGTCTACGGCGAATTGCCGTTTCGCACGCTGCTTCTGCTGCTGCTCTTTTCGGGCGCGTTCGGCTTTTTGACAACCGGCATCGCACTGCTGCTGCCCTTAAAGGGCAACCGCATTTTCACCTCGGTCGTCTTTACGGTAACGACGCTGATTTTCGAGTCGCAATACGTCTATTTCCGTTTTTTCAAGAGCTTTTACCGCTTTGCGACCATGGGCATGGCGGGTGGTGCGCTCCGCGACTTTTGGCGTGAGACGCTGTCGACGATTTCGACGTCGTGGTTCGGCATTCTCCTGCTTTTGCTGCCGCTGATTTTCTTCTTTGTCCATCGCAAATCCTACGCACCCGCCTTTTCGCCGACGCTTGCGTTTCGCGGCTATCTGCTGCTTGCCGCACTGCTGCTGCATCTGCTCGCCGTCGGCGTCGTCTCGCTTGACAACGGCGACTTCGGCGACCGCCATTACTACAAATACGAGTTCTCCGCCGCAGAGGCGACCAAGCGGTTCGGCGTCGTCACCGATATGCGGCTCGACATTCGCACCACCCTGTTCGGCGAACGCAGCGTCGAGGACGACGGCAGCAGCGAATCGGTCAACCCCTTTGAGAGCACGACCGACCCCGAAGCAACGACCGAGCCCGACCTCGCCGCAACGAGCGAAAGCAGCGAGGCGACGACCGAGCCGCCCGCACCTGTCGAATACGGCGACAACGTGACGGATATCGACTTCGAGAGTCTGATTGCGTCCGAGACAAACAAGGATATCCGCGCCGCGCACGAGTATTTCTCGTCGCTCACACCTACGAAGAAAAACGAATATACGGGGCTGTTCAAGGGCAAAAACCTGATTTTCATGACGCTCGAGGGCTTCTCCTACAAGATGATTGACAAGGACCGCACCCCGACGCTCTACAAAATGGCGACCGAGGGCTTTGTCTTCAACAATTTCTACACCTCGCTGTGGGGCGGCAGTACCGCAACCGGCGAATACACCGCGATGACCGGTCTGTTCCACAACAGCGCGAAGTGCTTGGAAATGAGTGCAAACGACAATATGTACTTCACCATGGGCAATCAGCTTTCGCGCATCGGCTACAAGACCTTCGCCTTCCATAACCACTACTACACCTACTACGGGCGCGACAAGTCGCATCCCAATATGGGCTATGAGTTTATCGCCATCAACCACGGCCTTGAG
>SFNW01000183.1 GCA_004554105.1 Clostridiales bacterium | reverse complement strand
CGCGACATGACCGTACGCAACGACCTGAGAAGCATCACCGAAAAGCGAACCAGGAAGCTCGAGAAGTTCTTCGACGACAGCGCGGAAGTCAAGGTCATCTACTCCAAAAAGCGCAATTTGCAGATTGCGGAAATCACCGTATTTGCAAACGGCACCTACTTCCGCAGCGAGGTGGAGGGCGACACCTTCAACAATTCGCTCGACGAGGCAATCGAGTCGATTGTCCGTCAGATCCGCAAAAACAAAACGCGGCTGGAAAAGCTGCTTCGCGCGGACGCCTTCGACCAAGCGGAGGACGAACCCGACCTCGACGAGCAGCCGGAATTTCTCATTCGCACCAAGACATTCCCCGTCAAGCCGATGTCGGTTGAGGAAGCAATCCTGCAGATGAATCTGCTCGGGCATCTCTTCTTCGTTTTCCGTGATGCACATACGTCCGAAACCTGTGTGGTTTACAAGAGAAAAGACGGCGCTTATGGTCTCATAACGCCGCAGTAGATAGAAAGAAGCAGCGAGACCCCGTGGTCGGCACGGGGTCCGTTGCTTTTCTTTGGGGTGCCGCAAAAAAATTATAGAAATTTGAAAAAAGGGCTTGCTTTTTGTTTTCGGTTGTGCTATAATTCGATTGTTGTCACGGCAAGGCCCGTTGGTCAAGCGGCTAAGACATCGCCCTCTCACGGCGAAAACGGGAGTTCGATTCTCCCACGGGTCACCAACTCAAAAACGACTTGCAAAAGCAGGTCGTTTTTTTTCTTGCTTTTACGAGAAAAAAACGCGGAAAATTCCGCGTTTTTTTCATTTTTCATTCGCTTCGGTCTGTCCGTCGGCTTGCAGTTCCGCGAGATACTGTTTGAAAATCCGCGTCAGTGCTTTCAGCGCGTCGTCGTTTTTCTTGACGCGGTAGGAAACATAGGCTTTCGCCGCCGTCACGATACGTAACTCGTTCTTGAACGCGAAGGACACCGAAGCCCAGGTCGCAAGGTCGAATTTATCGGCAAAGATGCGCACTTCCCCGTTTTCGACCTTAATCAGACTCATACCGGCGCGCTCCGCCATGTGGCGAATCAGCGAAATCTGCATCAGATTCTTGACCGGCTTGCCGAATTCGCCGTAGCGGTCAATCATTTCGTCGGCTACGTCCTCAAGGTCCTCCTCGGTTTCGATCAAAGCGATGCGTTTGTACATCTCCATGCGCCCCGCCGAGGAATAAATATAGCTGTCGGGAATGTAGGCGTCGAGCGGCACGTCGATTTTGCACTCCTTGCGCTCCGGCGGCTTCTCGCCCTTTTCTTCCAGTACCGCCTCGTTTAACAGACGGATATACATATCATAGCCGACCGCGTCCATGTGTCCGTGCTGCTCCGCGCCGAGCAGATTGCCCGCGCCGCGGATTTCAAGGTCGCGCAGCGCAATGCGGAATCCTGCGCCGAATTCGGCGTATTCGCGAATCGCGGCAAGCCGTTTTTCGGCAATTTCGGACACAACCTTGCCCTTTCTGTAGGTAAAGTAGGCGTAGGCGCGGCGACCCGAACGCCCGACCCGTCCGCGAAGCTGGTGCAGCTGCGACAGCCCCATGCGGTCGGCGTCCTCGATAATCAGTGTATTGGCGTTCAGCACATCGACGCCGGTCTCGATAATCGTCGTGCAGACGAGAATGTCGATATTGCCGTCAAGCAGAGCCTGCCAGATTTCTTCAATCTCCTCGCGCTCCATTTTACCGTGCGCAACAGCGACCGTCGCCGATGGATTTTCGCGGGCGATCCGTGCGGCAACGTATTCAATCGACTCCACGCGGTTGTAGAGGTAGAAAACCTGCCCGCCGCGCGCCAGCTCGCGCCGAATCGCCTCGCCGATGATGATGTTGTCATGCTCGAGAACATAGGTTTGCACGGGGAGACGGTCCTCGGGCGGCTCGTCAAGCACCGACATATCGCGAATGCCGCCCATCGCCATATTGAGCGTGCGCGGAATCGGCGTTGCGGACAGCGTCAGCACGTCGACGTCCTTTGCCATCTGCTTCAGTTTTTCTTTCTGCGCCACGCCGAATCGCTGCTCCTCGTCGACAATCAGCAACCCGAGGTCTTTGAACTCAACATCAGATCGGAAGAGC
>SFNW01000055.1 GCA_004554105.1 Clostridiales bacterium | reverse complement strand
CGGGCTATTTCAATACGGAAAAAGACATTGAAGCCGTCGCCGACGCCATCGGCGAAATCTGTACAAAGTAAAGGAAAAAGCCGACTCCGTGCGGAGTCGGCTTTTTTGCATCCCGTTCGGGAAAAAGTTATCTCTTCGAGAACTGCGGTGCGCGACGTGCGGCTTTGAGACCGTACTTCTTTCTTTCCTTCATACGAGGGTCACGGGTGAGCAGTCCTGCCTTCTTGAGGGCGGATCTGTAGTTTTCATCAACGGTGAGCAGTGCGCGGGCAACGCCGTGGCGAATTGCGCCTGCCTGACCCGACATGCCGCCGCCCTTGACGTTGGCAACGATGTCAAACTTGCCCTCGGTTTCGGTTACGCCGAAGGGCTGGTTGATGATGAGCTTCAGCGTATCGAGACCGAAATAGTCGTCGATATCGCGGTTGTTGATGGTGATCGAACCGCTGCCGGGATAAATGCGTACGCGAGCAACGGATTTCTTTCTTCTGCCGGTGCCGTAGAAGTACGGCTTTGCACTTTCATACATAATTCTTTATCCGTCCTTTCTTTCAGTTAAGCTCGATGGGCTTCTGTGCCTGCTGCTTGTGTGCCTCGCCGGCGTAAACCTTGAGGCGCGTTGCAGAGACTGCGCCGATCGAATTGTGCGGGAGCATTCCCTTAACCGCAAGCTCCATAGCAAGCTCCGGCTTGGTTGCCATCAGGGTCTTGTACTGAACTTCCTTTAGACCGCCGATGTATCCCGAATGATGACGGTAGTACTTCTGCTCGAGTTTCTTGCCCGTGAGTACCGCCTTGGACGCGTTGATGATGATAACATACTCACCGCAGTCGACATGAGGCGTGAACTCGGGGCGGTGCTTTCCGCGAAGAATGGTCGCCGCGCTTGCCGCGGTCTTGCCGAGCGGCTTGCCTGCCGCGTCGATCACATACCATTTACGTTCAACGGTTTCTTTCTTAGCCATGTAGGTAGACATTGCAAATCCTCCATTAAACATCCGTAAAAAATAGTATTCAGTCGAACATTCGGTATTATAGCATGGTGAATTTGCCCTGTCAAGCGTTTTTTGAAAAAAACTTCAAAATTTTAATTTAGGTATTTGCAAGCTTCGATTTTCTCGTTTTTTCTCTTGTTTTCTCGCAAATGCTCGCGGCGCAGAAACGAAAATAATGACTCCAACCTCTGCGACGGGTCGTAGACAGGTTTTCCTTTTTCATATTCTATAGTGACTACACCGAAAGGAACGACCGTCATGCTATCACTTGCTTCTTTTGCCCTCGAACTGATTTGGCTGATTCTCGGGCTGTCCGGCACGCAGAATTTTCCGCCGCCGCTGCCGCCGAAGACCGAGGCAGAACTGTTTTTAAAAATGAAAGAAGGCGATGCCGCGGCGCGGACAAAACTGATTGAGCACAATCTGCGCCTTGTCGCACACATCGTCCGAAAATATTATTTCTCAAGCAAAAATCAGGACGACCTGATTTCAATCGGCAGCATCGGGCTGGTCAAGGCAATCGACTCGTTCGACTGCAAAAACGGCGCGCGCTTCGCCACCTACGGCGCAAAATGTATTCAAAACGAGATTCTGATGTACTTCCGCTCGCAGAAAAAACTGTCCTGCGAGGTGTCGATCAACGAGACGATCGACACCGACCGCGACGGCAATCCGCTGACCTATCAGGACATCATCTGCTGTGAGGACACCATTGCCGAGGACATCGACCGCCGGTTGCACACCGGCAAGGCGCTTCGACTCGTCAACGAGCTGCTCTCCGAGCGGGAACGGAAAATCATCGTCATGCGCTACGGGCTTGACAACCGTCCCGCACTGACGCAGCGCGACGTGGCAAAGCAGCTCGGCATTTCGCGTTCTTATGTGTCGCGCATCGAAAAAGCCGCGCTGGAAAAACTGGCAAACGGCTTTTAAAGTCAAAGAAGGTCAATGAATTTCTGTAAAACCATTGACCTTCTTTCAATTAAAGCAACTCGATTTTATTGGAATCGTATGCCTCGCCCTCGATGCCGAGTTCGGCAAGCAGGCGCAGATAAAAGCAGCAGATGATGTTTTCGGTAAAGAAATGCCCCGCCTCAATCAGCGAAATCCCCATCTCGGCAGCCTCCGCCATGCAGTTGTAGCCGAGCCGCCCCGAAACGAGGGTATCCGCCCCCGCGTCAATCGCGCCGCGGATAAAGTCTTTTCCGTCCCCGCCGAGCACCGCGACGCGGCGCACCGTGTTCCCTGCTTTGGCAAGCAGAAGCGCATTTGAACCGAGGGCGGTCTTGATTTGCGCACAGAATGCATAAATATCGGTTTCGCACGGCAGACTGCCGACTCTGCCCGTATCGCTCTCCCCGTCTCCGAACGGAGCGGCGTCTTTGATGCCGAGCGTCGCGGCGAGTAAATCGTTCATTCCGCCCGGCATTGTGTCAAACCGCGTGTGATACGACAGCACCGCGATGCCGTTTTGCAGGGCGAATGCCGCCTTGCGCGCAATGTGATGCGCGGGCGTCAGTGCGCCGAGCGGGCGAAAAATCAGCGGGTGATGCGAAAGCACGGTGTCAAACCCGTTTGCCGCGGCATAGCGAAGCGCGTCCTCGGTTACGTCGAGCGTACAAAGCACGCGGCGCACCTCGGCATTCATATCGGCTGCGCACATCAGCCCGTCGTTATCCCACGCGCAGGCATACTGCTTCGGAATCCGCTCTTCGAGCAGGGCGTAAAATTCATTCAGTTTCACAACAGGCCTCCAAAATCTCTTCATAGCCGCGCAGCAATCCTTCTTCTTCCGAAGTATCCGCGCCCGCGCGGCGTTTGCCGTTAATGCACTTCTCGACAATGCTTTTTCGTCGGCGGACATACTCTAAAAATGTCGGCGTGAGCCGCTTGATATTCAGCCGTCCAAGCTCGGCTTCAACCTCGTCGATCGAATACGGCTTGCCCGAATACACGGCGACAAGGCACTGATACAGCCTCCCGTCGGACGAAACGATGTCCTCGTCGGCAATCTCAAAGCCGCCGTCCGCCAGAAACCGACGCACAAGCACAAAATCGGTCATCGGCTGCAAGAGCAGCCGAATGCGTGGGTCGTGAATAAAATCGGAAGCCGCTAAAATCCCGCAGACCGTCTCGCCGCCCATGCCGCAAATCGCAATATCGGTCGGTGCAAAGCAGGCGACGCCGGTCAGCCCGTCGCACACGACGACGCGAATCGAATCGGAAAGCCCCTCTGCCGCAATTCGCGCGGCGGCAATTTTTGCGGGACCTTCTCCGATGTCGGACGCAATCGCAAGAGAAACCTGTCCGGCGTGAACAAGCGCGATGGGCAGCTTTGCGTGGTCGGTGCCCACATCGGCGAAAATTACGCCCCGCCGAACGCGCTCGGCAATCCAGGCAAGGCGCGGATTCAGCGTATCATACTGCATACTACCTCTTGCAAACGATGCCTTCCCGCAGAGCGAAAAGGCATCGTTTGTTTCATTGTTATTTAGACGCTAAGAACTCGTTGATGCGCTTGACCAGCTCGTCCGCATCGGTACCGTGCACGCTGCACGCTTCCTCAATGCTCTCGCCGCGCGAATGCGGGCAACCGAGACAATGCATACCGATCTCCATGAAGAACTGCGCCGTGTCGATGTTATAATCAAGCACATCTCCGATGAGACTGTTTTTCGTAACCGTCATTTGATTCACCTCATTCAAAAAATTCGATACCTTATTATATATCCCCCGTGCAGAAATGTCAATACTGCGTTTTTCGAGAATAATACTTGCATTGCGCAGAGCATATATGATATAATAATTCAGTTAATATGAAATTTTCGGAGGATAAACCTTTGATTGTTGCACTTGAAGAAGCAAAATACAGCCTGATTGATATGCGCGGAAAGGTCAAAGAGCTCGGCAGCGCACTGCGCATCGAAGAAACGCGCGAAAAGGCGGCGGAACTTGAGAAGCAGACCTATGCCGAGGACTTTTGGAACGACCAGGAGAACTCCGGCAAGATCCTTCAGCAGGTCAAGCAGCTCAAAGACCGCGTGGAAGCATACGAAAAACTGTCGCAGAAGTTAGAGGACGCGATCACGCTTGCCGAAATGGCGATTGAGGAAAACGACGAAGCCTATACCGAGGAAGTTCAGAACGAACTTGCCGAGATTCAGAAGACCGAGGAGCGGATGCGCCTTGAGCTGCTGCTTTCGGGCGAATACGACGCAAGCAACGCGATTCTCTCATTCCACCCCGGTGCGGGCGGAACAGAAGCGCAGGACTGGGCGCTGATGCTCTACAGAATGTACACACGCTGGGGCGAAAAGCACGGCTATGACGTCAAGCTGATTGACTGGCTCGACGGTGAAGAAGCCGGCATCAAATCGGCGACGATTATGATTTCGGGTCCCAACGCCTACGGCTACCTCAAGAGCGAAAACGGCGTTCACCGCCTCGTTCGCGTGTCACCCTTCGACGCTTCGGGCAGACGCCACACCTCCTTTGCCTCGGTCGAAGTCATGCCCGAATTTAAGGACGACGGCAAAATCGAAATCCGTGATGAAGACATCGAAGTCACCGCGCACCGTTCGAGCGGCGCGGGCGGCCAGCACATCAACAAGACCGACTCGGCAATCCGCATTCTGCACAAGCCGACCGGCATTGTCGTCGGCTGCCAGACCGAGCGCAGCCAGCTGCAGAACAAGGAAACCGCGATGAAAATGCTGATTTCCAAGCTCATGGAAATCAAGGCGCGCGAAAAGCTCGACAAAATCGAAGATATTCAGGGCAACAAGACCAATATCGAATGGGGCTCGCAGATTCGTTCCTATGTATTTATGCCCTACACGCTGGTGAAGGACACGCGTACCGGCTACGAGGACGGCAACATCGGCGCGGTCATGGACGGCGAAATCGACGGCTTTATCAACGCTTATCTTAAAATGATGGCAAAATAATGCTTTGACTCCCGCATAGCTTATGCGGGAGTTTCTGTCTTTGCGAAAAGAATCCCTTATCCGGCACAAAATTTTTCAAAAAGTATTGACAGACCGCGTTTGCCTATGTTATACTCTGTAAAGTGTTTTGCTTTACAGAGCGAAAGCGAGGGAGAGCCGTGTTTGAGAAGAATATGAATATCTCCTTTCTGCTGGACTTCTACGGCGACGTTCTCGGCGAAAAGCAACGCGCTGTTCTCGAACTTTACTACAACGAAGACCTCTCGCTATCCGAGATTGCGGAGAGCGAAGGCATGACACGGCAGGGCGTCCGCCATATTGTGAAAAAGGCGGAGCAAGAGTTGATTTTTCTCGAAGACAAACTCGGACTTGCCAACCATTTCGTAAAAATACGGAGCGTGAGCGACGGCATTATCGCTTCCCTGTCCGACGCCTGCGACAGACTCGAGCGCGGCGAGGACAAGGAAAAGCTCGAAGCACTGCTTCAACACCAGATTGCCGCGGTCAAGACGCTTGCGCAAATCGGAGAATAAAGAATGTTTCAAAGTTTAAGCGATAAGCTTGCCAATGCCTTTAAAAAATTTAAGAACAAAGGCAAGCTGACCGAAGCGGATGTCCGCGAGGGAATGCGGGAAGTCAAGCTCGCACTGCTCGAAGCGGACGTCAACTTCAAGGTCGTCAAGGATTTTGTCAAGGCCGTCACCGAACGCGCCGTCGGCGCCGAGGTGCTTGAAAGCCTGCTGCCCGCACAGCAGATTATCAAAATCGTCAACGAGGAACTGATCCGCTTAATGGGGTCGGAAAACTCGAAGCTCGAAATCGCCTCCGCGCCGCCCACCGTGGTTATGATGGTCGGTCTTCAGGGCGCGGGCAAAACCACGCACAGCGGCAAGCTTGCCGGTTATTATAAGAAAAAAGGCAAGAATCCCCTGCTCGTTGCCTGCGACGTCTACCGCCCCGCGGCAATCAAGCAGCTTGAGGTCGTCGGTGAAAAACTTGCTATTCCCGTATTCACAATGGGAAACAGCATTTCTCCCGTCGAAATTGCCAAGGCGGGCGTTGCGCACGCAAAGAAAAACGGCTACGACATGGTGTTCATCGACACGGCGGGCAGACTGCACGTCGACGAGGCACTGATGAACGAGCTGCGCGACATCAAGGCGGCGGTCTCCCCCACCGAAATTCTGCTCGTGGTTGACGCGATGCTCGGTCAGGACGCGGTCAATGTGGCGCAGAGTTTCAATGACCTTCTTGACATCACCGGCGTCGTTCTGACCAAGATGGACGGCGACACGCGCGGCGGCGCGGCGCTCTCGATCCGCCACATCACCGGCAAACCGATTAAATTCATCGGTACGGGCGAAAAACTCGATACGATAGAGCCGTTCCACCCCGACCGCCTTGCCTCTCGCATTCTCGGCATGGGCGATATGCTCACGCTGATTGAAAAGGCGGAACAGGCTTACGACGAGAAGAAAGCCGCGGAGCTGGAGCAGAAATTCCGTCAGTCGACCTTCACGCTCGACGATTACCTCGAACAGATGGCACAGCTCAAAAATATGGGCTCGCTCGAATCGGTGCTTTCGATGATGCCCGGCGTCAAGCCCGGCGCGCTGAAGGACGCCAAAATCGACGAAAAAGCACTTGCCCACATGGAGGCGATTATCCTGTCCATGACCAAGGCGGAGCGCGCCAAGCCCGAAGACCTCAACTTCTCCCGAAAGAAGCGCATCGCGGCGGGCAGCGGCACGAGCGTCGAGGAAGTCAACAAAATCATCAAGCAGTTCGAGCAGATGAAGAAGATGATGAAGCAGTTCACCGGCAATCAAAAGCAGATGAACCGCATGTTCGGTAAAAAGATGAAAATGCCGTTTTAACGGATTTTTATAAAAACTTTTCTATTTTTTCGGAGGACAAATCAATGGCAGTTAAAATCAGACTCAGAAGAATGGGCGCAAAGAAGGCTCCCTTTTACCGTGTTGTCGTAGCGGATTCCCGCTACCCCAGAAACGGTCGCTTCATCGACGAAATCGGTTACTACAATCCCCTGACCGAGCCTGTCGAAATCAAAATCGACGCCGAGAAGGCCGAGAAGTGGATGCAGAGCGGCGCACAGCCGACCGATACGGTCAAGGCGCTTCTCGTCAAGAGCGGCATCGTAAAGTAATCCCCTGCGGAAACGAAAATGCTTGTGCTGAAAGACGTGCTGACCGACATGGCAAAAGCTATCGTGGAAAAACCCGACAGCGTTTCGGTCACGGAATCCACCGATGAAAACGGAGAAATCCTCCTGACCCTCAGCGTCGACCCCGACGATATGGGCAAGGTCATCGGCAGACACGGCAGGATTGCCAAGGCGCTCAGAACCATTATGAAGGCGGCGGCAACCTCCGTGGACCAAAAGGTAACCGTTGAGATTAAGGACTAAGTGAATCCATTGCAAAAGAGTCTTACTATGAGACTCTTTTGTGCTACTATGGAGGTTTTTATGCCAAAGTATCTGATGGCACTCGACCAAGGAACGACCGGCTCGCGCTGTATTCTGTTTGATACAGCAGGCGTGCCGATTTGCAGTGCGGCAAAGGAATATACGCAGTATTTCCCGAACGACGGCTGGGTCGAGCACGACCCGCAGCAGATTTTCGACACACAGATTGAGGTCGCAAAGGAAGCCATGCTGCGTGCGGGCGCAAACGCCGCCGACATTCTTGCCGTCGGCATCACAAACCAGCGCGAAACCGTCATTGTATGGGATAAGGAAACCGGCAAGCCGGTCTATCGCGCAATCGTCTGGCAATGCCGCCGCACGGCGGACTTCTGCGCAGAGCTGAAGCAAAGCGGCGCGGAAGCGATGATTAAAGACAAAACCGGACTTGTCTGCGACCCGTATTTTTCGGCAAGTAAAATTCGCTGGATTTTGCAGAACGTCAACGGCGCGGCGGAGAAAGCAAGAGACGGACGCCTGCTCTGCGGCACGGTCGACACCTGGCTGATGTGGAAACTGTCGGGCGGGAAAATTTTCGCCACCGACTGTTCCAACGCATCGCGCACGATGCTGTTCAATCTCCGCACGCTCGACTGGGACGACGAGCTGCTTGCGCTCTTCGGCGTGCCGCGCTCCATGCTGCCGCAGGTGCTTCCCTCGGCGGGTCTGTTCGGCTATACCGCGCCCGAAATTTTCGGCGCACCGATTCCGATTGCGGGCGTTGCGGGCGACCAGCAGGCGGCGATGTTCGGTCAGGGCTGCCACACGCCCGGCGACGTTAAAAATACATACGGCACGGGCGGCTTTTTGCTCATGAATATCGGCGGGCTCTGCGTCACGCCGAAAAATGGACTGCTGACGACGATTGCATGGAAAATCGACGGTGAGGTCACCTACGCCTGCGAAGGCTCGGTCTTTGTCTGCGGTGCCGCCGTACAATGGCTGCGCGACGGTCTCGGTCTGATTCAAACCGCCGCCGAAACCGAAGAAATTGCAGCTTCGGTCGAAAACAGCGGCGGCGTCTATGTCGTCCCCGCCTTCTGCGGACTGGGCGCGCCCTATTGGGACCCGTATGCGCGCGGCGTCATCTGCGGCATCACCCGCGCGACCGAGCGCGCGCACATCGTCCGCGCCACGCTCGAGTCCATGGCATATCAGACAAACGATTTGCTGACTGCAATCGAGCGCGAATGCGGTGTCAAGCTGACCAAATTGCGCGCAGACGGCGGCGCGGCGGCAAACAATTTTCTCCTGTCTTTCCAGTCCGATATAAGCGGGCTGCCCGTTCTTCGCCCGAAGTGCATCGAGACGACCGCGCTCGGTGCTGCCCTGCTTGCGGGGCTCGGCATCGGCATCTATCGAAATCTTGCCGAAACGCAGAAAAATCTCGCGCCCGACCGCATCTTTCAGCCGACGCTTTCCGCGACCGCGCGGGAAACGCAACTTGCGGGCTGGCGCACGGCGGTTTCGCGTGCCACGCTCGGCGGGCTGTCATAAATCCCACGCATTTCGGAAATACTCCTTTCAGTTCCATGAAAGGAGTATTTTTATGTTAAATTTGCAAAAATGCGCAATTATCGGCTGCGGCAACGTCGGCGCGACCTGCGCCTACACGCTGATGCACAGCGGGATTCTGTCCGAAATCGTGCTGATTGACGCAAATACGAAAAAAGCAGAGGGCGAGGCGATGGACTTGAATCACGCGCTTCCCTTTCTTGCTCCGATGAAAATCTATGCCGGCTGTTACGAGGATTTGTACGACTGCGGCATCATTATTATTGCCGCGGGCGCGGGACAGGCGCCCGGCGAGACCCGTCTCGACCTTTTGCAGAAGAACAAAGCGATTCTTTCCGCGATTGTGGGCGGTATTCGCCCTGTCAATACCGAAGCGATTTTACTGCTTGTCTCCAATCCGGTCGACATTCTGACCTATATCACGCTCGACCTCTCGGGCTTCGACCCGCGCCGCGTCATCGGCTCGGGCACCGTGCTTGATACCGCGAGACTGAAATTTTTGGTCGGTCAGAAACTCGGCGTCGACAGCCGCAATGTCCATACCTTTATTATCGGCGAGCACGGTGACAGTGAGCTGCCGGTCTGGAGCAGCGCAAACATTTCGGGCATTGATTTGTACGGCTTCTGCCGCATCAACGGCGTCGCCGACTATCAGCAAGAGCTTGACAAAATGTTTGAAGAAGTCCGCACCAGTGCTTATAAAATTATTGAAAACAAGGGCGCGACCTACTACGCGATCGCGGAGGCGGTGCTGCGCATCGTGGACAGCATCGTGCGCGACCAGGACAGCATTCTGCCTGTTTCAACGCTTGTGGAAGGACATTACGGTCTTTCCGATATTTGCCTCGGCGTGCCGTCGGTCATCGGCGCCTGCGGGGTCAAAAGCGTACTTGATATTCCGCTTTCGGGCGGCGAATACGCGGATTTACACGCTTCGGCAAAGGCGCTGAAAAAAGCGCTTGACGGACTGCGCGAAAAGGCGGCGTCCGGCGTTTAGTCAAGCCTTAGCAAACGCAAAAATAATTGCCTTATGCTTATAATTTTGCAATTCATAAAATGCCCGCCGCGGCGCAAATTATTCTTGAGCGTATGACAGACGCTCAGGAAGGCGCACACCGCGCCCAAAATACGGGAAGGGAGCCTTTTCCCAAAGGCACGGTCATATTTATGAACAAAATGATAACAAAGGCAAGAAAGCTGTACGGCGTCGGCGTACTCGTGCTGCTGCTCTCGCTCATTCCTCTGCCCGCCGATGCGGCTCTGCCGGCGCAGTCCGCAGCGGCGGCGCGGGAAGAAAAATACGCCGATGTCGTCGTATACCCGGGCGGTACGCCGTTCGGCGTGCGATTCGGCGCAAACGAGGTGACCGTTCTTCGGCTCACCCGTTTTTCCTCATCGGGCGTCGAGGTTTCGCCCGCGGCCGACGCGGGTATTCTGCCGGAGGACGTGATTCGCTCGGTCAACGGCGTTTCGGTCAGCACAATCGGCGATGTGGTGCGCGCGATTGAAACCGTCGGCGAAAAGCCGATTACGCTCACGGTCAAGCGCAAAGCAAAAGAAATTCCCATTACACTGACGCCCGAAAAATGCGATGAAAACGGAAGCTACCGCCTCGGCGTCCTGTTAAAGGACACCTCCGCCGGCATCGGCACGGTCACTTATATTAAGGACGACACGCTCGTCTTCGGCGGTCTGGGGCACGGCATCTGCGACAGTGAAAGCGGCAAGGTCCTCGAAATCGAGAGCGGCTATATCAGCAATGTAAAAATCGGCGGCGTCAATATCGGCAAGCCCGGCGCACCGGGCGAACTGTGCGGCAGCTTTGACAGCGAAAAATGCGGCAAGCTGATTGCCAATACCGAGGTCGGTCTGTTCGGTATGTACTCGGTACCGCGCGGAAATATCGGTCAGCCGGTCGAGGTTGCCGAGGCGTGGGAGGTCAGCGAAGGACCTGCCACGATTCTCTGCACGCTCGACGACAACCGACGGCATGAATACAATGTCGAAATTGCCGAAATCAACCGCGACAGCGCGGCAAAAACCAAAAACTATGTCGTCAAGGTCACCGACGAGCGACTGCTTGCCAAAACCGGCGGCATCGTTCAGGGCATGAGCGGCAGCCCGATTTTGCAAGGCGGCAAACTTGTCGGCGCGGTCACGCACGTCATGGTCAACGACCCGACAACCGGCTACGGCATCTATATCGGCAATATGCTTGACGAAATGAACAATCTCCTTTAATACCAAGGTTAAAATAGGTTCGCAAGAGCCTATTTTAATTTTAGTTGATTTCCTTCTTGATGCGCTCGATTGCGCCTTTTTCAAGGCGGGAAACCTGCGCCTGCGAGATGCCGATTTCCTCGGCGATTTCCATTTGCGTTTTGCCGCTGTAAAACCGCATATCGAGAATCGAGCGTTCGCGCTTGTTCAGCTTTTTCATCGCCTCGCGAAGCGCAATATCCTCAAGCCAAACATCGTCGTCCACCGTGTGGTCACTGATTTGGTCAATGACAAAAATCGAGTCGCCGCCGTCGCTAAAAACCGCATCGTACAGGGAGACGGGCTCGATAATCGCCTCCATGGCGTGTGAGACCGCTTCCTTGCTTTCACCGACCGCCTTTGCAATGTCCTCCACGGTCGGCTCACGCAGCAGCGATTTGGAGAGCAGCTCGCGCGCCTGCAGCGATTTATATGCCAAATCGCGCACCGAACGGCTGACGCGAATCGAATTGTTGTCGCGCAGATAGCGGCGGACCTCGCCGATGATCATCGGCACGGCATAGGTTGAAAACTTTACGTCCAAATCTATATTAAAATTGTCGATTGCTTTTATCAGCCCGATACAGCCAACCTGAAACAGGTCGTCCATATTCTCTTTACGGTTGGAAAAACGCTGAATGATACTCAGCACAAGACGCAGGTTTCCGGCAATCAGTTTTTCCCGCG
>SFNW01000054.1 GCA_004554105.1 Clostridiales bacterium | reverse complement strand
GCCCCTCCGCGTCATTCTGAACGGTCTGGGCAAGGATGCGGCGTACATCATCTCGCGCATCAACGGCTTCACCTACTGCAAGACCGTCTTTGACCCCTACACCGAGACCGTCACGGTCGAAAAGGAAACCCCGTTCTCGAACGGTCCTCGCGCAGCCGTCAAGTGCTACGGTGCGGATAACGTACCCGAGGGCGTCGCAATCATGCGTCTCGAGAATGTCGGCGTTTCGATCACCGGCAACTCGACCAACCCGACCCGCTTCCAGCACCCCGTTGCCGGCACCTACAAGAAGTGGTGCGTTGAAAACGGCGTGAAGTATTTCTCGGTCGCATCGGGCGGCGGTACGGGTCGTACCCTGCACCCCGACAATATGGCGGCTGGTCCCTCCTCTTACGGCATGACCGATACGATGGGCAGAATGCACTCCGACGCGCAGTTCGCAGGCTCGTCCTCGGTTCCCGCGCACGTTGAGATGATGGGTCTCATCGGCATGGGCAACAACCCGATGGTCGGCGCAACCGTCGCCGTCGCCGTTGCAGTCGAAGAGGCTTGCAAGTAATCAACCCAAGTTAATAGAAAACAGGCACATCATGCAGAAATCACATGATGTGCCTGTTTTTCTGTGCCGAGAGCAAACACTCCCCCAGTCACCTATCGGTGACAGTTCCCTCAAAGAGGGCGCCTGATCAGCCAATCTCCCTGCGCGTGGAAGGCGTAGAAGCCGCAGCCTCGCGTAGGGCGGGGGCTTGCTCCCGCCGCTTAGAACAGGCGGGCGGAGATGGAATCCCCCTACGGGTGGTGCGGCTTCGGCAGGCAATTCGGCAATCGCCCTACGGGGAAAATTCTATCCTTTCGCTTCCTCATTCAAAATACTCGGACGGGGAGACGCCGTAATACTTTTTGAACACGCGCGAGAAGTAGCTCGTGCTGGAAAAGCCGAGGTAATCCGCCGCCTGATTGACGTTCATATAGGTACTGCGCAAGAGATAGGCGGCGTGGCGCATCCGAAGGTCGAGGATATAGTCGCCGATGGTCATGTGCATATACTTTTTGAACACGCGCATACAGTACTGCTTGGTCAGCTCGGTGTCCTTGCAGATGTCCTCAAGCGTGATATTCTGCATGTAGTGGTCGTTGATGTAGGAGACGATGCGGCTCACCGGCGCGGGAACGCGCACGTTTTCCTTAAACTGCTCGCAAAAGCTCTGCGAAATATAGAACATCATCTCCGAAAAATGCAGCGAGAGCAAAAGCGGCAGCTTGCCCCCGTAGCGACGCTGCGCGTCGGTGCATTTGCGCAGCAGCAGCTCGACGTTCTGCATTTGCGCGCCGAGCGAAACCTTGTAGTCGAACACCAGCGTCGGCGCGTCGGGGTGAATCAGCCCGTAAAAGGGCTTGCCGCCTAAAGCGGCGTCAAACGGCACAATGTCCTCCGCCGTGCAGGGCGTAAACTCGCCGTCGAAGTGAAAGAAGGTATATTCGCAAATGCTGTCGGTATGCGGGCGGTAAAACGTACCCGCCGGAATCAGCGCAATATCCCCCCGTGCGAAATCAAAATCCGTGCCCTCAATCAAAAAGCGGCACGCGCCCTTATGAAACACGACCAGCATATTGAAATTCATTCGTCTTCCGTTGTGACTCCAGCCGCTTTTCTCGCCGACCTTGCCGGTCATACTGATTTGCGGCAGACGCGAAAAATCGTATCGGAACATCGCATTCGCCCCCTTTTGCTTTCAGTATACAACCGATTTTTCAAAAAGAAAAGAGGGTTTGCAAAATTAGTTTCATATTTTGAAACAAAATACTGCTTCGGTGTATTGCGGCATTTTCCGCACAGCGATATAATAATGTTGAAAAAGTCCCCGAGCGGGGCGTAAAATTTACACATTATCCACAAAGGAGACCCACCGTGATGCAGTTAAACACCGCGCATTTACGATTTGAAATTGAAGAGGACGGCGCAAACGCCGGTTTCATTCTTGACGGAAACGCCGAAAAGGCTGCCGTCGGCAGCGACTTTTGGCGGCTGATTCTCGACGACGGGCTGCGCACCGAGATTCCGATCCGCTCGTCCAAGCAGCGCGGCAAGGCAACGCTTGCGGACGGCGTTTTGACCGTCACCTACGACCGCCTCGTCTCGGACTACGGCGATCCATACGACATTCTCTTCCGCGTGACCGCAGTTGTCGAGGACGGACTGTTAAAGTTCACACCCTATCTTGAAAATCACACTGTCGATGTGCGCATCAACGAATGCTTCTGCCCGCTCGCCGACTTCGAGTCGCTCTGCGGCGACAAGGAAAGGGACATTCTCTACATGCCGCACGGACTCGGCAAGCGCAACGAAAACCCGTGGGGTCTGCTCGAAAGCATGACCGGCGCGTACTATTCGCACGACACGACCGAAATCTTCCTCCACCTGCACTACCCCCGCGCATCGATGGGCTGGTTCGGCATCGAGAGCGGCGCACACTTCCTCTATGTCGCACGCTACGACGAGAAGATGCGCCACTGCTTCATGACCGTGCGCCAGCGTATCCATGCCGAGCCGCTCAATCTGATGCTCGGCTTTGACCACTTCCCGATGGCACGCCCGGGCGAAAAACTCGAGCTGCCGTCCACGGTCGTCGGACTGCTCGACGGCGACTGGCGTACCGCCGCGCGCCGCTACCGTGCGTGGGCGGACAAAACCTTCTTCAAGGTACAGCCCAAGGCAAAGTGGGTTGAGGAGCTGACCGGCTGGCAGCGCATCATTCTACGCTCGCAGTACGGTGAGGACTACTACACCGCAAAGGATTTGCCCCGCCTCTACGAGGAGGGCGCGAAGTACGGCATTCACACGCTCTTTCTCTTCGCCTGGTGGCGCGAGGGCATGGACCGCGCCTACCCGATTTACAAAGAGCCCTACAAGGGCGCGTTTGACGAGCTGCGCGAGAACATCTTAAAGGTGCAGCAGATGGGCGGTCGCGTCATTCTCGAATGCAACTGCCACTTCCTCGACCCACAGGGCGAATACTACAGGCAATTCGGCGACGAGGTCAAGATTCTCGACATCAACGGCAACGAGGTGCGCCCCGCGTTCGTCTATCCCGGCATGGGCGAATTCCGCGCGACCTACGGTGCAAAGCAGTTTCCGCTCTGCTGTGCGGGCACGGCACGCTGGAGAAATCAGGTGCTTTCGCAGCTGAAGCAGATGCGCGAGCTGGAGGCGGACTGCCTCTTTGCCGACTGCTACGGCGGCACGCCCTACCAGCCCTGCTTCAACGACCGCCACGAGCACGGCGCACGCGTCGACGAGGAATGGATCAGCCACCGCAAGTTCTTCGACAGTGCGGTTGAATATTGTAAGGAAGAAAACCGCGTTTTCGCCGTCGAGGTCGTCACCGACATCGCGGCAGCCTACACGCAGTTTATCCACGGCCTTGTCAACGTCGACTTCAAGGTGAAGAGCGACGCCTTCCCCGCCCTGTTCCGCTACACCTTCCCCGAGGTCATCACGACCGAGCGCGGCATTCGCAGCGAGGAGGGCGACTTCGACCGCCAGCTCAAGTGTGCGCTCGTTTCCGGCGTGCGGCTCGACGCCGAGCTGTACGTCTGCCGTGCCGACCTTTCCCGCTCGCCGAAGTACGCCGCCGAAGTCGGCAATTACACGGCGGTGCTGAACAAGTACGCCGACTTCATGCTGCACGGCAGCTTCACCGTGATTGACACGTCTCCCCTGCCCTACTACATCAAGCGCGGCGAATACTACAGTGCCGACGGCACAAAGGTCCTGCGCATTCTCTACAACGCCGCAAAGGAGACGACCGAAAGCGTCTGCGGCGTGACACTCGCACCCGACGAAATGCGGTTTGACATCTTCGACCGCAACGAATATGAGAAAACGGAGGAATAAATGATGAAAAAAGTGCTTGCGCTTCTTCTCGCACTGCTCACGGTACTGCCGCTCTTTGCCGCTTGCGGTGAAGAAAAACCGACCGAGGACACGACGGCGTCCACAGAGGTCTCCGAACCCGTAACCGAAGCTGAGGATACGCCCGACGTCCCCGCGGCAGAGGAACTCGACATTGCGGGCGACTTCAACATTCTCGTTTCCGGCAACTGGGCGTGGAACGACTATGAATCGGACGGCACCGAGGGCACGGTCATCGACAGCGCGATCTACCGCCGCAACAAGTATATGCTCGACACCTACGGCGTCAACATCACGAACGAGGACATCGTCAAATACGCCTCCTCGATGGGCAGCGGCGACGGCTTTATGAAGGTCTACAACAACTATATGTCGGGCTCGCACGACTACGACGCGGCGATGGTCGGCACCTACGACGTTGCAACGCTCGCCTACAACGGCATTCTGCACGACCTGAACAGCACGCCCCACATTGATTTGTCCAAGGACTACTGGGACCAGAAAGCCAACGAGGACCTTTCAATGAAGGGGCAGATGTACTACACCACGGGCGACATTTCGCTCAGCGACAACCGCAGCACCAACGTTCTCTTCTTTAATAAGGAAATGATCAAGATGTACGGGCTTGACAACCCGTATGAACTGGTGAAGAACGACAAGTGGACCTTTGAAACCTTCAGTTCGATGGTCAAGCAGGTCGGCGAAGACCTGAATCAGGACGGCGTCTACGACGGCAACGACTGCTTCGGTCTGCTCTCCGCCAACGACGACAAGCTGGCGATGCTTGCCGGCGCGCGCGAGCGCATCGCGACAATCAACGCCGACGGCGAAATCGAGCTGTCGCTCTACAGTGAGCGCGTCGTCAACATCTATGACCAATACGTCGCGCTCTGCTCGGACTTCTCGCACGTCTTCAACTGGCAGTGGAACTATCTCACCGGCGCAAGCGGGCTTGTCGCCTCCAACGAGGACCGCGTCGCCATGATGAACACCAACCGCGCGCTCTTCTACTTCCACATGATGTTCTACATCGACTATCTGCGCGACATCGAAACCGATTTCGGCATTCTGCCCTTCCCGAAGTTTGACGAGACGCAGAAAGAATACGGGCACAGCGTCAGCGCATGGCATTCCGAATTTCTCTGCGTTCCCGAGAACGTCGAGGACTACGCGCGCACGGGACTCGTCCTTGAAGTGCTTGCCTATGAGGGCAAAAAGCTGCTGACGCCCGCGTACTACGAAAAGACGCTGGTCGGGCAGTACACGCGCGACGAGGAGAGTGCCGAAATGCTCGACATCATCTTTGCGACCCGCGTTTTTGACCTCGGTATTTACTACGACATCGGTACATATAAAGACCGTCTCTGCAACATTCTGAAAGAGGGCAACTCGCTTGCGTCGCTTTACGACACCTATAAGCCCGCGGCGGAGAGAAAGCTCGAGGTTATTAACGAGCTCTTCAGCGAAAACATGGAAAAGAGCGCGGCAAAATAACGTCCGGAGGACCTAATAAAAATGAAAAAACGTTCTGCATTTCTGTATCTGTTCGCAGTTCTTGCACTGCTCTTTGCCCTGTCACTCTGCGCGTCCGCGGCGGGAAGCACCGTCGTCTATCTTGCGGACGGCGGCACGGGCGACGGCTCGTCTGCGTCAAGCCCTGTGGGCAGCCTTACCGACGCCTACAACGCGCTCGACCTCGAAAAAGACTGCACCGTCGTCATCAGCGGCGTCTTCACGCAAAAGGAATACTTCGTCTACGGCAAGGAGTACGGCGGCTCGGTCACGTTTACCAGCGTGTACGGCGGCGTCGACTACCGCACGGGCGGCGCGGCGTATGAATTTGAGCCGAACCGCTTCGTCCTCTTCGGCGAGACGACCTTTGAAAACATGGATTTCAAAGCGCTCGGCACAAATCTGCTCGTCGTCGCACAGCATCACCCCGTTACGGTCGGCAAGGGCGTGACCATCACGGGAGATACAAAGAAGCTGACCGGCGGCACGGTCGCAAGGTCCTTCTGCATTCTCGGCGGCTATCAGTCGGGACAGAGCAACCCGCCCAAAGTCAGCGACAAGGACACGAACATCACGGTGCTGTCGGGCAGCAAAATCTACATTGTCGCCTTTTCGCGCAGCATCGCGGGTGAATTTACCGGCACGGCAAACATCAAAATCGGCGGCGACGCCGACGTCTCGGTGCTGCACTGCTCCGCCGCCTATCCCGACGGCATCAAGGTCGGCAAGGTCAAGGTCGAGCTGACCGACAATGCCAAAATCGACGCCATTTACGGCGCGACGCAGAATACCACGATTGAATCGCTTGAGTTTACCTGGCGTTCGGGCACTATCGGCAAATTTGAGCCGGTCAGCACGTCGACGCCCGGCAAAATTCTCACCGTCACCGACAAAATGCTGCTCAACGCCTCCGATAAGGCGAAAACAAACGCAAACTATTCGACGGTTGCCGCCACCTTTGACAAGGTCGTCGACATCGGCGGCGGACTTGAAGAAAAGGTCGGCACGCTGACCACGGTCTACCTGAAGGACGGCGGAGACGGCGACGGCTCGACGCCCGCCAAGGCGGTCGGCAGTCTTGCCGACGCCTATGCTGCGCTCAATCTCGAAAAGGACTGCAAAATCATCGTCTGCGGCAAATTCACGCAGAGCAAAACCTTTGACTACGGCAAGAACTACGGCGGCTCGGTCACGGTTACAAGCGTCGACGGTGCCACCGACTACCGCACGGGCGGCGCGGTGTACGAATTTTCGCCCGTCCGCTTTGTCCTCCGCGGCAAAACCACTTTTGAAGCCATCAAGTTCAATGCGCTCGGCGCGTATATGCTCGTCGTTGCACAGCATCACCCCGTCACGCTCGGCGAGGGCGTCGAAATTACCGGCGAAAAACTGACCGGCAACACGATCGCCTCCTCCTTTACGATTCTCGGCGGCTATCAGAAGGGACAGAGCAACCCGCCGCTCTCCGATTCACGCGACACGAATATCACGGTGCTGTCGGGCAGCAAGCTCTACCTCGTCGCGTTCTCGCGTGAAATTCTCGGCGAATACACCGGCACGGCAAACATCAAAATCGGCGGCAGCGCCGACGTTTCGGTGCTGCACTGCTCCGCCGCCTACCCCGACGGCATCAAGGTCGGCAAAACCAAGGTTGAAATCACCGGCAGTGCCAAGGTCGGCGTGCTCTACGGCACGACGCAGAACACCGAGCAGGATTCGCTCGAGGTTATCTGGCGTTCGGGCAGCATCGGTCGCTGCGAGATTGTCTGCACGTCAAAACCGAAATTCCGAAAATCAACGAGCGCTACGGCGCGACCGTCGGACTCTACAAACTCGGACTCGTCAAGGGCTACGACGCTTCGGGCACGAATTTCGGACTCGAAGACAAACTCTCCCGCGTACAGGCGGTCGTACAGGTTATCCGCTACCTCGGCGTCGAAAAGGAAGCCCTTTCGGGCAACTTCTCGCACCCCTTCACCGACGTGCCCGCCTGGGCAGACAAATACATCGGCTACGCCTATGCAAACGGCATTACCGTCGGGCGTTCGCCGAAAACCTATGACCCCGACGGCGAGGTCACCGAAACACAGTTCCTTACCTTTATGCTCCGTGCCATCGGCTACAGCGACGCAAAGGGCGACTTCTCCTGGGACGCGCCCGAAGCGCTTGCCGTCAAGTCGGGCATGGTCGAAAGCGTGCGTGACGGCGCAATCTTCTTGCGCGGCGACGCTTTCAAAATCTGTTGGTCCGCTCTCTCCGCAACGGCGGGCGACGGCACCCGTGTCGCCGACCGCCTGATTGCGGCGGGCGTCTTCACCGACGAAGCACTGCAAGCGGCGGGCGAGGCGGCAAAGACCGCAAAGAAGCCCGCGCAGCAGAATAGGGTTGAAAACGGCTACTATGTCCTCTCGAAAGACGAATACACGGACAAAACGACCTCGGGCTTTGTCGCCCAGCTTGTCGGCTTCATGTCGGGCTACGAATTTGCGAGAAACAGCGACGGCTCGGCGCGCATCGCCATGCCCGACAGCTGGTTTGAGATGTGCAACGGTCCTTACGCCGAGTACACCTCGCGCAATCCGCACGAGGATAAGCTGATTGTAAACGAGGCAAACGGCATCTGGGAGTCGTGGAACGACGACGACTATTCGATTGACATTCTCAATCAGTACATTCTCCGCGATATGTACGCTTCCTACGGCACGGTAGCGTCTAAACTCATCAAGGACGACTGGGTCAAATACGACGTCTACGACATGGGCGGCGGTCACCGCACCTTCGGCGCATACGGTTTGTTCAAACGCTTTGATTATTTGCCGGGTTTCGTCGGCTCGACCGAGTTCGGCAACCAGTTTAATGTCAACGGCGAGCCCTATATCGCCAACGAAACGCTCGGCATGAATGCGCCGGGTATGCCCGACACGGCAGTCGCACTCGCCGAGCTGTTCGGCAGCGTGACGAGCGACCGCGACCCCACAAACTTTTTGAAGATGTTCTCGGCGATGATTTCGATGGCATACTTTGAAAACGATGTGCCGACGCTCGTCCGCAAGGCGGCACAGGTGCTGCCCGAGGGCAGTTATGAGCGCGAAGTGGTCGATATGGTCTTCCGCCTGAAGGAGGAATACCCCACCGACTGGCGGCGCGCCGTCACCAAGGCAGAGAAAGAGTGCTATCGCGAGCATTACGACCTTGAAAACTACGTCGGCGAGACCGGCATCAACTGCTCGTTTATCCTCATCAGCCTGCTCTACGGCGACGGCGACTACTATGACACCTGCCGCATCTGCTCGCTTGCCGGTCACGGCGGCGACAGCACTACGCCGGTCGCGCTCTCGATTGTCGCGATCATGAACGGCATGAAGAACCTGCCCGCCGCCGTCAACGAAAAGATTTGGCAGGACGGAAACGGCGTGATTGTCAACCGCGCAGACCCAAAAGTCAACGTCGCCTACCACATGTACTGCGCGGGTCTGCCCGCGCGGCTGAATATGCGCGACATCGTCGAGCTATACCGCGAGAACTTTGAAAAGATTCTCGTTGAGTCCGGCGGCAAGATCGTGGGCGACAACTACTACATTCCCGTTGGCAGTCTGTCGACGCCCGACACGGTTTTCGCGCTCGACGATTTTGAGAGCGGCAAGCTCGACGGCTACACGGTCAAGGGCGGCAGCGCAAGCGGCGAAAATCCGTTCTCGGGTAAGGTTTCGGCACGGATAAACGGCAGTGAGAGGACCGACGGCATCATCTCGGCAAAGGTCGGCGGTCTCAAGGTCGGCGAAACCTACCGCGCCACCGCATTTGTCGCGACCTCTGCGGCAACGACCGGCTATCTCTTCGCAAGAGAGGTCGGCGCGTCCGACTTCGTCTATGCGACGGTATCGGATCAGCAGAAGTACGTCAAGCGCTCGCTCACCTTCACCGCGACGGCGGAAACCATGGAGGTCGGACTGCTGCTGCCCGCCGGCACGGCGTCGCACAAGTCAATCGCCATGGACGAGTTCTGCGTCGTCCGCGTTGAGGAGCAGACCGCCGCATCGGTCACGCAAAACGCATCTGCCGAGAGCGGCAAGTATAGCTTTACCGTGACGGGCGGCGACGGCAAGGAAGCCCTGCTCAAGGTCACCTTCTCCAACGCCTGCGGCAAGACGGTCAACGCAAAAATCACGGTAGACGGCAAGTCCTACGCGACCGCGCCCTTCTATAAGACCGGCGAAAAGGTTAGCGCAAGCGGATTTGACGCAACCTATATCCCGATTGTCTGCGGCAAGGGAGCGACAACCGTCACGCTCGACTGCGGCAGCAATTCGCTTGAGATTCGCGCCGCCGAAGTCGTCCGCGTCAAGGACAGATTTTAAGGCATAAAACAGCAAAACCGCCCCTGCGACTGTATGTCGCAGGGGCGGTCGTTTTTTACGGGCGGATATGGAATCCGCCCCTACGGGTTGGTGCGCATATTTCGCTATGCCCAACGACGGTCCGCGCGCACTTCCGCTTATTTCTTCATCGTGTGCAAATCGCCCTCGAGGAAGCGAATCGCGCGTTCGACGGCGTCCTTGGAATTTTTCCACGGCTCGTCCTCGTAGCGGTAGTCAAACTTCTTGCAGAACCAAGAGATGTCCTCTTTCAACTCGGCGTAATAGGTCTCCTCGATACTCGCCGCCGCCTTTTCAAAATCGGGATAGAGTTTTTTCGATAACTTTTGCTTTGCATAATTCACAAGGCGCGTATAATGCGGCAGGCAGAAATAGGGCTGCTCCGCAAACTTCTTGCGGAACGCCGCGTCCTCGGCGTAGAGCAACACGGCGGTATCGAGCATTCGCGAGAAATGGTACTCGATTTTGTCGCAGATATAGCAGCCCGACGCCATTTCGGCAAGCCGCGCGGTCTTGTCACGCCCGAGCGCACCAAGCCCTTTCGGGAACGCGGCGGCGCGGTTCTCACCGAGGTGACTTTCGAGAATCAGCGCAAGCCCCAGACGGTTTTTGCAGCCGAATAGAATGTCGTAATGCTCGCGGCAAAAGCCCTTTTTGTTCGTCTCGATGCGGATATCCGGCTCCATCATCGCCGCACCGAGAATCGCCTCCGCCTCGTTTTTTTCAAGCAGATTGTAGAGCGAGCAGAACGGGCAGCCGCACGCCTTGTCGGCGGCGGAGCGGTCAAACGCTTCGTTCACGGGAATCGTATAAATCTTTTCCATCTCGGTATCTTTCCTCCGAATTTTGATTAAGGTTATCTTAAAAACGCCGCCGTGCGGTTGATTTTCGTCGAATTCTGTGCTATTATCTTAAATGCGGCGGACGAAGATGCCCGCTCTGCATCTATTCTATCATAAATCTTCCGCAAACGGTGTGGTATGACGAAAAAAATCGAAAAAATCCCATACGACGCCGTAAAATGCGGCGATGAGACGGCACTCGTCTTCGATGCGCCGGACTACGACCTTGCCAAAACCTTTGACTGCGGGCAGTGCTTTCGCTTTCTGCCCGTCGCCTCGCCCTACGAATGCGAATTTGCGGGGGCGGCGCACGGTCGGTATGTCCGCTTTGCCAAGGACGGCGCACGCCTGCTCGTCCTCGGCGCAGAAGAAGCCGACGCTGACCTATGGGCGCACTATCTCGCGCTCGACGCCGACTACGGCGAAATTCGGGACGGACTTTCCGCCCGTCTCGGGCAGAATCCGACCTTTGCCAAGGCGCTTGACATCGCGGGCGGCATTCGCATTCTGCGGCAGGAGCGTTTTGAAACGCTCTGCACCTTTATCCTGTCGCAGAACAACAACATTCCGCGTATCCGTCTGCTTGTCGAGCGGCTTTGCGACGCCTGCGGCGAGCCGATTGAGACCCCGCACGGCGTTTTCCGCGCCTTTCCGACGCCCGAAAGGCTGGCGTCGATTTCGGTCGACGCGCTGCGGGACATGAAGCTCGGCTACCGCGCACGCTATATTGCCGACGCCGCGAAAGTTGTCGCGTCGGGCGAACTCGACCTCGACAGCCTGACCCCCGAAAACGCGCGGCAGGCACTGTTAAGTGTCAACGGCGTCGGCGAAAAGGTCGCCGCCTGCGTCCGTCTCTTCGGCGTAGGCGACCTTGCCGCCTGCCCGGTCGACGTCTGGATTCGCCGCGCGGCGGACGCATACTTTGACGGCAACCTCGAACCCCTGCTCACAGAAAAATACGGAGGAGTCGCGCAGCAGTATCTGTTCTACTACGAGCGGTATACGGCTTCGCAGAAACACAACTGATGAAAGTTCTGATTTTATCCATCACGGCGGGCGAAGGCCACAATTCCACGGCAGCGGCAATCAAGGACTGCTTTGAAGCCCACGGCGACACCGCCGAGGTTTTTGACGCCTATCGCTATGTCAGCAAGGCGCTCTATGAGGTCATCAAGCAGGGCTATCTGCTTGTGACCAAGGACTTCAAGACCCTGTTTGCCAAATCCTACGCGCTTGCGGAGAGCCGCAAGCCCGACCATAGCAACAGCATCTACCGCATCGCCAATCTGCAGCTCACCAAAAAGCTCAGCAAATACATCAAGCAGTTTGCGCCCGACGCCATCATCTACACGCACCCCTTTCTCGGCGTCGTCACCGACCTGCTCAAGACGCGAAACGGCATTCTCGTGCCGATGATCGGTATTGTCACCGACTATACGATCCACCCGTTGTGGGAGGAGGCGCGCAGCACCGATAAAATCGTCATTGCAAACGACCTGCTCCGCTCACAGCTTTACCGCAAGGGTATCCGCGACGAGCAGATTGCCCCCATCGGCATTCCGATTCGCAAGGCGTTTTCGACCAAGATTCCGAAAGACCGCGCCCGCGCGATGCTCGGACTCGAGGACAAACTCACGCTGCTGCTGATGGGCGGCAGTATGGGCTACGGCGACATTGCCGGCGTCGTCAGCGATCTGGACGCCATCAACACCGATTTTCAGATTATCTCGGTCTGCGGCAACAATGCCGCCGCGAAAGAGGCAATCGACGCGCTGCGCACGAGAAAGCGCGTGCTGAACTTCGGCTTTACGAAGCAGGTCGACCTCTTGATGGACGCCGCCGACGTCATCGCGACAAAGCCGGGCGGCCTGACCACCTCCGAGGCACTGGCAAAGCGGCTGCCCATCATCATCTGCAATCCGATTCCGGGACACGAGCGCCGCAATGCCTCCTTCCTGCTCAACAACGGCGTGGCGATGGAGGTCGACAAGCACATTCATTTTGAGGACGTGTTCTGGCAGCTCACCCACAATCCCGCGCGTGTCGAATGCTTCCGTCAGGCAATCGAAGCGATTGCAAAGCCCGACTCCACCGAGTCGCTCTACGCGCTGACGAGCGACCTTGTCAAGCAGTACGCGGCAGGCGGCGCGGCGGTGCCCGCCTCCCCCGAAAAATAAGGCAAAACGCGCATTCCGACGCGAAAAAAACTGTACAACCGAAAATAAGGGTGTTTCCGAAAAAACACCCTTTTTGTTGTCCCATTTGTCAAAAATGCTCCCGCATTTTTGGTTGTTTATACGAAAAAATCGGTGGATTGCCCAATTTTGTACAAAAGCGGTTTCCTTTTTCTTTCGGGTGTGGTATAGTCAACACAACCAATTTTTTCACCGAAAAAGTCTGCGCGTCCGGCGGCGCCCATTCGCGCGCGGCGAGCAGACCGGAGGACCCCGGATTGAACATAGGCGGCATCCTGATCAACAAGGAGATACCGACCGCGCTTTTGGAAAAAGCGCAAGAGACGGCAAAAAAGCTCGGCGGCGAGAAAGAAAAAATCCTCTTTATCGTCGTCGGCGACCTGACCGCAGACTCGCATTACGGCACGAGCCTGCTCGCCGTGACCGAAAGGTGCGCGTTCTCGCTCGACGGAACGGGCGCACTGCTCTTTCACACCGTGCATACCGACACCGAAGATGCAAAGGTGCGCCGTATGTACGGCAACGCCCGCCTCGTCGTGACGCAAAAGGACGGCAAGGTCGTCGAGCTGATGCGTTTCACCTATACGGTGGCGTCGCTCTGCGACATGGCGGCGGACTACATTCTCGCCATTGCGTCGGGCGAAGACCCCGAGCGCGCATACGCCGCCGTGGAGGAAGCCTACGGCAAGCTGATGCTCTATTGCCCGAAATGCGGCAGACGGCTGCTGCACCCCGGTGCGGACTGTATCAACTGTGAGTCCAAGGACAAGACGCTCGGCAAACTGGTGAAATACCTTGTACCCGAACTGCCCAATCTGGCGCTCTGCGTGGTGCTGTCGCTCATCACGACGGCACTGACGCTGATTCCGCCGACCGCGACGAGCACGCTGGTCGACGACGTTCTGCCAAACCGCGACCTCGCGGGGCTCTACCGCATCGTCGCCATACTGCTCGGCTCGTATATCCTGCGCTGTATCATCGGCATCGTGCGCAGCTACCGCCTGCGCGTCAGCGGCGACCATGTGGTCTATGCCCTGCGCAACGACGTCTTTGCCAAGGCACAGCGGCTCTCGATGCGCTTCTACGACAAAACCTCGACCGGCTCGGTCATCAACCGAATCAGCGGCGACACCTCGACGATTCAGTCCTTTATGCTGCGTATCACGCAGGAGGTCGTGGTCGAATTCTTCACGCTGGTCGGCATCGTCGTCATCATGTTTGCGATGAACTACAAGCTCGCGCTGCTGACGCTGATTCCGATTCCCTTCGTCGTCGTCGGCACCAAGATTTTCGGCAAGAAAATCAAGCCGTTCTATCGCCGTATCTGGCGCAAGTGGGTGGCGGTCACCTCGGTGCTGACCGACTCGCTGCCCGGCATTCGCGTCATCAAGGCGTTTTCCGCCGAGGAGCGCAGCGGCGAATCCTTTAAGGACTACAACACCGCGTGGCTCGCGGTCGACAAGAAGAGCGCGCGCATTTCGACCGCGTTTCCGACGATCGTCAACTTCTTCGTGCTCTGCGGCTCGCTCCTGATTTGGGGCATCGGCGGCAAATGGGTCGTCTCGGGCGACGGCTCGCTGTCGGTCGGTACGCTGGTCGCGTTCATCTCCTATGCGTCGATGTTCTACACGCCGGTCAACTTCTTTGCCAACCTGAACGACTCCTACCAGAGCGCGTTGTCCTCCGCAGAGCGCGTGCTCGATATTCTCGACGCCGAGGACGAGCCCGACCTCGGTAAAGGCAACTGCCCCGAAATCCGCGGCAAAATCGAATTTAAGAACGTCAACTTCTCGTTTGATCGCACCAAGATGACGCTCTCCGACATCAATCTGACGATTGAGCCGGGCGACGTCGTCGGCATCGTCGGCACGACCGGCTCGGGCAAATCTACGCTGGTCAATCTGCTGATGCGCTTCTACGACGGCTACGACGGCGACATTCTCGTCGACGGCGTCAATATCCGCGACATCGACCTCTCCTACTACCGCTCGCAAATCGGCTATGTACAGCAGGAGTCGATGATGTTCCGCGACACGGTTTTCAACAACATCGCGTTCAGCAAGCCCGACGCTTCGGTTGAGGAGGTCTTTCACGCCGCCGAGGTCGCCAACGCGCACGAATTCATCGCGCGCCTGCCCGACGGCTACGACGCAATGCTCGGCGAGCGCGGCGTCGGTCTCTCGGGCGGTGAAAAGCAGCGCCTTTCGATTGCGCGCACCGTGCTGATGAATCCGCGTATGCTGATTTTCGACGAGGCGACCGCCTCGGTCGACTCCGAGACCGAAAGCCAGATTCAGGGCGCAATCGAGGCGCTGATCAGCGGCAGAACAACCATCATGATCGCGCACCGCCTCTCGACTTTGCGCAAGGCGAACAAGATTGTCGTCCTCGACAAGGGCAAGATTCTCGAAATGGGAACGCCCGAAGAGCTGATGGCGGCAAAGGGCAAATACTACAAGCTGATTCAGATTCAGACGATGGCGGAAAAGGCACAGGCAAGCCGTGAAGAAGAAGGCTTTGCCGAGTGACCGGGGAGACAACGATATGACAAGAAATTATGTCGGCGGCGACGGCGTGCGGTTTACAAGCGTCGGGACCTGCCTTGTGGACATGGAAATCTACGGCGGCGAAACGCTCCGTAATCTCGAGCCGCACCGCCTTTTCCCTGTAAGCGGCGGCGACAAATACATCACCCTGCTCGACGAGGACGGCATCGAACGTGCCATTATCCGCGACCTCGATACCCTGCTGCCCGACAGCCGCGAGGTCATCAAAACCGCGCTTGAGGAATACTATCTGATTCCGAAGATCACGGCGGTCACGCGCACCGATGAAAAACACGGCATCAAATGGTGGGTGGAGACCGACCGCGGCGCGTACAATTTTCAAATTCGCATGAACAACGACATCAAGGTGCTCTACGACGGCAGAGTGCTGATTCGCGATATCAACGACAACCGCTACGAAATCCCCGACTACGAGAAACTCGACAATCGCAGCAAGCGTGTACTCGGCACACAAATCTGATACGAAAGGAAGACCCATGTGAAACTCGTACTTGCAATCATCAACAACGACGACAGCGCAGTCGCCTCGGCGGCGCTGACCGCCGGCGGCTTCTTTGTGACCAAACTCTCCACGACGGGCGGCTTTCTGATGGTGGGCAACACCACGCTGCTCATCGGCACGGAGGACGAACGCATCGAAGAACTGGTCGCCATTTTGAAGAAATACTGCTCCACGCACAAAAAGGTCGTCGCCTCGACCGAATCCTTCGGCAGAGGGCTTGGACGCGACAGCGTCGCCCAAAAGATTACGGTCGGCGGCGCAACCTACTTTGTCCTGAACGTCGAGGAAATGGGGAAACTGTAAAGCAACGAAAAAAGGCTTTCTCGTGTGAGAAAGCCTTTTTCTTATGGTTTTTGGTCGATTGTTCAGTTTCCGAGGACGCGGGAGAGAAATTCGCGGGTACGCGGCTGCTTCGGACTACCGAAGATTTCGGCGGGCGTACCTTCCTCGGCGATGACGCCCTTATCCATGAAGATAACGCGGTTGGAAACATCGCGCGCGAAGCTCATTTCGTGCGTGACGACCAGCATCGTAAAGCCCGCCTCGGCGAGCAGCTTCATGACCTCGAGCACCTCGCCGACCATTTCGGGGTCGAGCGCGCTCGTCGGCTCGTCAAACAGAATGACCTCGGGCGACATCGACAGCGTGCGCGCGATGGCAACGCGCTGCTTCTGACCGCCGGAAAGCTGACGCGGCTTGGCGTTGATAAACTGCGCCATGCCGACCTTGTTTAAGTACTCCATGGCAATCTTCTGCGCCTCTTCGGGCTTTCTGCCGAGAACCTTGGTCTGCCCGACGGTGCAGTTGCGCAGCGCGGTCATGTTGTTGAACAGATTGAACTGCTGAAAGACCATGCCGACCTTGGCGCGGTACTGGCGCAGATCGACGGCGCGGGAGGTGATGTCCTCGCCGTGGAACAGAATCTCGCCGCCGCTCGGCGTTTCGAGCAGATTGATGCAACGGAGCATGGTCGACTTGCCCGAGCCGGACGAGCCGATGATGCTGACGACCTCGCCGCGGCGCACCGACAGATTGATGTCGGACAGCACCTCGTGGTCGCCGAAGCTTTTTTGCAGGTGGCGGATTTCGATAATCGCGTCACCGCTCTGTGTACTTCCGTTCATGCTCACGCCTCCTTCTTGATACGGATTTCGGCGGCACTGTCGCTCTGCGAGCCGAATACGGTGTAGTTCTCCGCGCCCTCAAGTTTTGTCTCGACGAGACGGAGCAGGCGCGTGACCGTAAAGGTCAGAATGAAATAAATCACGCAGACGACAAGATAGGTCTGGAAGGTCTGGAAGGACTGGCGCTTGATAATGCCGGCGAAGTAATACAGCTCGGTGACGCCGATAACGTTCAGCACCGAGGTATCCTTGATGTTGATGACAAACTCGTTGCTGACCGAAGGCAGGATATTGCGCAGCACCTGCGGCAGAATGACCGCATACATCGACTGCCAGTGGCTCATGCCGATGGAGGACGCGCCCTCAAACTGCCCCTTGTCAATCGAGATGATGCCGCCGCGCACGATTTCCGCCATGTACGCGCCGGTGTTGATGGAAACGATGATGATACCCGAGGGAATCAGCGGCAGCGTTTTGCCGCCGCTCGCAAAAGCGTAGCCCCAGTAAATGACCATCGCCTGTACCATCATCGGCGTGCCGCGGAAGATTTCGACATAGACCGCGATGACCGCGTTCAAAATCTTCTGTAATACGCGGACAACCCCGTTCTTGGAGAGCGGGGTTGTGCGGATCACGCCGGTCGCAAGACCGATGACGAGACCCGCCAGCGTGCCTGTCAGCGCAATCAGCATGGTATAGCCGACGCCGCGCAGCAGGTTGGGATAGTATTTGACGACGATATTGAAGACGTCGCGGAAAAATTCCATACGGTTTCCCTTTCTGAGTGAATTTCGGGGACTGCCCCGTCAGGGATTACTTCTTGTAGATGACAACGAGGTTGGACTCGTAGTAGACGTTGGTGAAGTCAATCTCCTCTTCGCGCTCTGCCGTGGGGCTCATGCCCGCGATAATCGCGTCGACGTTGCCCGACTGGAGAGCGGGAATCAGCGAATCCCATTCATAGGAGTAAACCTCAAGCGTCATACCGAGCTTGTTGGCAATATACTGTGCAATCTGAACGTCGTAGCCGTTGGCATAGAGACCGTCCTTGCCCTCGCCGTGAATCGGCACTGCGCCGACCGACTCCGCAGAGGTCTCGGTCCAGTTGTAGGGCTCATACGCGCATTCCATGGCGACGCGCAGCGTGCCGGTCGGATTTGCGGGAACTTCGGATTCGAGTGCAAGCGAGGTGACTTCCTTGCCTGCGCTGATGGCGACCATCTGCTCCATCAGAGCCGAGCGGGTCTCGTCCGAAATCGTGGCAAGCACCTCGTTGATCTTGGCGACAAGTTCGGAGCCGGTGGCAAGACCGACCGCGATGCCGACGTCGGAAGCCGTTGCGGTAAAGCCGGTGTCGTTATTCTTCAAGGCGACAAAGTCGAGCGTGTCGTCCGCAAGGCAGACCGAGAATGCGGTCGGCTCCTCGGCGATGTAGCCGTCGATTGCGCCGCTCTTGACCGCAGTCAGAAGGTCGGAGAACTCGGGGTAGGTCGAGGTCTTGGCGTCCTTGATCTGTGCGAGCGCGTCGGCGTGGAAGGTGCCTGCCTGTGCGGCAATCTTCGCACCGGCAAGGTCGGCAAGCGTGGTTGCCTTTGCCATATCGACGCCGGACGTCTGCGAGCCGCAGCCGACAAAAGCGAGCATAACGAGCGCGAGTGCGAGTAAGGTTGAAAGTGTTCTTCTCATGGTTCTGTTTCCTTTCAGAAATAAAATATAGAACAAAAGCAGCCGCAGCGTAAGGCTGCGGCTGCTCGATAACAAATCCGAAAGAAAACGGTATCAAGAAAAACCAATAGCCCTCCGCTCCGTAATTCGAAGCGACAGTCTGCGACATCTTCTCCCGCAGCCCAACGGATAACGGCACCGCCCGTCTCCATTTCGGCGAATTTCCCTTTCACGCAGCCCAAAGCCTCGGTGAGCCGTGACCGCGTTACTGATGATTTTCGCGCCTCTATCAAATATGCACGCATTATAGCACCCCGCCGAACGATTGTCAACCCTTTTTTCAATTTTTTTGAAATTTTCGTCTTTCGTGTGCGTTCGATATTGAAAACAGGCGCGAAATATGGTAAGATTGAAAGAACGAACGATTGA
>SFNW01000182.1 GCA_004554105.1 Clostridiales bacterium | reverse complement strand
GGCAAGGCAAAGCTTGAAGAGAATACTGTCGTATTGTCAAGAGCTTTAACGCAGCATGGGCGGAAATCTGCCCGTCAAAACCGATACGTGTTCGACTCTTGTCAGCTTATACTGAAAGGATCGGAACATGCTTTTTGCGATCATTGCCGCGGTGATACTCATTGCGGATCAGTGGCTGAAATATTGGGTCACGGTAAATATAACGCTCTCGACCGGCTCGCAGGAGCTGATCCCGGGCGTGGTGAAGCTTGTTAATATCCACAACTCCGGCGCGGCGTTCGGCCTGCTTGACAATGTTGACTATGCGCGCTGGATATTCCTCGCGGTGACGGCGGTGTTCGTCGTTGTGATCGCCGTGCTGCTGGTCAAGCGCGTTTTCGACTCGCGCTTTGCGGTGTGGTGCGAGGTGCTGTTTCTCACCGGTGCACTCGGCAACTGCATCGACCGTGTTTTCCTCGGCTATGTTGTGGACATGTTCAAGCTCGAGTTTGTCAACTTCGCGGTGTTCAACATCGCCGACACGGTTCTGGTCGTGTCGTGCCTGATGTTCGTGATATATGTTTTCTTCGGCTCGCGCGGCGACGATGACGAGGACGACGAGCCTATAAAGGTCCGGCCCATGCAGCGCAGCGCGACGGCAGACCCCGTTGACGATTTTGCCGACATTTTCGGCATAAGCACCAAGGCCGCCGAGCAGCCCAAGGAGGCTCAGCCGCTCAAGCCCGAGGAGAGCAAGCTTCCGCCGACGCACGATGCGTTCTGGGACGATTTCGGCCCTGCGCAGCGCACGGCCGCGCCGAAGCCTGCCGAAAAAGTGCCGGAGAAGCAGCCAAAGTCCGCGGCCGACACCGGCGAGGACTTCAGCGTTGAGGATATTCTGGCCGAGTTTAAGGATCTGTAATGGATTATTTGGACGATAACATCATAACGATAACAGCACAGGAGAGCGCCGAACGTATCGACGCTCTCCTTGCGCGCTGTGTGCCGGAGCTTACGCGCAGCGCCGCCGCGCGGCTGATCGAGGACGGCGCGGTGACTGTCGGCGGACGCACGGTCAGGAAAAACTACAAGTGCGCGCCCGGCGACGAGATAAGCCTTATCATGCCCGAGGCCGCCGACTGCGAGCTGAGGCCGCAGGACATTCCCATCGACGTCGTGTACGAGGACGACGATCTGCTGGTCGTCAACAAGGCGCGCGGCATGGTAGTCCACCCTGCCCCCGGTCACCCGGACGGCACGCTTGTGAATGCGCTGATGTTCCGCTGCGGCGACTCGCTGTCCGGCATCGGCGGCGAGAAGCGCCCCGGCATCGTCCACCGCATCGACAAGGACACGTCGGGACTGCTGATAGTCGCGAAAAACGATTTTGCGCATCTGGCGCTGTCGGCTCAGCTTGCCGACCGCAGCCTGTCGCGCGTGTACGAGGCCGTCGTTCGCGGCGGCATGCGCGAGGATTCGGGTACGGTTAATGCGCCCATCGGTCGGCATCCGACCGACCGCAAGAAAATGGCCGTCACACAGAAGGGCTCGCGCAGCGCGGTCACGCACTGGGAGGTCATTGCGCGCTACCGCGGCTACACGCACATCCGCTGCCGGCTCGAGACCGGGCGCACGCATCAGATTCGCGTCCACATGGCGCACATCGGGCATCCTCTGCTCGGCGATGCGCTTTACGGCGCGCCCTCGCCCGACAAGGGGCTTAGCGGCCAGTGCCTGCACGCGCGCGAGCTGAAATTCATCCATCCGCGCACCGGCGAGCATGTCGTCATATCCACCGACCTGCCCGAGTATTTCACCTCCGTCCTCCATCACCTTTGTTTAGAGGCGAATTTTTAGAGGCGAATTGACGCTGCTACCAATACGGTGATTGCCGGTGCCCGGTTCGGAACATTGGCGGAAACCGTGGCTGCTACGCGTAGCGCAAGTGCGATGCAGAGTTTGTTGTCCCGGTTCGGAATATTGGAGGAAACCATAGCGTTTCGCGTGGCATGAGTACGGTGTTGAATTTTCCGGCGCACTAAATTGTCTTCCCCTTGAGGGGAAGATGCCGCTTGCGGCAAATGAGGTGTAATTCAAATTGCGGCGTTAGCCGCCTCATTATAACCGTAGGGGCGATCATTGATCGCCCGTTTTTAATAAT
>SFNW01000053.1 GCA_004554105.1 Clostridiales bacterium | reverse complement strand
GCCCGTTCAGCGCCGCCATACCCGCTATTGTCGCGGGCGTCATATCGTTGTCGGCACAGGGCGACAGGCTGGAATGCAGGTGCAAATCGTAATAAAATTTTCCCATGGCTATTCAAGCAGCCGCGAGAGCGCGGCGCACAGCGTGTAGACGTCCGACGCCGAGGAAAACAGGTTGATTTCCTGCTCCTTTGCCCGCTCAATCACGTCGTCGGGGACTTCCGAGCCCTCGGCGACGACGACTGCCGATACGTCGCGCAAAACCGCGACGGCGACGACGTTTACGTTGGTCATAATCGTCATCCACGCGGCGTCGGACGGCACGCGTCCCATGACCCAGCTCAGCAGGTCACCCGCGTAGCCGCCGCGCACCTCGCGCTCGCCGTCCGGCATACAGAGCGCACGCAGTCCGAGCGCCTCCGCCATTTCCCGTACCTTCATATCCTATGCCCGTCCTTTTTTGAAAATGCTTAATCCGGCGTTTTGCCGTCCCCCGTGTCGGGGGTATACCCCGGGTGCTTTTCGCTGATGACCTTGCGCGTGACCGGGGTTTCCGCCTGTGCGCCGTAGGTTTCGTGAATCATGCGCCCCATCGTGCGATAGATTTCGTTGATTTGGCGGCGCATCTCGATGATGCAGTCCTCCTCGCTCGCCTCGCCGCGCACGATGTCCTCGGCGAGTGCGCTGCAGGTCGGCGCGCCGCACGAGCCGCAGTCAAGGTGCGAAAAGCACTTGCTGATGGTCTGAATCTGCTGCATCTTCCGCATTGCTTCCCCACGGTCGGCGTCAAGCTGCATGACCGGCAGGTACTTGACTTCCCCGTCCCAGAGCATACGGCGGCGCGTCTCGCCCGAAATATCGCTGCCGAGCACGTTCTGCGAAACCGGCAGATAGCGGCGCAGATTTTGCAGCCGCGCCTTCGCGATGTAGGGATTTTCCACGGTCAGTGCGCCGCCGACGCAGCCGCCGTTGCAGGAATTCAGCTCGATGAACTCGAGTCCCGCGAAGTTTTCCTTCTCGATTTCGTCGAGTACCTTGATGACGTTTTCGATGCCGTCGGCGGCAAGGTACTTGTCGTTGAGCAGTGCGGCGCTCTCGCCGCCCGTCCCCGCCCAGCTCAGACCGATAATGCCGGTCTCGGAGGGATATTTGGGGTCCTTGATGCCGTTCATCGCGCCGACCAGCTTGAAGTAAACCTCGTTGACGCCGAGGACGCCGTCAAGCGCACTCTTCTGCGTGCCGAGCGGATTCCGCTGATAGCTGACCTTGGCGGGACAGGGCGAAATAAAGAGTGCGCAGATGTCCTCCTCGCGAAGCTCGGGGTGCTTTTCAAGCGCCTCGCGCTTTGCCATGCGCGCGGCGATTTCCACCGGCGCGAGAATCGGCAGCACGTTGTCGAGCAGATAGGGGAAACGCACGCTGATGAGGCGCACGACGACAGGACACGCCGAGCTGATGACCGGCTTCGGAATGTCCTCCCTGTGTAAGTATTCGCGCGTGTACGCCGAGACCAGCTCTGCGGCGCGCGCCACCTCAAACACATCGTCAAAGCCGCAGTCGAGCAGACCCGAAACGATGTAGTCGAGGTCGTCTAAATTATCGAACTGCCCGTAGAGCGCAGGCGCAGGCAGCGCGATTTTCCACTTGTAGTCCTTGAAGTCTGCAAGGCTGTCGCAGACCGCCTTTTTTGCCTGATAGGGGCAAAGGCGGATACACTCGCCGCAGTCGATGCAGCGTTCCGAGCGAATGACCGCGTGTCCGTTGCGAATGCGGATCGCCTCGGTCGGGCAGCGTTTCAAGCAGTTTGTACAGCCCTTGCACTTGTCGAGGTCAAGCGTGACCGAATGGTTGTAGCCTTGTTCTGTCATTGCCTTCCGGCGCGGCAAAGCCGCGCCCTCCCTTTCTTAGATTCGGGCAGCTTTTGTTATTTTACCGAGACGCGCATGGTGACGGTGGTTCCCTTGCCCACCTCGGTGTCAATGCGCATTTCGTCTGTGTAACGCTTCATGTTCGGCAGTCCCATACCGGCGCCGAAGCCGAGCGAACGGATATTGTCGGGCGCTGTGGAGTAGCCCTCTTTCATTGCCAGCTCCACGTTGGGGATTCCGGGACCGGTATCGGCGAGAATGATTTCCACCGAATCGGGGTTGACGACAAGGTCGGCACTGCCGCCGTTTGCATGGATAACCATGTTGATTTCACCCTCGTACATGGCGATGGCGACGCGGCGAATCACATCGGGGTCAAACCCGAGTTGCCGCAGTGCTTTTTTCGCCTGCACCGACGCCTTTCCCGCGGAAGTGAAGTCGCCGCCCGAAACATCGTAATGAAATTTCAGCGGCACGCTCACTTTTTGACCACACTCCCTCCGGTAAGTCCCGCGGCGTACAGCTTGCCGCAGGCGGTATACATACGCTCCGACGTGGTGAGCAGCGCAATGCCGCACTCCTCCGCCAGTGCGACGATGTCCGCCGAGGGCTGCTTGCCCCGCACGAATACGACGCAGAGCATATCCATCATTTCGGCGGTGCGGATAACCTGCGGGTTGACAAGTCCGGTGAGCAGCACCGCCTGATCCTTGACAAAGGCAAGCACGTCGCTCATCATGTCGCTGCCGCAGGCGGAATGGACGTCGCTTTCCAACAGCTCTTTGCCGCTGACGACCTCCGCGTTCAAAAGTTCTGCGATCCGTGAAATTTTCATATATGTTTTCCTTTCCGAGGCGCAAACCGCTGCGCCAATGTTTTCCTTAAAAGATAGTATACAGGATTTTTGATGAAATTGCTATACTTTTTTGAAATTTATACCCGAAAATATAGCAATTTTCGCAAAAAAGAAAAAGCCTTTCAAGACAGAAAGACTTTCAGCGTGTCAAAAAGCACAAAATAAGCCTTCCCTCTCGGGGAAGGCGGCGCCGCAGGCGACGGATGCGGGCATCCGCGCCGCGGATGCCTGAGTTTCCCTTGCAGTTCGAAAACTTGTACTGCTCGAGAAACTTAAGCACCCTTATAGGCGTTGCATCAGGAGAGTCGGCACAGCATTGCAGTGATTTTTCTTACGGGGCGTCCGTTAATCCGATTCAAAGCTTTTGCGGATTCACAAAGGACTTTTTTAGAAAAGCCCCTTGTGCGGGGTTTCGCGGCGGTGCTCCGACACTTCTTCCCGCTATTTTTTTACCCCTGCGCGGTTTCGGCGGCGTGCAGATTGTCGCGCGCGTTGGCGAGCATCAGCTTCAGGCGGTTTTCCTGATTGACCTTCGTCGCGCCCGGGTCGTAGTCGATTGCCACGACGTTGACGTCGGGATTGCGCTCCTTGATGGGCTTCATCATGCCCTTGCCGCAGATGTGATTCGGCAGGCAGCCGAACGGCTGCGTGCAGACAATGTTTTTGACCCCGCTCTCGGCAAGCTCGAGCATCTCGGCGGTCAGCAGCCAGCCCTCTCCCATCTTCGTGCCGCAGCCGATGTAGCCGTCGGCAAGCGTCGTCGTGTGCTCAAAGGGCGTCATGCCGGTAAAACCGCCCTCGACGAGCGCATCGGAGAGGTCGCGTTTCTTCCCGCAGAGGAAGGAATACGCCAGCTTGACAAGCGGATATTTCAGCGCGCCGCGCCCGTAAAGCCGGAAGTCCATCAGATTGTTATAGACGCAGTAGAGGCAGAAATCAAGCAGTCCCGGCACGACGACCTCCGCGCCCTCATCGACGAGGAACTGCTCAAGGTTGTTGTTGCCGAGCGGCGAATACTTGACGAAAATCTCACCGACGACGCCGACCTTGACGGTCTCTTTTTCGCGCTTCGGAATCGCGGCAAAGTCCGCGATCATTTCGCGGTAGGTCTCCTTGACTTTTTTATAGTCGATTTTCCTGCCCGCACCGAGCGCTTTTCCGAGCCTTGCCGTCCACGCCTCCGCAAGCGCCTCCGCGCTGCCGCGCTCGGTTTCGTAAGGCTTTACCTGATTGACCAGCGTCAGCAGCAAATCGCCGTACAGCACCGCATACGCCATGCTGTGGTATTCGGCAAGCCCGAGTTTGAAGCCGGGGTGGTTTTCCAGCCCCGCAAGGCTGAACGAAATGACCGGAACGTAAGGATAGCCCGCGCGTGCAAGCGCCTTGCGCAAAAGCGATATGTAGTTGGACGCGCGGCAGCCGCCGCCGGTCTGGAACAGTACAAGCGCGGTTTTCTTCGGGTCGTAGCGCCCCGAGGTAATCGCCTCGAGGAACTGCCCGATGACCAGCACCGCAGGGTAGCAGGCGTCGTTATGCACATAGCGCAGCCCCATGTCGACGATTTTCTGCCCCGAGGTGCGCAGCTGCTCCGCCTTGTAGCCGTAGGTGCGCAGTACGCTGACAATCAGCTCGAAGTGCCGCGGCAGCATGGTCGGTACGAGAATGGTATATTCTTTTTTCATCTCCTCGGTAAAGGGGATGTAGGAGTGTTCCTGCATATCAGCCTTTCCTTTCGTCGAGCGCACCGACGAGACTGCGCAGACGAATGCGCACCGCGCCGAGGTTGGTGATCTCGTCGATTTTGATTTGGGTATAGAGTTTGCCGCCCGCGTCGAGAATGTCGCGGATTTCGTCGGTCGTAATCGCGTCCACGCCGCAGCCGAACGAGACGAGCTGCACCAGCTCAACGTCGGGATTCTGCACCGCAAATTCGGCGGCGCGGTACATACGGGCGTGGAAGGTCCACTGGTCGAGCACCTTGGTTTTCCGTGCGGGAACGAGGTTTGCCACGCTGTCCTCGGTCACGACCGCAAAGCCGAGAGACGCCGCCAGCTTGTCGATGCCGTGCGAGATTTCGGGGTCAACGTGGTAGGGTCTGCCCGCGAGAATCATCACGCGCTTGCCGTTTGCCCGCGCCCACTCGATGGCGTTCTTCCCCGCCGTATGCAAAGCATCAAGGTAGGCGTCATAGGCTTCAAACGCGCGGTCGACGGCGCGGCGCACTTCGGCGCGGCGAATCGTCGAATCAAGTTCCGAGAGAGCAGGCAGCAGCGTGCGCGTCAGCGCGGCGCGGCTGTCGATACTGAGATAGGGATAGATAAAGCGCGCGCTTCTCAGGTCGTCCATGTTTGCCTGCAAAAGCTCGGCATAATAGGCGACGACGGGACAGTTGTAGTGATTGTCGCTCGCCTTTTCGTCGACATTGTAGGTCAGGCAGGGGTAAAAAATCGTATCGATGCCGTTTTTCAGCAGCGTCTCGATATGCCCGTGCATGATTTTCGCGGGATAGCACGCGGTGTCGGACGGAATCGAGAACTGCCCCGCCTCGTAAGTCTTGCGGTTGGACAGCCCCGAAAGCACGACCTCAAAGCCGAGCGACGTAAAGAGCGCGTGCCAGAGCGGCGCAAGCTCGTACATACCGAGCGCGAGCGGCAGACCGATTTTGCCGCGCTTGCCCGCCTCGGACGGTAAATGCGTCAGATAGTCGCGCTTCCACGCAAAGAGATTCGGCGTTTCGTCCGCGGTCTTGATGCCGAGACCGCGCTGGCACTGGTTGCCCGAAATGTATTTTTCGCCGTCGCCGAAGCGGTTGACCGTCAGACGGCAGTGATTGGCGCAGCCGTTGCAGACCGCTGACTGCGAGGTGTGCGAGAAATTCTCAAGTTCGGAAAGCGAAAGCAGCGTGCTCTTTTCAAAGCGCATCGCATAGAGCGCCGCACCGTAAGCCCCCATCACGCCCGCAATCGAGGGGCGGACGACCTCTGCGCCGAGTTCCTTTTCAAAGGCGCGCAGCACCGCGTCGTTTAGGAACGTGCCGCCCTGCACGACAATCGATGTGCCGAGGTCGCGCGCGGAATTTGCGCGAATGACCTTGTAAATCGCGTTTTTGACGACGCTCACCGACAGTCCCGCCGAAATATCGGCGACCGTCGCGCCGTCCTTCTGCGACTGCTTGACCGAGGAATTCATAAAGACGGTGCAGCGCGAGCCGAGGTTGACCGGCGCTTTGCCGAGCAGCCCCTCGCGCGCGAAATTCTCCACGCTGTAGCCCATGGAGCGGGCAAAGGTCTCGATAAACGAGCCGCAGCCCGAGGAGCAAGCCTCGTTGAGCATAATCGAGTCAATCGCGCCGCTGCGGATTTTGAAGCACTTGATGTCCTGCCCGCCGATGTCGAGAATGAAGTCGACGTCGGGGCGGAAATGCTTTGCCGCCGTGTAGTGGGCAATCGTCTCGACCAGTCCCGCGTCGACGTGGAAGGCGTGTTTGATCAACTCCTCGCCGTAGCCGGTGACGGCGCAGCCCGCTACAGTAATGCGGTCGCCGCAGGCGCGGCGAATGGCAATCAGTTCGTCCCGCACAAGCGAAACGGGATTGCCCTGATTCGAGCGGTAATAGGTATAGAGGATTTCCTTATCCTCGGAAATCAGCACAAGCTTTGTCGTCGTGCTGCCGCAGTCGATGCCGAGCCATGCCTTGCCGGCATAGTCGGTGATGTCCTTCTGACCGACCGTTGCCTTTGCATGGCGACGGCGGAATGCGTCAAGTTCCTCCTCCGAGGCGAACAGCGGAGGCAGGCGGTCGCGACCCGAGGACAGCTTGCCCGCGCTTTCCTCAAGGCGTTTAACCAGTGCGTCAAAGGTCGTCGCTTCGCCGTGCGAAGCGTACATTGCCGTGCCGAGCGCGACGGCGTAGAGCGCAAATTCGGGCAGAACGCCGCTCTGCCCGTCAAGACCGAGCGTTTCGCGGAAGCGCTTGACCAGTCCCTTGCAGTAATGCAGCGGACCGCCGAGGAACATGACCTTGCCCGTAATGCGGCGTCCCTGCGCCAGTCCGGTAATCGTCTGATTGACGACCGCCTGATAGATGCTTGCCGCCACGTCCGCCTTGCTCGCGCCCTGATTTAAGAGCGGCTGCACGTCGCTCTTGGCGAACACGCCGCAGCGCGAGGCAATCGGATAGAGCTGCGTCGCCTTCAGGCTCTCTTCGTCCATTTCGTCGACGGTCATGTTGAGCAGCACCGCCATCTGGTCAATGAACGCGCCCGTGCCGCCGGCGCAGCTTCCGTTCATGCGCTCGTCGGTGCCGCCCGCAAGAAAGATAACCTTGGCGTCCTCGCCGCCGAGCTCGATCACGACGCTCGTGTCCGGTTCGTATTTCTTGACAAATTCGCCGGTCGCATAGACCTCCTGCACAAAAGGCAGTCCCGCCGCCTCGGAAAGTCCGAGACCCGCCGAGCCGGAAAGCGCGACCGTAAACGGCTCTTCGCGCAGCAGTTCTTCAATCCCGCGCACAAGCTCGAGCGTCTTCTGCCGCACCTGCGACAAGTGCCGCTCGTAGCGCGAATACAAAACGCGGTCGCCCTCGGTCAAAACGACTTTGACCGTCGTCGAGCCGATGTCGACGCCGAGCGCGCGCCGCGCCTGACTGTTCATTTCGCTTATCTCTTTCGCCATGTCTTCTCCGTTTGCGGGGAAAATCCCCGTAAGTCTATATCGCTCCGCCGCAAAGCGACTAAATATACTCCAACATTAAATTATAGCGCGAAAACCGTCGAAAGTCAATGTTCGACGCGCAAAGTTTCGGTGACGGTTTTGCGACGGTCGGCGTTTTGCCCACGAGCGGCGCGGTTTTATCCCTTTTTTCCGTAGAATCCGACGATTTGCGAAAAGCGCCGTTGACGGCGAAAAAAATGCGTAGTATAATGCGTTCAAGAGGTGATGAACGTGCAGAAAAAAGAGCGGCAAAATGCGGTTTTGCGGGCGCTTCGCGCCGCGTTTCCGCATACGCTGCCGATTCTCGCGGGCTTTGCCTGCATCGGCTTTGCCTACGGGCTGTATATGCACGCGCTCGGCTTCAGTTTTGTCTATCCGATGCTGATGGCACTGACGATTTACGGCGGCTCGCTCGAATTTGTCGCCGCCGAAATGCTGTGCGGCGCCTTTGCCCCGCTTGAAACCCTGCTGATGGCGCTGATGATTCAGGCGCGCCACCTGTTTTACGGCATCGCCATGCTCGACAAGTACAAAGGGACGGGCAAAAAGAAATTTTATCTGATTTTCGCTATGTGTGACGAGACCTTCTCGGTCAACTGCTCGGCGGACATTCCGCCCGACGTCGACCGCGGCTGGTTTATGTTCTTCGTCTCGCTGCTCGACCAAATCTACTGGGTCACGGGCGCGGCGCTCGGCGGACTTGTCGGCAATCTCATTCCCTTTAACACCGAGGGGCTGGATTTCGTCATGACCGCGATGTTCGTCGTCATTTTCCTCGACCAGTGGAAAAAGGACAAACAGCATATCTCCGCCCTTGTCGGCGTCGGATTTGCGGCACTCTGCCTTGCACTGTTCGGCGCGGACGGCTTTATGCTGCCGACGATGCTCTGCATTCTCTGCGCGCTGACGCTTTTGCGCCGCCCGATTGAGAAAGGAGACGCGAAATGACCATGACGCTGACCGAACAGATTATCACGATTGCGCTCTGCGTGCTTGCGACAGCCGCGACGCGCTTTCTGCCCTTTCTCGTCTTTTCCGAAACCCGCCCGACCCCGAAGTATGTGCAGTATCTCGGGCGCGCGCTGCCCGGCGCCGTCTTCGGTATGCTGGTGGTCTACTGTCTGAAAAATGTCGCTTTTCTCAGCGGCAGCCACGGTCTGCCCGAACTGATTGCAATTCTCGTCACTGCCGCGCTGCACCTGACATTTAAAAAAATGCTCGTCTCGATTGCAGGCGGTACGGTATGCTATATGCTGCTTGTGCAGCTTGTATTCTGACGCGCGGAGGTCAACATGAACACGCATAAACCCATTATCGGCGTCGTGCCGCTCTACGACGACGAAAAAGACTCTTACTGGATGCTCCCCGGCTATATGCAGGGCATCGAGGCGGCGGGCGGCATTCCCGTCATGCTGCCGATGACGGCGGACGACGATGCGCTTTCGCAGCTTGTCACGCTTGTCGACGGTATTCTGCTGACCGGCGGACACGACGTTTCCCCCGCGCTCTACGGCGAAGCAAAATCGCCCGCCTGCGGCGAGCCCTGTGTTTTGCGCGACGAAATGGAGCCGAAGCTGCTCAACCTTGCGCTTGCGGCGGACAAGCCCGTGTTCGGCATCTGCCGCGGCATTCAACTGCTCAATGCCGCGCTCGGCGGCACGCTGTATCAGGATTTGCCGACCGAGTATCCGAGCGGCGTCGACCATCACATGACCCCGCCCTACGACCGCGCCGTGCATACGGTGCGCATCGTGGCGGATACCCCGCTTGCCGCCCTTGTCGGCAAGGAAACGCTCGGCGTGAACAGTTATCATCATCAGGCGGTCAAAGCCCTGTCGGACAAGCTGCGCCCCGCAGCCTATTCGGAGGACGGGCTGGTCGAAGCCGCGTATATGCCGGACAAGCGATTCGTTCTCGCGGTGCAGTGGCACCCCGAGTTTTCCTTCCGCACCGACGCGGACAGCAAAAAGCTGCTTGCCGCCTTTGTCGCGGCGGCGCGCGGCTGACCGCATTCAAGGAGGCTTTTTATGTACGCCAACTACCATACGCACACCTATCTCTCGAATCACGCGACGGGTACGCCGCGCGACTATGTCGAGAGCGCTATTGCGGGCGATATCCGTCTGCTCGGCTTTTCGGACCATGTTCCCTACCCGTTTTCCACGGGACATTATTCGGGCTACCGCGTCGCCGTCGCCGACACCGAGAAATACGTTTCGCAAATCCTCGCACTGCGCGAGGAATACAAGGACAAAATTCAGATTTTTCTCGGCTACGAAGCGGAATATTTTCCGAACGAATTCGACGCCATGCTGAAGAATATCCGCAAATACGAATGCGACTACCTGATTCTCGGGCAGCATTACACGAACAACGAGTACGACGGCAAATACGTCTATCAGGCGCTCACCGAGGAAAAGGACGTGCTGACGCGCTATGTCGATCAGGCTGTAGCGGGCATGGAAACCGGGCTGTTTTCCTACATCGCCCACCCCGACCTGCCCTACTTCCGCGGGGACGACGGCTTTTACACCGAGGAGATGACCCGTCTTTGCGAGGCGGCAAAGCAACTCGGCATTCCGCTGGAAATCAATCTGCTCGGACTGCGGCAGGGGCGCGCCTATCCGTACGAAAAATTCTGGGAGATTGCCGCGCGTGTCGGCAACGACGCGATTCTCGGCTGCGACGCGCACGACGCCGCCGCCCTCTCCGACGCGGCGACCGAGGAAAGCGGCAGAGCCTATGCCGCGCACTTCGGCATCAAGCTGCTCGACAGGGTCGAGCTGCGCAAGGTCAAATAAGAGGCGAAAGCCGTCCACCGTAGGGCGGGGGCTTGCTCCCGCCGCTTGGGAAGTGCAGTGTTTCCCTGCGGGAAACGTGAAGCCGCTTCGCGGTCTTCTGCCGCATAAACCCCTCACTTTCGGGGTACACTGTACCGAAAGAAAGCGAGGGATTTTTTATGATTGAAAACGATACGGTAAAACTACTGCGCGAATGTGACGCGGGCGTCCGAATGGGCGTTTCCTCCATCGACGAGGTGCTGCACAGCGTACACGGGGACGCGCTGCGCGGGACGCTGACCGAATGCCGCGACGCGCACGACAAGCTCGGGTGCGAAATCCGCGCCCTGCTCGACGAATGTCACGACGACGGCAAATCGCCCTCTCCGATGGCGCAGAGCATGGCGCATCTCAAAACCAGCCTGCGGCTTGCCTCGGACGATTCGGACAAAACCATTGCCGATTTGATGACCGACGGCTGCAACACCGGCGTCAAGTCGCTCAGCCGCTATCTCAATCAGTACAAGGCGGCAAGCGAGCAGTCCAAGGACATCGCCAAGCGGCTGATTGGGCTGGAGGAACGGCTTGCAGCCGACGTTCGTGCCTATTTGTGATTGAATCGCAACAGGATTGACACATTTCGTCGGATATGCTATACTGATTTTGCGAAAAACCGCAACCGAATCCGCAAAACAGCGATATACGGGTTAGAGACACTTCGATTAAGGAGGACATCATGAACAGAAAGCAAACGCTTTCGGCACTTCTTGCCGCAGCAGCGCTGCTGGCGGTCTGCACCGCCTGCGGAAAGCCGAATCCGCCCGAGGTGACGACGGCATCGCCCGAGGTCACAACCTCTCAAAGTGCGACCGAAACCACCGCCGCCACGACCGATTCGACCGTACAGGCGGCAGCCGAAGTTCCCGCCGTCGTTTCCGCCGTCCAATACACGAAGCAGGCGGTCGACATCTTTTCCGACGGCGGCAGTGTCGACTTTACCCACAGCCTTGACATTCCGAAAATCGACAGCAAAGCGGTCGGTGCCGCCGGGCTGAACGCGAAAATCCTCGCCGACCAGCAAACCAAGCTCGACGCACTGAAAAAGGGCACCGAGGGCAGAGAACTCTACACCGTAGCTTATGATTCCGCCGCCTGTGACGGACTGCTCTGCATCCGCGTGAGCGAATACACGGGCTGGCAGTATTCCGAGGGAGGCAGTGCCGACCGCTTCTACTATTATGACGCGGCGGGCGACCGTGAGCTGACGCTCGACGAATACCTCGGGCATTTCTCGATTCAAAAGGACGCGCTGACAAAGGGCTTTGCCTGGTCGGGCGAATGCGCCTCTCTCCTCGGCGGCTGGGACACGCTCACGCATCTCTACGCGGACAGCGTATTCGGCGACCCGATTTCGGGTGAGCCGGAGAAAGGCAGGTTTTACTATGCGGAAACGCAATACGAAACGCCCTGCGAGCTTATCGGCGTCGAGGTCACGGACGACGTTATTCGCCCGTATTTCAGCTATCAGCTCTACACGGTAGGGACGGTCTCCTGTGACCTTGAACGCGAGAGCGGCAAGCCGCTGCGCCCGTATTACGGCTGCGAGCTTGACCCCGCCGACGCGGCAGAGGGCGAAGCGCTCCGCATCGAAGTAAAGGACGGCAAGGTGACCGCCTTCACGCTGCCGAGCGGCGCAAAACTGCACACACTGATGCTCTCCTCGGGCAGTATCTATCTGACCTATGAGAAAGACGGCGCGCCTTCCCTGCAAAACGGGACGCTGTATGTCAACGGCAAGGAAATAAACGGCGGTTTCAGCGCGGGACTGCTCGAAACCAATCTGTGTGATATGTACCGCTATATTTCCGGCTATCTCCC
>SFNW01000181.1 GCA_004554105.1 Clostridiales bacterium | reverse complement strand
AGCCCCACATCATGTGGCCCATGGAGAAGTACATCAGCACCAGCAGAAAGCCCAGTGATGCAATCAGGCGGCGTTATGCTCGATGTCCTCGCGGGTCAGCATCTTGCGCATATCGGTTCTGCCCGAGGGGTCGCCGATCATCGTCGTGCCGCCGCCAATCAAGGCAACAGGCTTGTTGCCCGCCATCTGCAAACGCTTCATCAGCGTCAGCGCCATGAAATGCCCCGCCGTCAGGCTGTCCGCCGTGCAGTCGAAGCCGATATAGAAGGTCGCCTTTCCCGCGTTGATGAGTTCCTTGATCTCCTCTTCGTCGGTCAGCTGCGCAAGCAGTCCTCTTGCTTTCAGTTCGTCAAAAATCGTCATTGTCTTTCTCCGTTATATTATATGAATTGATTTGTTTTCTAATCTCAATACTGCTTTCCGGTTTCAATCAGCTCACGCGCGGAAAGCAGCATATTGTCGCTCACGGTCACGCCGCCGAGAATGCGCGCAATCTCCCGCACGCGATCCTCACCGTCGATTTCGGCGACCCGCGTCTCGGTGCGCTCGCCGACAACCCCTTTTTGAATCAGCAAATGCCTGTCGGCAAGCGACGCAATCTGCGCCGAATGCGTCACGCAGACGGTCTGCGCACCGCGCGCGCTTGTTTTCAGCTTGATGCCGATTTTGCGCGCGGTCTTGCCCGAAACGCCCGCGTCAATCTCGTCGTAAATGACGGTCGACACGCCGAAGCTCTCGGCAAAAACGCTCTTTAAAGCAAGCATAATTCGCGCAAGTTCGCCGCCCGAAGCGATTTTGGAAATCGGCTTCGGCGCTTCGCCTTGGTTGGTCGAAATGAGGAAGACCACCGCGTCCGCGCCGGCAGTCGAAAGGCTTTCGGCGGGCGTGATGTCAACCAAAAACCGCACCTTTTCCATGTCGAGAAATTCAAGCTCGCCGCAGACGAGCGGTACGAGTTTTTCCGCCGCGGCTTTCCGCGTGTCGGTCAGTTTTTCCGCCGCGGCTTTTGCCGCCGCCGTCGCGTCGGCAAGCACCTGCTCCGCGCGCGCCGTCTCGTCCGATAAGTCGGAGAGCGAGACGAGCGCAGCCTTTGCCTCATCGAGTTTTTGCAGAAGTCCCGCCTCGTCGGTCGAAAACTTCTTTTTCAGCCTGTCGATTTTATCGAGTCTGCCCTCGATTTGGTCGAGGCGTGCGGCGGGGTCATCGCCGATGTCGCCCGTGAAGTCGTACACCGTGTCCGCGATGTCCTCAATCTCGTATTTCATGTCGCTCAGCCGCGCCGCCAGTTCTCCGGCGCGTGGAACGGTATCCGCAATCTGCGCGAGAGCCGCCGCCGAACGGTCGAGAATATAGGCGGCGTTGCCCTTCTCCGCACCGCGCAGCGCGCGGTAGACGAAGGCGGTCTGCCTTGAGATGCGCTCGGCGTCTGCGACGATTTTCCGCTCGGCGAGCAGTTTTTCTTCTTCGCCTGCCCGAATCTTTGCAGCTTCGAGAAGCTGTACGGTATGCGTCAGCGTCTCGATGCGCTCGCGCTTTTCGGCGTCGCTCATGCGCAGCGACTCGAGCGCGCGCTTCGCGCGCTGCATCGCCGCATAGGCTTCGTCATAGACGGCTTTCTCGGCGGTATTCTTCGCATAGGCGTCGAGCAGTGACAAATGATTCTCGGTTTTAAGCAACTGCAAATTGTCGCTCTGCCCGTGAATGCTGATGAGCGTCGGCGCAACGGCGCGGAGCGTATAAGCACCGACCGCTCTGCCGTTGATTTTGCACTGGGTGCGCCCGTCTGCGGCGAGCGTGCGGGTGAGCAGCAGATTGCCGTCCTCGTCTGGGGCAAGTTCGTTTTCGGCGAGCAGGCGGCAGGTCTCGTCGCTAAGGTCGCCGAACATGGCGCTGACCACGGCTCTCTCCTCGCCGCTGCGGAGCAGTTCGCGGTCTGTGCGCGCGCCGAGCAAAAAGCCGATGCTGTCAATCAGAATCGACTTGCCCGCGCCGGTCTCACCCGTCAGCGCGGTGAAGCCGCCGTAAAAATCCAAATCCACGCATTTGATGACTGCGATGTTTTCGATATGCAGTGACAGCAGCACGGCTGTACCTCCTATGTTTAGTCCGGCGTTATGCCGAACGCATCATGTGCTTGATTTTCTCCGACAAATCCTTTGCGCTGTCGCTGTCGGAGG
>SFNW01000052.1 GCA_004554105.1 Clostridiales bacterium | reverse complement strand
TGCGGCAAGCGTCAAAATTCGTCGAAAATACAACTTGAACGCCGGGCTTCAAATTGATACAATAAGTTGTAAACCATTCTCCGGGGACACCCCGAAAAATTTAAGAATGGTATTTCGGAGGAAAAATGAGAAAGTTACTTGCAATCGTTCTGGCTGCTGTAATGATGCTCGCCCTGGTTGCTTGCGGAAGCGGCAATACGCCCGTAGCGACCGATGACGTCGCCGGCACGTCTGCCCCTGTTTCCGAGCAGACCGAAGCGACCGACGCACCCGTCGCCGACAGCGACTTCAAAATCGGCTTTATCTTCCTGCATGATGAAAACTCCACCTATGACCTGAACTTCATCAATGCCGCAAAAGAGGCACAGGCCGCTCTCGGTCTGTCCGATGAGCAGATCATTTTCAAGACCAACGTTCCCGAGTCGAACGAGTGCTATGAGGCTGCTTGCGACCTCGTAGACCGCGGCTGCGACATCGTTTTCGCAGACTCCTTCGGCCATGAGTCCTATATGCTCCAGGCTGCCAAGGAATTCCCCGAGGTTCAGTTCTGCCATGCAACCGGCACGATGGCACACACCGAAGGCCTTGCCAACTTCCACAACGCATTCGCTTCCATCTATGAGGGCAGATTCCTTGCCGGCGTTGCCGCAGGCATGAAGCTCAACGAGATGATTGAGGCAGGCAAGTTCACCGCAGACGAGGCGAAGATGGGCTATGTCGGCGCGTACACCTACGCAGAGGTTATTTCGGGTTACACCTCGTTCTACCTCGGCGCAAAGAGCGTTTGCCCGACCGTAACGATGGAAGTTCAGTTCACCGGCAGCTGGTATGACGAGACTGCCGAGAAGGAAGCTGCAACCACGCTCATCAACCGCGGCTGCAAGCTCATCAGCCAGCACGCTGACTCGATGGGCGCGCCGACCGCTTGCGAGACCGCAGGTGTTCCCAACGTTTCCTACAACGGCAGCACTGTCGATGCTTGCCCCAACACCTTCATCGTTTCTTCGCGCATCAACTGGGCACCTTACTTTGAGTACATTGCAAACTGCGTCAAGAACGGCGAAGCAATCGCCGCTGACTGGACCGGCGACATTCAGACCGGCTCGGTTGTTCTGACCGCTGTTAACGAGAAGGCTGCCGCAGCAGGCACGCAGGCTGCAATCGACGAAGTTTCCAAGAAGCTCCAGAGCGGCGAAGTTCACGTCTTTGACGCAGCGACCTTCACGGTCGGCGGCGAGACGCTTGCTTCCTACCTCGCAGACGTTGACACCGATGCAAACTACACCCCGGACACCGAGGTCATCTCCGACGGTTACTTCCATGAGTCCGAGATGCGTTCCGCTCCTTACTTCGATCTCCGTATCGACGGTATCACGACGCTGAACGAACAGTACTAATCCCATAAAACAGCATGATAGGCGGGGCATTTCATGTCCCGCCCTCTGCGTTCAAAAAGAATTTCGCGAGAGAAAACAGAATAAAAATCTTGTAAAAAAGGCGGCTCCGCCGACTTTTTTACTCCTTAGAGGGCGCGAGCGGACGAGCGAGACGCGAGTGAACGCCCTCCACCTGTCGGAAAACGGAGTTTTTCGACAGATAAATAGGCGGGGCAAAAACTTTGTCCCGCCTCTGCTCTTTTCAGTCTGCCAAGTCTGCCCAAGGAGGAAATGAATTTGAACACGAACGCTGTCCCCGCCATTGAGCTGAAAGGGATTACCAAGACCTTCGGAAGCGTCGTCGCCAACGACAACGTGAGTCTGACCGTCCGCCGCGGCGAGATTCTCTCGATTCTCGGCGAAAACGGAAGCGGCAAGACCACGCTGATGAATATGATTGCCGGCATTTACTACCCCGACGCCGGTCAAATCTTCATCGACGGCGAGGAGGTCGTCATTCGTTCGCCGAAGGACGCATTCAAGTATAAAATCGGCATGATTCACCAGCATTTCAAGCTGGTCGACGTCTTTACCGCCACCGAAAACATCGTCCTCGGCTTTGAGGACGGCGAACGCTTCAGCCTGAAAAAGTCGGCGAAGCGCGTCAAGGAAATCAGCGAGCAGTACGGCTTTGAAATCGACCCGATGAAGAAGATTTACGAGATGTCGGTCTCCGAAAAGCAGACGGTCGAGATTATCAAGGTGCTGTACCGCGGCGCGGATATTCTGATTCTCGACGAGCCGACCGCCGTGCTGACCCCGCAGGAGACGCAGAAGCTGTTCGGCGTCCTGCGTCGGATGCGCGACGACGGCAAGGCGATCATCATCATCACGCACAAGCTGCATGAGGTGCTGTCTTTGTCGGATAAGGTCTCGGTCCTCTGCAAGGGCAGATACATCGGCACGGTCAACACAGCCGAAACCGATGAAAATTCGCTGACCGAAATGATGGTCGGCAAAAAGGTTGCGCTCAACATCGAGCGCAGCGAGCCGAAAAATCCCGAGGACCGTCTGGTCGTCGAGGGCGTCAGCTGTGTCAGCCGCGAGGGCGTTAAACTGCTCGATAACGTGTCGTTTACCGCGCGCTCGGGCGAGATTCTCGGCATCGCGGGCATTGCGGGCAGCGGACAGCGCGAGCTGCTCGAGGCGATTGCGGGACTGCAAAGCCTGTCGGCGGGTGATATTTTCTATCACGATCCCAAGACCGGCAAGGTTGAGGATCTGCGCGACAAAACGCCGATGCAGATTCGCGAGCTGGGCGTTCGGCTCTCGTTCGTTCCCGAGGACCGTCTCGGCATGGGACTGGTCGGCAACATGGACATCGTCGACAACATGATGCTGCGCAGCTACCGCCGCGGCAGGACCGCGTTCCTCGAGCGCAAGAAGCCGAAGACGTTGGCGGAGACGATTATCGAACAGCTTGAGGTCGTCACGCCGAGTGCCGCCACGCCGGTGCGCCGTCTGTCGGGCGGCAATGTGCAGAAGGTGCTGGTCGGCAGAGAAATCGCGGCGGCGCCGACCGTCCTCATGGCAGCGTACCCCGTGCGCGGACTCGACATCAATTCCTCGTACACGATTTACAATCTGCTCAACCAGCAGAAGGAAAAAGGCGTCGCCGTCATTTTCGTCGGCGAGGACCTTGACGTTCTGCTTGAGCTTTGCGACCGAATCCTCGTCATCGGGTCGGGTCACGTCACGGGCATCGTCGACGGCAGAACCGCGAAGAAAGAGGAAATCGGTCTCCTCATGACCAAGAGTGCTTCGGCACATGAAACCGAAGAGAAGGGAGGCGCTGCGAAATGAGTATGCATGAAAAGGCGGTGCGCGAGCCGCTGTTCCATATTTCCAAGCGCGACGCGCTCCCGTGGTGGAAGGCGTGGTGCATTCGCATCGCCGCCGTTCTGCTGGCACTTGTGTTCTGCGGCGTGCTTTCCTACCTCTTGACCAAGCAGAATCCGATTGAAATTTACAAGACCATGTTTGACGGCGCGTTCGGTACGCCCCGCCGCATTTGGGGACTGGCACAGAATCTCGCCATGCTGCTCTGCATCTCGCTCGCGGTCACGCCCGCGTTCAAGATGCGCTTCTGGAACATCGGCGCGGAGGGGCAGGCGCTCATCGGCGGCATGGCTGCCGCCGCGTGCATGATTCTGCTCGGTGACAAGTTGCACCCCACGCTGCTGCTCGTCGTTATCGTCGTATGCAGCATTCTCGCGGGCGCTGTCTGGGCGGTCATTCCCGCGTTCTTCAAGGCAAAATGGGGGACGAACGAAACGCTGTTCACGCTGATGATGAACTATATCGCGATTCAGATTGTCTCTTACTTCACCTACATTTGGTCTGTGCCGAAGGGCTCGGGGCAAATCGGCATCATCAACAGCAAAACCGCTGCCGGCTGGCTGCCGCAAATCGGCGGGCAGAAGTATCTGCTCAATATTCTGATTGTGCTTGCCATTACGGTGTTCATGTTTGTTTACCTCAAGTACAGCAAGCACGGCTATGAGTTGACCGTCGTCGGCGAGAGCGAGAACACCGCGCGCTATATCGGCATCAATGTCAAAAAGGTCATTCTCCGCACGATGCTGCTCTCGGGCGCAATCTGCGGTATCGCGGGTATGCTGCTCGTTTCGGGCACCGACCACACGATTACGCGCGACACGGTGGCGGGACGCGGCTTTACCGCGATTATGGTCTCGTGGCTGGCAAAGTTCAACCCGCTCTTCATGATTCTGACTTCATTCTTGATCGTCTTTTTGCAGAAGGGCGCGTCCGAAATCACGACCAAGCTCAACCTCAACAACTCGTTTTCGGATATTCTGACCGGTATCATCATCTTCTTTATTATCGGCAGCGAATTCTTTATCAACTATTCCCTAAAATTCCGCAGTGCGCATAAGGAGGCGGCGAAATGATGATTGCAGAATTTATCCGCCGCGCCATTATGCAGGGCATTCCGCTCCTGTTCGGCTCGACCGGCGAAATCCTCACCGAAAAATCGGGCAACCTCAACCTCGGTATCCCCGGCATCATGTACGTCGGCGGCATCAGCGGCGTCATCGGCGCATTTCTCTATGAAAAGTCGCTGCCCTCGGCAGACGCGCTGAATCCCGCGCTTGCCGTCGCCATTCCGCTGCTTTGCTCGCTCGTCGGCTCGCTTCTGATGGGACTGATTTACTGCTTCCTCACGGTCACGCTCCGCGCCAATCAGAACGTCACGGGTCTTGCGCTGACCACCTTCGGCATCGGCGTCGGCAACTTCTTCGGCGGCTCGCTCGCCAAGCTGACCGGCAGCAGTGCAACCTCCATCAGCCTCGGCGCGACAAGCAACTGCTTCCGCACGACGCTGCCCTTTGCGGACAAGTTCGGCTGGTTTGGCACGATTTTCCTGTCGCACAGCTTCCTCGCCTATACCGCGATTCTCGTCGCGCTGATCGCGGCGTATATCCTGAAGCGCACGCGCTGCGGACTGCAGCTCCGCGCCGTCGGCGAAAACCCCGCCACGGCAGACGCGGCGGGCATCAACGTCAACCGCTACAAATATGTCGCCACCTGCATCGGCAGCATGATTGCGGGACTCGGCGGTCTGTATTACGTCATGGACTACGCCTGCGGCGTTTGGTCAAACGATGCGTTCGGCGACCGCGGCTGGCTCGCGATTGCGCTGGTTATCTTCGCGATTTGGAAGCCCGACGTCAGCATTCTCGGCTCCTGCCTGTTCGGCGGACTGTACATCGTCCACAACTATATTCCGAACCTCGGCGTCGCAACGCAGGAGATTTTCAAGATGCTCCCCTACGTCGTTACCATTGTGGTGCTGATTATCACAAGTATGCGCGAAAAGCGCGAGAGTCAGCCGCCGGCACATCTGGGGTTGTCCTACTTCCGCGAAGAAAGATAGGTACGGGTTGCGCCTTTTGCGCAGAGCAAAAACAAAAAGAAAACCGATAAGCCGGTTTTCTTTTTGTTTTCTTTTGCCGAAATCCGCTCTCGGCGTATGGTATACGCCTTCGGTCGGATATTCGACAAATCTGCATCAAAATGCGCAAGCCCTCGGCTGCCTGAGGAAAGTGAGAAAAAGACGGGCGGACAATGGAATCCGCCCCTACGCAGCGCACAAATCGTAGGGCGGGGAAGTTTTTCGGTTTCGCAGCGAGAAATCGTCGGCGTACAGCCGACGAAGAAAAACTCCGGCGAATCGAAGATGCGCGGGGCTTTTGCTCCCGCCGTCCCGCACAAATCGTAGGGCGGGGGCTTGCTCCCGCCGTCGCTTTCGGCATTTTTCTATCCGCCCGCAAGGGAAGTGAAGCATTCCCCTGCGGGGAAAGTGAAGCGGCTGCGCCGTGAAGTGCGCCTGCGGCGCGTGAAGCATTCGGGGCAATGCCCCGAACGATTCGGTCGAAAACCGCCGAAAGGCGGTTTTCTGCATCTTATCCAACTTGCGGGGTGCGTGTGCTTTTCTTTTTCTTAAAGTTTTTTGAAAGGGGCGCGGGGGAAACTTTTGTACACAAAAGTTTCCCCCGACTATCTTTATTCCTATCCGTTCTCTTATTCAAAACCAAATATGCACATCAAAACTCTTGCCGCAGCGGGGGCACTTGACCGAATGCTTGCCGCGCCTTATCGGCAGGCGCAAAATGGCGCGGCAATGCTTGCACTTGCGGTAGCGGCAGACCTTGCAGTCGCGGAAGCGGTCGCGAAGCAGGCGGAACGCGCTTTTGACCTTGTCGCCGAGGGCGAGAAACCGGCGGTTTTCCTCGCGTCGCTTGTAGATATTCTTCGAGTAATAGCGCACGAGCGCCCAGATTGCCGGCGCGTAGGACAGCAGCCAAAGAACCGGCAGCCGAAACAGGTTGCCGAGCAGATTCAGGGCAAGAAAAAGAATGAGCAGGGCGTAGAACAAAGGGTCTGCGCCGTATCTGCCGTACATAAAACGGTTGATTTTGTCGAGCAGCCGTCTGAACATTGCAATCACACTCCTGATTCTATCATAACACAAATGCGGCGCGAATGGGTGAAAAATTTGTGAAAATGCGGAATCGGTTTGATAAAAATTGACGCGCGCGCCGCCGTGTGATAGAATAAAAAAAAGGCAAATGCGCGGCAACTGCCGCGCCCAAACGGGAAAGCGAGAATCAACATGGCAAAACAGGTCTGGAAAGGCGGCGCACTGCTTGCGCCCCTGCCCGCAGTGCTGGTCACAACGGGCAACGTCGAGCGGGCAAACATCGCCACGGTGGCATGGACGGGCATCGTCAACACACAGCCGCCGAAAACCTATATTTCATTGCGCAAGAGCCGCTACAGCTACGAGCTGCTCGAAAAAAGCGGCGAATGCGTCATCAACCTGACCACGGCGGAGATGATTCGCAAGGTCGATTACTGCGGCATCTATACCGGACGCAAGGTCGATAAATTCAAAAAATGCGGGTTTACCAAGGCGGCGGCAAGCGAGGTCTCCGCGCCGCTGATTGCCGAATGCCCGCTCGCGCTTGAATGTCGCGTCGTCCGCGCCGAGAAACTCGGCACGCACGTCATGTTCCTCTGCGACATCGTCGCCACCGATGTGGACGACAGCCTGCTCGACGAAAACGGGGCTTTGGATTTGTCCCGCGCGCATCTTGCCGCATTTGCGCACGGCGAATACTTCGCCCTCGGCAAAAAGCTCGGCAAGTTTGGCTTTTCGGCGGCGAAAAAGCCGAAGAAGCCGCACGCCGGACGGGGAAAGGGGTAAGTGCATCGGCGGGATTCGACTCGCCACACATCGCCGCAGCGATTTCACACGCCGCAGGCGTATTTCATACCGCGAAGCGGTATTTCACCCACCCGTTAGGGTGGATTTCATTGAAAAAAGCAATGCTTTTTTCCGGCGGGATTCGACTCGCGAGGGCGCTTGCGCAGACCGCCGCGGCGGCTGCGCCCTGCCTTTTTTTGCTTCGCCGCCGAAATCGGGGCGGCGATTTCCTGCGGAAACCGCAAAAAACGCCTGCTGTGGTGTGCAGAGTACAGATTCGCCTTGGTCGTCGGCGGTCGAAACAGTCCACCGGACTGTTTCTCTGTACCGCGTCGGTATGCATTGCCGGAGGCAATGCATACGCAGATTGCAGAGAAAGTAAAGAAGCATCGGATGCGGGGCAATCTGCCGAGCGCGCTTGCGCGCTTGTTCGAACTCCCCTCATTCATCGAAAAAAATAAGAAAGGATGCATGAGGCATCCTTTCTTATTTTGGCGCGCCTGGCGGGATTCGACTCGCGAGGGCTCGACGCCCTCTTGGTCGGACGCGGCTCTGACTCGCCACCGGCGAGTCATTCACTACCGCGTCTGTTCGAATCCCTGCATCTATCGAAAAAAACAAGAAAGGATGCACAAGGCATCCTTTCTTATTTTGGCGCGCCTGGCGGGATTCGAACCTGCGACCTACCGGTTCGTAGCCGGGCACTCTATCCACTGAGCTACAAGCGCATCCAATGTCGGTTTTTCCGACCTGTATATAATAACACACCCCATGGGTTTTGTCAACAGAAATTTTGATTTTCTGCGAAAAAAATTGCGCAGGGCTTTGACTTGTACGGAAAAATATGTTACCATACATACAGAAATCCACGCAAGGGAGACCCACATGAGAGTCAGAAAGAAAAAACACGGAGAAGAGCGACTCGCGGCGGCAGGTCAGCTTCTCTGTACCGATAAAGAAACCGTTTTCGCCGACGCGAATGCGCCGTTCGGCACAGTGCGGGACGCGCTTCACCTCGAAATCGGCTGCGGCAAGGGGAAATTCTCGGTCGGCATGGCGGCACTGCACCCGAATGTCAATTTCTATGCGGTCGAAAAAATATCCGATGTGATGATTTGCGCCGCCGAGCGCGCGATGCAGTGCGCCGAGACCCGCCCCGACAATCTCCGCTTCATCATCGGCGACGCAAAGACGCTGACCGAGTGGTTCAAGCCGCATATCTTCGACTGTATCTATCTCAATTTCAGCGACCCGTGGCCGAAAGCGGGGCATTACAAGCGCCGCCTGACCTATCGCGATTTTCTTGCAATTTACAAGACGCTGCTGAAGCAAGACGGCGTTCTGCGGCTTAAGACCGACAACGAGGGGCTGTTCGATTTTTCGCTCGGCGAATTTGAGGCGGCGGGCATGAAGGTTGTCAAGCTGAGCCGCGACCTGCACGCCTCGCCCTATGCGGAGGGGAACGTCATGACCGAGTATGAGACGAATTTTACGGAGAGGGGTATGCCGATTTATTTCGCCGAGGTTGTTCCTTCGCTCGTGTAAAAATTCCGCAATGCTTCGTTGTTCCTCGAAAGCGGCTTGCCGTATGCTATACGGCTGCGCCTTGCTTTCTGCGGTACGTCTCGCCTTGCGAAATTTTTAAGACGAGCGGGCTGTTGTGGATATTCCGCAATGCGGATTGCTCTGCGCGAAATATACTGCTAAACCCGTAGGGGCGGATTCCATATCCGCCCGCCTGACTGTGCATACCGCAGAAAATCATTCATAGAATATCCATCGCTTTCGATAGCGTGCAAACAAGATGCAGACTGACATACGCTTTCTACTGACGGGCGGATATGGAATCCGCCCCTACGGGCAGCGCATGATGCGGGCGATTCACGAATCGCCCGCCTTTATCTCTGCACATTGTCGAAAAACCGCCTTCGGGCGGTTTTCTTATCCGTTTTCCTTTTTCAGATAGCGGTTGTGCTTGCGGCGGACATAGGACTCGTCATGCTCGCCCGCGAGAAAGGCGATGCGCTGCCATGAACGCACGCCGTCGACATAGCGCAGCATGAACAGCTCGCGCACATCGCTGTCGGGAATCTCCTCTATGTATCGAATCAGCAGCGTTTCCTCGCTCTGCGCCGCGTGCAGATAATCGGTCAGCGCGGCGCGCGTGTCGCAGAGGGCGGCGAGCAGCGCTTCATCGGCGTCGCCGCGCTCGATTTTGCTCTCCAGCACGGCGATGCGCCGCTTGGTGCGGGTAATTTCGCGCCGCAGCCCGCACAGGCGGGAGAGCCGCGCCTTATCCATCGGCTCGCGCATTACAGATACGCCTCCATGTCGCGCACCAGCGACTCCCAACGCTCGATTTCCCGCTCGGTGTGCCGCAGGTCGGCGAGCAGCTCGTCGCGCTTCTCGTTTTCGCTGTCGATTTTGCCGTGCAGCTCCTCAATCTGCCGCAGCAGGGCGCGGCGACTCATGCCGAGACCGCCGAGATCTTCGTCTGTAAAGAAAAGTCCCATAATTTCTCCTTTCGCTTGACCGTTCCCTCTTGAAATACCGAAATATCTGTGCTATGATAGAGAGGAAACAGAAAGCATTGTACAAAATACAGAAATATCTGCTTACACTTGCATAATAGCACAGATATTTCTGTATGTCAAGGGCTTTTTTGAAAAAAACGGAGGAATTTTCATGCTGCAAACCAACATGGAGATCGCACAGAATATCCGCGCACTGGCAAAATCGCGCGGCGTCACGGTCAAACAGACGCTTGCCGACTGCAAAATCAACCGCAATTTCATCTACGACCTCGAGCACGGCAATTCGTCGCCCTCGGTTGACAAGATTTCGCGCATTGCGGACTATTTCGGCGTCGGCACGGCGGCACTGCTCGGCGGCGAGGCAACAGACGGCGCGGGGCAGCGCGGCGCAATCGCCGAATTTCTCGATTTGTACAAGCGGCTCTCGCCCGAGGATAAGGCTGCCTTGCGCGATTATATGCGGAAGCTGCTCGAAAGCGGCGACTGAGTTTCCCGCGGCGGAATATCGCCTGCCGCGCCGTTTTCCCGCTCGAAATTCCGGTAGGCGTCGAGGACGGCGCGTTCGAGTGCCGAGCGGAAGGGCGCGTTGATCGGGTGGGCAATATCTCGGTAGGTGCCGTCGCCGTTTTTGCGGCTGGGCATCACGATAAACAGCTTGTCCTGTGTCGAGATGACTTTAATGTCGTGTACGGCAAACTGCCCGTCGAATGTGACCGACGCGACCGCTTTCAGCGGCGCAGTCTCAAAGGTTCTTCTGATTTTGACATCGGTAATTTCCATGCTTGTGACCCTGCCCTTCGCTCTTGCGAAGGCTTCCTTTCTCCCGAAACGGCTGTTTTCGGTTTCGGGCAGTTAGATTATTTGACTGTAAAGCGATTTTTATACATATAATGAGAATACCGCCGTCGGCGGTAAAGATACGGGGGACGAATATGTCTGTTTCAAATACGCATTTCGGCGCGGAAAAAATCGTGCATAAGTTAGAGGGCAAAAAAGCAATCTATTTTCTCGGCATCGGCGGCATCACCATGTCGTCGCTTGCCCACATCACCAAGGAAAACGGCTTTAAGGTCGGCGGCTCGGACCGCAGCCTGTCCCCGCTGACCGACCGCCTCAAGCGGGAGGGCATCGAGATTTTCGCGGGACACGCGGCAGAGCAGCTTGACGGCTATGACGCGCTGGTCTATACCGTGGCGGTGCGCGACGATACGCCCGAGCTGGTCCGCGCACGCGCCGAGGGGCTGCCGGTCATCTCGCGCGCCGACTACCTCGGCTATATTATGCGCGGCTACACGCACCGCATCGGGCTTGCGGGTATGCACGGCAAGAGCACGACGACCTCGATGACCACCGAGATTTTTCTCGCGGCAAAAGCCGACCCGACCGTCGTTTCGGGCGCGGAGCTGTCCTCGATTGACGGGGCGTACCGCGTCGGCGGCAGGGAGAATTTTATCTTCGAGGCGTGCGAGTATATGGACTCCTTCCTCGATTTTTATCCCACGGTTGCCGCCGTGCTCAACATCGAGATGGACCATGTCGACTACTTCAAGAGCATGGAGCAGGTCAAACGCTCGTTCCGCGCCTATATCGACAAGACGGTCGGCTGCGGCTGCGCCGTGTTGAACGCCGACGACGACAACGTCTGCGAGATGGCGCAGGGCTTCCGCGGCAGCACGCTGACCTTCGGCATTCGCCGCGAGGCGGACGTCATGGCGAAAAACATCGTCTATTCGGCGGGTAAAGCCTCGTTTGACCTCTGCCACGGCAGCATGAAAAAACACGTTACGCTCGCGGTCTGCGGGGAGCATAACGTGTACAATGCGCTGGCGGCTGCGGCGTGCGCGATTCTCTGCGGGATTCCCTCGGGGGCAATCGTCACGGGGCTCGGCAACTTCCGCGGCGCGAAGCGGCGGCTCGAATACAAGGGCGAGCTTTGCGGCGCGAAGATTTACGACGACTACGCGCATCACCCGACCGAAATCGCCGCCACGCTCGACGCGGCGCGGCAGATGGGCTTCGGCCGCGTGATTTGCGTCTATCAGCCGCACACCTATTCGCGCACCAAGGGGCTGTTCGATGACTTCGCGCGCGCGCTCGGCAAGGCGGATTTGACGATTCTCGCCGACATTTACGCTGCGCGCGAGACCGACACGCTCGGCGTGTCGAGCAAGCTGCTCGCCGACGCCACGCCCGGCGCGGTCTATATGGAGAGCTTTGAAGCAATCGCCGACTACCTCCGCGCAAACGCGAAGGCGGGCGATTTGATTCTCACGATGGGCGCGGGCGACATCACAAAGCTGTCCGCCATGCTTTTGAAATAAGGAAACCGTTCAATAAAACGAAAGCAACCGTACTTCAAGCGAAGTACGGTTGTTATTGTAAACGAAAACCACGCGATAGTCGCGTGGTTCAAAAGAGGCTAAGCCGATAAAAAGGAATCCTCCGTTTGTGATAGAATAGAGATGACCTGCCAGT
>SFNW01000051.1 GCA_004554105.1 Clostridiales bacterium | reverse complement strand
GTGCCGTGGTATTCGGTGCATTTTCGGTCGTGCTGATTAAAGTTCTGCACCCGTTTGTCGTACACTGCACTTCTCTTCTGCCGCCCGTATGGTTTCACTGCATCGTCGCCGTGCTGTTTGCCGGGTTTCTCGCCGACAACATCGTCACGTTCGCCGGCATGGCGGACTTCCGCGAGAAGCTGGCACTTCTCGTCGAGGAATATGAAAAACTCCGCACCGTGGGCAAGCAGGAGGTTGCCGAGCGGCGGCGCGCCATGCGCGAGCGTTTTTCCGCGCAGCAGCGCCGTATGATCGACGCCTTCCCGAAGCTGCGGCATAGTCTCGACCAGCTCAAGGCACTGCGCGACCGCAAAAAGTGAGTTTGCCTCAAGCCAAAGGAAAAACCAAATCAAAAATACGGAGAAAACGATGAAAGTTCTGATTCTGAGCTGCAACACGGGAGAGGGACACAACAGCGCGGCACGCGCCGTTTGCGAGGAGTTCCGTCGCCGCGGCATCGACTGCTCGGTCGTCGACTCGCTCGGCGTGACCGGCACGCACTCCTCGCGCGTCATTTCGTCCGCATACGGCTCGATGATCACCCGTGTGCCGCGCGCGTTCGGCGCAATCTACCGCGCGGGCGAGCTCTATAATTCGACCGGCATCACCTCACCGGTCTACTTTGCCAACGCCGCCCATGCAAAGCGGCTGCTCGCCTTTATCACCGAGGGCGGCTACGACTGCGTGGTCGCCACGCACCTCTTCCCGATGGAAGCGATGACCCGCTTAAAGAAAACCGGCAGTCTGCCGGTCAAATGCTACGGCGTGCTGACCGACTACACCCGCATACCGTTCTGGAACGAGACCGACATGGACGCCTATTTTCTCCCGCATGAAAGCGTCAAGGCGGACTGCATTCAAAACGGTATGCCCACAGACCGCCTTTATGTGACGGGACTGCCGGTTTCGGCGCGGTTTTCTTTGCAAATAACGAAAGCCGAGGCACGAGAAGCGCTTGCCATCGACGCGGGCAAAAAAATGATTCTCGTCATGACCGGCGGCGTCGGCTGCGGCAATTCGCCGCTAATCTGCGCCGAGCTGCTGAAAAGTGCGGACGCCGACACGGTGATTTATGTTCTCACCGCAAGAAATGCCGAACTCAAAGAAACGCTTGACAAAACCTACGGTGCGGACGGTCGGGTCGTCGCTCTGCCGTTCACCGACAAGGTCAACCTTTATATGCGCGCCGCCGACGTGCTGATTACCAAGGCGGGCGGCATTACAACGACCGAGGCGGCGGCGTCCCGCGTGCCGCTGATTCACGCCGCGCCGATTCCGGGCTGCGAGACGAAAAACGCCGCCCTCTTTGAATCGCTCGGTATGTCGATGTGGGCAAAGAGCGAAGCCGAAGCGGCAAAAGACGCATTTCTGCTGCTCGGCGACCCCGAGCGCGCGGAAAGAATGACGGCGGCGCAGGCAGCGAACATCGACCCCCACGGCGCCGCAAATATCGTCGATTTGGTGATGCAGCTATGAAAAATCAACTGACCGCACAACTCTTTTACATTGCATTCGGGTTTCTGCTCGGCAGCGTGATGTTCAGCCGGATTCTGCCCCGCGCCTTTCTGAAAAAAGACATCTGCGCGCTGAGTAAAGACAAAAACCCCGGGGCGTCCAATGTGTTTGTCCACTGCGGCATTCCGATGGGACTGCTCTGCCTTGCGCTCGATATGGCAAAGGGGTTTGTTCCCGTCTTTCTCGCGTCGCGCACGACCGACGTGCAAAGGCTGCTTTTTGCGGGCGTCATGGTTGCGCCCGTGCTCGGGCACGCGCTCGCGGTTTTCAACGATCTTCACGGAGGCAAGTGCATCGCCACGATTTTCGGCGTGCTGATTGCGCTCCTGCCGCTGACGCCGGCAGGCTGGCTGCTTGCGGGACTGTACATTCTCTTTTCGGGCATTATCCGCGTAAAGCCCAACCGCAAATGCAGTCTTTTGACCTTCACGCTGTTCGGCGCGATTGCCGGCGTGATGCTGACCCGCCACGGAAAGTTTTCGATTGCCGTCGGCTGCGTCGTCATGGCACTCCTTGCGATTCTCAAGCATCTCGTGCCCGAAGCAGAGCCCCTGCCCGAAGAGAAAAAAGCAGACTGACCGACCGAAAGGAAGTACCTGTTATGAATGAAGTCAAAAGTCCGAAGAAACCGTTAATCTACTATTACAGCATCGTCCTCATTGTCCTTTTCGCGATGAATCTGCTGGTTGTTCCCTTTTTGCAGCAAATGCGCATTCGCGAGGTCGATTACGGCACGTTTATGACCATGACCGAGAACAAGGAAATCGGGCAGGTCGAGGTACGCGACAACAAAATCCTGTTCACCGACAGAGATGGGAAGAACATCTACGAAACAGGCCGCCTGAGCGAGGACTACGAGCTGATTCCGCGCCTGTATGCGTCGGGCGCGACCTTCTCGGGCGAAATCATCGAGGAGATGTCCCCGCTGCTGACGATTTTGCTCTATTGGATTCTGCCCGTGGTCATCTTTGCCTTAATCGGGCGCTATATGTCCAAGAAACTGATGGATAGGGCGGGCGGCGGCAGCGGCTCCATGATGTTCAACATGGGCAAGAGCAACGCCAAGGTCTATGTCAAATCCGCAGGCGGCATTAAGTTTGACGATGTGGCGGGCGAGGACGAAGCAAAGGAAAACCTCGCCGAAATCGTCGACTACCTGCACAACCCGAAGAAATACGAAGAAATCGGCGCGTCCATGCCGAAGGGCGTGTTGCTCGTCGGACCTCCCGGCACGGGTAAAACCATGCTTGCCAAGGCAGTCGCGGGCGAAGCCGATGTTCCTTTCTTCTCGATGTCCGGCTCGGAATTCGTCGAGATGTTTGTCGGCATGGGCGCGTCCAAGGTGCGCGATTTGTTCTCGCAGGCAAAAGAAAAAGCGCCCTGTATCGTCTTTATCGACGAGATTGACGCCATCGGGCAGAAGCGAAATACAGGCGGCATGGGCGGCAACGACGAGCGCGAGCAGACACTCAACCAGTTGCTCACCGAAATGGACGGCTTCGGCGGCAATACCGGCGTCATTATTCTCGCCGCGACCAACCGCCCCGAGACGCTCGACCCCGCGCTGACCCGTCCGGGCCGCTTCGACCGCCGTGTTCCCGTCGAACTGCCCGACCTCAAGGGGCGCGAAGCGATTCTGCGCGTCCACGCCAAGAAGATCAAAACCGCGGCGAATGTCGACTTTGAGCGGATTGCCCGCATGGCATCGGGCGCTTCGGGCGCGGAACTTGCCAACATCGTCAACGAGGCGGCGCTTCGCGCCGTGCGCGACGGCAGAAGCGAAGCGACGCAGGCCGATCTTGAGGAATCCATCGAGGTCGTCATCGCCGGCTATCAGAAGAAGAACGCGATTCTGACCGACCGGGAAAAAATGATTGTCGCCTATCACGAAATCGGGCACGCGCTGGTCGCCGCAATGCAGACGAACTCCGCGCCCGTGCAGAAAATCACCATTGTTCCCCGCACCTCGGGCGCGCTCGGCTACACCATGCAGGTGGACGAGGGCAACCGCTACCTGATGAGCAAGGTCGAGATCGAAAACCGGATTGCCACGCTGACCGGCGGACGCGCCGCAGAAGAAATCGCCTGCGGCACTGTGACAACCGGCGCATCGAATGACATCGAACAGGCGACCAAACTCGCCCGCGCAATGATTACCCGTTACGGCATGAGCGACTTTGACATGGTCGCGCTCGAAACCGAAACCAACCAATATCTCGGCGGCGATATGTCACTCGCCTGCTCCGCCGAAACGCAGACTAAGGTTGACGAGCGCGTCGTCGCGCTGGTCAAGGCGCAGCACGCAAAGGCGGCGCGAATTCTGACCGAAAATCGCGCAAAACTCGACGAACTGGCAAAATACCTCTACGAAAAGGAAACCATCACCGGCGAGGAATTCATGCAGATTCTCGGCGCCTGACTGCAGCACAGAAATGCGCCGCCGAACCGATAAACGGTTCGGCGGCGCTCTTTTATTCTTCTTCGGAAAGATCGGCGGCAGCCGTTTTTCCCCGCGCTTCGTAGAGCTCGGCAAAGGAATAATCCCGCCCGCTCGTCTTGCAGCCGACCATGGTGTCGAGGCAGACGGCGTGAATGCTGTTGAAAATGCTTCGTTCGATATTCGGGTTGTCACGCTTCAGACTGCGCAAAAGCTGCTTCATCTCCTGCCGCTTCGAGCCGCCGTTTTCGTACTCCTCGCGATTTTCGGTAAAGCGGCAGGCGCAGCGGATAAAATCCAGTTCGTTGTAGCGCACCCATGCGAGAATATCGTCCTCGTGGACGCAGTAAAGCGGGCGAATCAGCTCCATGCCGACAAAATTCGTGCTGTGCAGCTTCGGCGGCATCGCCTGCAGCTGCGAGCCGTAGAACATTCCCATCAGCGTGGTCTCCACAACGTCGCTGAAATGATGCCCGAGCGCGATTTTGTTGCAGCCGAGTTCTCTCGCCTTGGCATAAAGATGCCCGCGCCGCATACGGGCGCAGAGGTAGCAGGGCGACTTGTCCGTGCTGTTGGCAATCGCGAAAATATCGGTCTCGAAAACCGTCACGGGAATCTGCAGAAGCTCTGCATTGCTCTCGATTTTGCGGCGGTTGCGTTCATTGTAGCCCGGGTCCATGACGAGAAAGACAAGGTCAAAGGGCACTTCGCTGTGCCGCTGTAACATCTGCATCAGCTTCGCCATCAGCATCGAGTCCTTCCCGCCCGAAATGCAGACGGCGATTTTGTCGCCCGCCGCGATCAGCCCGTACCGCTTGACCGCTTCGATAAAGGGATTCCAGATTGTCTTGCGGAATTTTTTCTGCAGGCTGCGTTCGATGCTCTGACAGGGTTCAAGTGCCTTGCTCATACGCCGAGCCCCCTGCCCCGCACGCCGGTCAAATCCTTGATGACCTCGCCCGCGATGATGAGTCCGACGACCGAGGGGACAAAGGCGTTGCTGCCCGGGACCTGCCGCCGCTCGGTGCATTTGCGCGCAGTACCCGGCGGGCAGATGCAGTGTGTCCGGCAGCTGCTTGTCATGTCGTCCACGGGCGTGAGCGGCAGCTCCTTGGAATAGACCACCTTCAAGCGGCGAATCTTCCGCTTGCGCAGTTCGTTTCGCATGACCTTTGCCAGCGGGCAGACCGAGGTCTTGTAGATGTCCGCGACCTCAAAGGCGGTCGGGTCAACCTTGTTGCCCGCGCCCATCGAGCTGATAATCGGCGTATTCGCCGCCTTTGCGTTGACGACGAGCGCGATTTTGCCCGTGACCGTGTCGATAGCGTCGACGATATAGTCGTAAGCGGTGAAGTCAAACTGCGCCGCCGTCTCGGGCGTGTAAAACACCTTGTAGGTGCGGATCACGGCGTCGGGATTGATGTCCGCGAGCCGCTCCGCCGCGACGTCCACTTTATATTTGCCGACTGTTTTTCGGGTGGCAAAGAGCTGGCGGTTGAGGTTGGTCAGGCAAACGCGGTCGTCGTCGATGAGGTCGACCGCCCCCACGCCGCTGCGCACCAGCGCCTCGGCGGTGTAACCGCCCACGCCGCCCACGCCGAAAACCGCCACGCGGGCGCGGCTGAGTTTTTCCATTGCCTCTTTTCCGAAAATCAGTTCGGTTCTTGAAAATTGATTCGGCATTGTGTTCTCCTGTATGATTCGCGTGTTGTTCTTTGGCGGGCGTATTCTTTGGCGGGCGGATATGGAATCCGCCCCTACGGGTGTATTGCGTGCCCCGCCCTCCCGTGTCCCCGACGGTCCGCCACACTCAATGCGCTTATTTTACCACAAAAACGATAGGTTTTCAAGATACAATCCTTATGTGATTTATTTGTCAATATCGCGTGAAATTCTTCCCTTTCGCTTGCAATTCGTCGCGGGCGGGCTTATAATGGAGGCAGAAAATCCGAAAGATTCGGAAGTTTTTATAGAGAAAGGGATAGGATTATGGCAAACAGATTTGTACTCAACGAAACCGGCTACCACGGCAAGGGCGCGATTGCGGAAATCGCAACCGAAGTAAAAGGCAGAGGCTTTCAAAAATGCTTCGTCTGCTCTGACCCCGACCTCTTGAAGTTCGGCGTCACCGCCAAGGTGACCGACATTCTCGACGGCGCGAAAATCGACTATGAGATTTACTCGAACATCAAGGCAAATCCGACGGTTGCAAACGTCAAGGCGGGCGTCGAAGCCTTCAAAAAATCCGGGGCGGACTGCATCGTCGCCATCGGCGGCGGCTCGTCGATGGATACCGCGAAGGCAATCGGCATTATCATAACGAATCCCGAATTTGAGGACGTCGTCTCGCTTGAGGGCGTCGCACCGACGAAGAACAAGTGCGTACCGATTATCGCAGTGCCCACCACGGCAGGCACGGCGGCTGAGGTTACGATCAACTACGTCATCACCGACACCGAGAAGAACCGCAAAATGGTCTGCGTCGACGTACACGACATTCCGGTCGTCGCCGTTGTCGACCCCGACATGATGGCGTCGATGCCCAAGGGGCTGACCGCCGCAACCGGCATGGACGCGCTGACGCACGCAATCGAGGGCTATATCACCAAGGGCGCATGGGAAATGAGCGATATGTTCCACCTGAAAGCCATTGAGCTGATTGCAAAGCATCTGCGCGGCGCGGTTGCCAACACGCCCGAGGGCAGAGAGGGCATGGCGCTCGGTCAGTATATCGCGGGCATGGGCTTCTCCAACGTCGGTCTCGGCATCGTGCATTCGATGGCGCACCCGCTCGGCGCGCTGTATGACACGCCGCACGGCGTTGCCAACGCAATCATTCTGCCCACCGTCATGGAATACAACGCTCCCGCAACCGGCGACAAGTACCGCGACATCGCCCGTGCGATGGGCGTCGAGGGCGTAGATAAACTGTCGCTCGAGGACGCAAGACGCGCCGCCATCGACGCGGTCAAGCAGCTTGCGCACGATGTCGGCATTCCCGAAAACCTGAAGGAAATCGTGAAGCCCGAGGACGTCGACTTCCTCGCAGAGTCCGCTTATGCAGACGCCTGCCGTCCCGGCAACCCGCGCGAAACCTCGGTTGCCGAGATCGCCGCGCTCTACCGCTCGCTGATGTAAGAAAAACAAAAAAACGATTTTGGGGCGACCGCTTTACGCGGCCGCCCCGTTTTTTTAGGTTTCCGACGCCGGAGAAATGTCGTTCAGTCTTCCCCGATATTCGCTTTGAATCACCTCGTACAGTTCTTCGGGCGTTTCCCTGCAGCCGCCCGCAAGCCAAATCTTGATAATTGCGTTCAGCCCGCCCTTGAAAAACTCGCAGTGATATTCGATAAATCGGTTGTCGAAATGCTCCTTGGCAAGCTGCGTATCGTAGCGCACAACCTTGTGCTCTTGGTCGTAACCGAGTTTGAAATAGGTTTTGTAGAGCATTTGATTTTCGGCGATATGGCGAAACAGGCGCAGATAGTCGTGGCTGTTCACGCCGCGTTCTCTGTCCTCGCGATACATCTCGTCCATTGCGTTTTCCAGCGACAGGCGCACCGCATCGGCAAGCGCATAAACGTCCGCATAATTCACATAAAAGGTCGTTCGGTTCAGTTTTGCCCGCTTGCAAATTTCCGAAACCGAGATTTGATTCAGTTCCCGCGTCTGAATCAGCTCGTAAAAGACCGATTCAATCTTTTCTCTGGACGCTTTTCTTCGCTTGTTGTTCTTCGTGTTCATAAAAACCTCATTATCTCAACACATGATGGCAAATTGGTGATTGTTTTTTCTCGATACACCCATTATACTGAAATTACATTAAAAAAACAACTGTTGATTTAATGAAAAAATGATTTTGGAGGGTTTATTCATGAAAAAAAGCAGTTTTGTCGCCTTGATGTTGGGGACGGTCAGCGGCGTTTTATTCGCGCTCGGCATGTGCATGGCACTCATTTCCGAGTGGAACGCATTTAAGCCGGGTATTGTGTTCGGCGTCGTCGGACTGGTGCTCGGTCTTGTCACTCTGCTTGTTTGGCGAAAGATGGAGCACAAAGCACCGATTCACATTTCCGCAAGGAGCGTGCTGACCGCCGCGGTCGGCGTCATCGGCGCACTGGCACTCGGCGTCGGTATGTGCTTCTGCATGGTCTGGAGCAATATCGTGCTCGGCGTCGCTATAGGGCTTGCCGGCATCGTCGTTCTGCTCTGCCTGATTCCGCTCACCAAGGGCATTCGGTAAGCGTCGCGGCAGCAAATGCAAATCAAGCAGCAAATCGAGCGGCGGCTCTGCCGCTTCCCCGCCGTCGGCGAGCTTCTGCATAACCGTGAGCGGCGCGTCCTGCTGACCGCCTCGGCAAGTCTCGGGCTGAATATCGGCTACGCGGTCTATAACGGCGTTCTCGGCGTGGTAAGCCGCTCGGTATGGTTTCTCGTTTTGTGCGCATACTATATCCTCCTGTCGGTGATGCGGTATGCGGCGGTCTCCTGTGCGCAAAAGCGCAGGCGCGGCGTCAAAGCCGTGTCGGGGCTGTTCGTGATGCGATTCACGGGCGGAATGCTGACGGTGCTCGGTCTTGTACTTGCGGTCTCGGTGTATTACAGCATTCAAAACGAGGTTGCCGTGAAAAACGGCACGATTGTGATGATTGCCATTGCAACCTATACGTTTTGCAAGGTCACACTCGCCTTTGTCAACGCGGCAAAGGCGGCAAAGCACCGCTCGCCGCTGCTCACCGCTCTAAGAAATATCGGCTGTGCCGACGCGGCGGCGTCCGTGCTGTCGCTGCAGCGTGCCATGCTCGTCTCATTTGAGGGCATGACCCCGCTTGAAATCCGCGTGATGAACGCCGCCACGGGAGCAGCCGTCTGTCTGTATATTTTGATTTTGGGCGTCGTCATGATGCTCGGTATTGTCGGAGGCAAAGAAAATGGCAAAATCCAAGCTCGTCAAAGCAAATGAAAAAATCGCGGAAACCGTAACCGAAGGTTTCAAGAAAATCAGCGACACCGTCGTCGACGGCTATAAGAAAATCGAGGACGGCGTCGTCGACGGTTACAAAAAAATCGAGGACGGCTTTGTCGACCGCTATCTGACCAAAGACGGCGAAACCGTCGAGGAAGCCAAAGCACGCATCAAACAAGAGCAAAAGTAACGCAAAGCAAGACCGCCCGCGCGGCAGCCACACAGAAAAGCGACCGAAATCGGTCGCTTTTGTTTTCTCTTGTTCGGTTTATTCCGTATCTGCCGTGCCGCCGCCGAGAACGGTGTCGCCGTCGTAGAGGACGGCTGCCTGCCCGGGCGTGACGGCACGCTGCGGCTCGTCAAATTCGGCGCGGAACGCATCGCTTCCAATCGGCGTGACGGTCGCCGACTGCTCGGTCTGGCGATAGCGCAGTTTGACCTTGCAGCGAAACGGCTGTTTCGGTGCTTCACCCGAAATCCAGTTGACCTCGGTCACAAAGGCGTCTTTGCGGTAGAGGTCTTTTGCCTCGCCGAGGACGACCGTGTTGTTTTCGGGACAGACGCGGCAAACATAGCGCTTGCCGGGCAAATCAATGCCGAGTCCGCGATGCTGCCCGACGGTATAGCGGATAATGCCCGCGTGTCTGCCGAGAATATTGCCGTCGGTATCGACGAAATCGCCGCAGGGCGCGGGCGCACCGCAGTGCAGCTCGATAATCTTCGCATAGTCGCCGTCGGGAACGAAGCAGATGTCCTGACTGTCGGGCTTGTCCGCGTTGACAAAGCCGCATTCCTCCGCAATTTTCCGCGTCTCGGTCTTGCAGAGTCCGCCGAGCGGAAAGAGGGTTTTCGCAAGCTGTGCCTGCGTCATGGCATACAGAACATAACTTTGGTCCTTTGTGGGGTCAAGCGCTTTTTTCAGCGTATACTTGCCGTTCTCATACCCGATGCGGGCGTAATGCCCGGTTGCGATTTTCTCGCAGCCGAGAATCTCCGCGCGGTCGAACAGCTTGTCGAATTTCATGAAGCGGTTGCAGTCGATGCAGGGGTTGGGCGTGCGCCCGCGGAGATAGCTGTCGACGAATTTGTCGATGACCTTCTTGCGAAAATCGTCCGAGAAGTTGAAAACGAAATAGTCCATGCCGAGGCTGTGCGCGACGCTGCGGGCGTCCTCGACGTCGTCGAGCGAACAGCAGGTGTGCGAGCGGTCGATGCCCGCATCGGCATTGTCATAGAGTTTCATCGTGCAGCCGACGCAGTCGTTGCCCGCATCGGTCAGCAGCTTTGCGGCGACCGAAGAATCGACACCGCCGCTCATGGCAACAAGAATCTTCATACAGACGCACCTCCCTCGGCAGTTGTTTACTGCGTTAGTTTAACATTCTGTGTGCGCTTTGTCAAGCATCAAGCCGCTTTGCCAAGCGGAAAATGATTCCGCCGACAAAAAAATCGGGGAATACCGACGGTATTCCCCGATTTTTTGTTTCTTTTATTCCTCGATTGCAGCCTTCTGCGTGTTGATAGCACGGATCACCTCGGGCGGGAACTTCGGATGCCGGTCGTAGGTGTACAGACCGTTGACCTCCTGCTCGACGTCGGTGAGCTGCGTGTAGCAGAACGCGCCGATTGCGCTGTTCTCCAGCATGGCGGTGACCAGTCCGCGATAGCGCTCGATGAACTCCTCCTCGCTCTGCGGACGGTTGCCGTAGCCCCAGCCGTGTTCGAGGTCGTTCGGATTCCACCAAATGCCGCCGAACTCGCTCATGAACGTCACCTTGCCGCCCTGCTTGTAGTGCGGGAAGACCACGTTTTCGCCCGCTTCAAGCGGCTGATAGCGTGCGCGGAAGGTCTCGGGATTCTGGTCGTAGTCGTGCGCGTCGAGAATGTCGGTCAGATTGTCCTGATGCGTCCAGCCCGAAGCGTCGATGTAGAGACGGTCGGGGTCGTAGGCGCGGGTCATGTCGGCAAGCATTCTGACGAAATCGCGATTCTGATTCTGCTGCGTCTCGTTGAGCGGGCACCAGCCGATAATCGCGGGGTGGTTGTAGTCGCGCTCGAGAATCTCGCGCCACTCGGGCAAAAATCCGCGCCAGGATTCAAAGCGCGCGATGTCGAGTCCCCAGTTGGCGTGCTCGCCCCAAACGATGTAGCCGAGGCGGTCGCAGTGATAGAGGAAGCGCGGTTCAAAGACCTTCTGGTGCAGTCTCGCACCGTTGAAGCCCATGTCGAGCGAACGCTGAATGTCCGCAATCAGCTCATCATCGGTGGGCGCGGTGTAAATACCGTCGGGGTAGAAGCCCTGGTCGAGAATCAAACGCTGATAGACAGCCTTGCCGTTGATGTAGGTACGGTTGTTCTTCCACTCGACCTTGCGCATACCGAAGTAGGAAGAAACGCGGTCGCCCTCGAGGTCGAATTCGAGGTCGTAGAGCTGACCGTCGCCGACGTTCCAGAGGTGCAGCTCGGAGAGCTTGACCTCAAGCGAAGCGCTCTTTCCGCTCACCTTGGTCTCGGCAGTGCCGACGACCTTGCCGCCGAACGAAGCGACGGCGCGCAGCGTTTTGCCGTCTGCGTTTTCGCAGACCGCCTCGACAAAGAGGCTTTGGTTGTCGACCGAGGGGCGGCACTTCGTGTGCTTGATGTAGTGGTCGGGGACGTTTTCAAGCCACACGGTCTGCCAAATGCCGGTCGTGCGGGTATAGGAGCAGCCGATGGAGTAAAACTTGCGGCACTGCTTGCCGCCGGGCTGCGTCTGACTGCGGAGCAGGTCGACGGCGCAGATGACGATTTTGTTCTCGCCTGCGACGAGCGCGCTTGTAATATCCATCTCAAACGAGACGTAGCCGCCGATGTGACGGTCGATGTACTTGCCGTTGACATAGACCTCGGTCTCGAAGTCGCAGGCGCCGATATTCAGCAGCGTTCTGCGTCCGGCGGCAACCCACGCTTCGGGCAGCTCGACCTTGCGCATATACCATACGCACTCCATAAAGTCGACGTGCGCAAGTCCCGACAGACGGCTCTCTGGGCAGAACGGAACCTTGATGGTGTCCGTCAGCTTTTCGGCATTGTAGAGCTTGCGCTCCTTGCCGCTTCTGCCGTTGTCGATCTCAAACTGCCACTCGCCGTTGAGGTTCATCCATTCCTTGCGCTCGAACTGCGGGCGCGGGTATTCGGGGCGTGGAATCATGTTCTGTCTCCTTGTGTTTCAAAAGGTTGTT
>SFNW01000180.1 GCA_004554105.1 Clostridiales bacterium | reverse complement strand
CGGCAAGTTTGTCGGAGCCGCCGAGCCACAGGCGGGCGCGGTCGGTGAAGCGGAGCATAAGGTAGTCCTCGGTCTTACCGGCAAGGCAGGTGATCGCCTCGCCGAAGGCGCTCTTCAGGCGCACTTCCGCGTCGCGGGTCAGGGGGCAGGAAACAGATGTGTGGATATACGGCATGAAAAACTCCTTTACCAGATGAATGTGACGGAGGTCGTTTCCCCGTCCTCGGGGGCGATATAAGCGGCGAGACGCGCGGCGTCGTCGAGAAATGCTTCGTCGCGGTGCAGGGTCAGGCGGTTGAGGCACGTCTCAAGGCGCGGGGGCGGGAGAAACGCCTCCAGCCCGTAGGTCTCGGCGAGGGCGTCGGAATAGGAAAAGACGGTCGAGAGCGCCTCGGGCAGCTCGTCGAGCGCGTCGGCAAACTGTGCCGCTTCTTCGGCGGTGAGGGTCAGGGAGGAGCCGATACTGATACGCTCCGCGCCGAAAAGCGCGAGCAGGAGCATCCGATAGGGCAGGAACCCGTCCTCCGAGAAATAGTAGGCGTCCTCATGCCCGAACGTACCGTCGTAGTCGCCGCGCACAATCTCGACATAGGAGCCCTCGCCGACGGCGTCGCGCCCGACGATGAGCCCCCGCTCGCCGCGCGGCTCGGTCGGGGTGAGCAGGTCGGAGCGGAAAGGCGAGTCGCCGGACACGCCGTCCTCTGCCGCATCGAGGCAGTCCGTGAGAATGGCGATGAGCTGGTTGTCCGCCATCATCTTTTCGTAAGAATACAGTGCCACACGGGAGAAGAGCAGAAAGTTCTCCTCGCAAGCGGCAAGCATGGTGTAACTGCACTGCACGTCGTTGCCTTCATCGTCTGTGAACGCGAGAATGTGGTCGCCGCAGTTGAGGTCGATCCAGAGCTCCATCGCGTAGCCCGCGGGGAGTTTACCGGTCGCGTCCGCGTCCGGGATAAAGTGCGGGACATATTCGGGCGAGAAGGTATGCCGCGGGGTGACGGAGACGGTGATGCCGAGCGTGCGCGCACGGGCAAGTAGCGCCTGATAGTCGGTATCCTCCTCGAGACGCGCGGTCAGGGCTTTGGCATGCGCGTAGATTTCCTCATAGGTCTTTGCATAGTTTCCCTTTGCCATACGTAACTCCTTTTCAACCGGGGCTTTGCGCAATCCGCAAATTGCGAAAATCTCTGATTATATTATTCTAACAGATACGCGCGCGTAATGCAAGAGCCTGACGCTTCGGTTTTTCGGTCGTGCGCGAAAAAGTTCGGTATTCGATTCGTGCGGCAACACTCGCGGCGTGCGAGGAATGCACATTGTGCGGCGGGCTCCCCGGCGCCGGATGTGCCCGGCATCGGCACGGCGCACAACCGATACGTGCAGACGCCCGCCCTCGCCGACGGGTTGACAACCGCCAAATCCGCACGGCGTGTGCGCGATGCTCGGAGGGATTTCCGTATCTCCCGCGGGATCCGTCGCGGCGTTGTCGGAGGCACTCCGAAAAAAGCAAAAATTATTTTATTTTGGTATTGCATTTTTGAAATCCGTGTGGTAGAATATAAAACGCGACTTGGTTTCTGAATAAATTTTAGATAGAGAGCACCCCCGCGGTGTGAATGTCTCAGGGAGGTATGTACGATGGCAAAGTGTGATATCTGCGGCAAGGGCGTTGTGTTCGGTCACAATGTGTCCCACTCGAACCGCAAGACCAACAGAACCTGGAAACCCAACATCCGTCGGGTGAAAGCGGTTGTGAACGGCACGCATAAGAGCGTGTATGTCTGCTCCCGCTGCCTGCGTTCCGCGAAGATCGAGCGCGTGTAATCCGCGCCGGACAAGAACGCGACGGAGCCTGCACCTGTGCCTTGTCGGCACGACTGTGCGCTCCGCCGCGCTTTTTGTTTTGCCTTTTGGGCGCGATCCCTGCCTTCGGTTCACTGTTTTTGTCCGCCGCCGGGCGGCTTTTTTATTTTGTCTTACGGACGCTCGCCGCGGGGCGAGTGGGGAACCGATGACCGCCTTTTGCTTTGCGGCGGGGCGGCGGGGACAGGCGCCTTTTTGCCGGGGGCGTCGGTTGTATCGGTCTTGGCGGCAGTACCGGTTTTGGTGGCGGTATCGGTTGTTGTGCCGGTATCGGTCGGTGGCACCCCTGCGCATTCGTCCCCCCCACGGCGCGGGAGCCACGCGAAGAGGAGCGCCGCGGCGGGCGGGCAGAGC
>SFNW01000179.1 GCA_004554105.1 Clostridiales bacterium | reverse complement strand
CCTTGAAGTTCTTGTAGATCGTCTCCTCCTCGGTGCCGACAAGCCGCAGCGTTCCCGCGGCAATCCCCTCGGGGCGCTCGGTCGTGTCGCGCATGACAAGCACCGGCTTGCCGAGCGAGGGCGCCTCCTCCTGAATGCCGCCGCTGTCGGTCAGAATCAGGTAGGAGCGCGACAGGAAGTTGTGGAAATCCAGTACGTCGAGCGGCTCGATAATACGAATGCGGTCACAGCCGCCGAGCTCGGCGTTCGCCGCCGCGCGCACGACGGGATTCATGTGAATCGGATAAATCGCGCGCACATCGGGGTGTTCCTCGATGATGCGGCGAATCGCGCGGAACATACGGTGCATCGGCTCGCCGAGATTTTCGCGGCGGTGTGCCGTAATCATAATCAGGCGGCTGCCCGCCGCCCACTCCAGCTCGGGGTGCGTGTAGTCGGCGCGGACCGTGGTTTTCAGCGCGTCGATGGCGGTATTGCCGGTGACGTAAATGCTGTCCGCCGCCTTGCCCTCGCGCAGGAGATTCTCTTTCGACAGCGCGGTCGGCGCAAAATTATATTTTGCAAGAATGCTGACCGCCTGGCGGTTGAATTCCTCTGGATAGGGCGAATAGATATTGTAGGTGCGCAGTCCCGCCTCGACATGACCGACCGGAATCTGCATATAGAAGCAGGCGAGCGCCGTGACAAAGGTGGTCGAGGTGTCGCCGTGGACGAGAACGACGTCGGGCTTGACTTCCTCCAGTACCGCACGAATGCGTTCGAGAATATTCACCGTGATGTCGAACAGCGTCTGCTTGTCCTTCATAATCGAAAGGTCGTAGTCGGGCACGACCGAAAAGGCGTGCAGCACCGCGTCGAGCATCTGCCGATGCTGTCCCGTGACGCAGACGACGGTCTTGAGTTCGCTTCTTGTTTTCAGCTCGTTGACGAGCGGACACATTTTAATGGCTTCGGGTCTCGTCCCGAACACCAGCATCACTGTTTTCATGAGGATCCTCCGCGCGTGAATTTTTAACCATTATACTAAACTTCTGTCGAAAAGTCAATGCGGGCAAGAAAGCAAAAACGCACTTTAACGAAAAAGCGTCTTGCGGCAAACCGAAAAGCGCGGTATACTGTATACTGTTATACAGTTCACTTTGCGAGGTATCTATGAAAAACGTCAACATCGTCCTGCTCGAGCCCGAAATCCCGCAGAATACCGGCAATATCGCGCGCACCTGTGCCGCGACCGGCGCGGCGCTCCACCTCATCAAGCCGCTCGGCTTTGAAATCGACGACCGCAAGCTGAAGCGCGCGGGACTGGATTACTGGCACGAGCTCGACATCACCTATTACGAAAATCTCGAGGATTTCAATGCAAAGAATCCCGATGCGGAAATCTATTATTTTTCCACCAAAGCACCGCGCGCCTATACCGAAATCGACTACCCGTCGCCGGTCTTTCTGATGTTCGGCAAGGAGACAAAGGGGCTGCCCGAGCCGCTGCTCGAAGCCAATCTCGAGCGAACCGTCCGCATTCCGATGCGCGAGCATCTGCGCAGCCTCAATCTGTCAAACTCGGTCGCCGTCGGCGTCTATGAGGTCTTTCGCCAACACGGCTTTGACACGCTCGCCGAAGCCGGCAAATACGGGAAATAGAAAGCAAACTTCTGTTTATACAAGAAAGCCGCAGGCGTTGCCATCGCCTGCGGCGCGCATTATCCTCGGTCACGAGCTGACGCACGTTCTGCAAAAGCGGTCGCCGGAGCAGTACAGAAATTTTGCAGATTTGGCGGTTAAAGCAAGCGGCGGTGAGAATGCAATCGCAAAATATATGCGCATCTATACGCTGTCGCGCCAAAATGCGATTGACGAAATTGCGGCTGATTTTGCAATGCAGTATCTCTTCTCCGACGAAAAAACGGCGCGAAAGATTACAAAGCATCACTCAAAGCCGGCACAGGCTATCCTCGACGCGATTTCGTGGATTCGTGAAAAGCTCGGCATTCAGTCGCAGGACGCAGAACGCGCCGCAGAACTGTGGAACAAGGCGTACAATGACAGTCGCGTAGCGGACGGCGGTGCAAAGGGAGCGGCGAGTAAATCGCGATACTCGGCTACAGAAAAAAATAGCGTCGTGAGGTTTAGCACAGCGAGAATATCCAGACTAACCGAATCCGATGTAAGAAGTCTCTTGGAAAAAGCTCAACGCGGCGAGTTTTCAAACGACACATACA